>NZ_MJGR01000014.1:0-74365 GCF_001865105.1 Curtobacterium sp. MCBA15_016
GCCTCCCGTCCGTCACACGGAACGTCAGTCGGTCACACCGTCGCCGACACCCGCTCGGTGAGCAGGTGGTTCTGGTCGGTCTGGATGCAGGCCACGCCGCGTCCGTGCACGTCCTGCAGACGCGGGTCCACCGAACGGCACTGCTGCTGCCGGTCCTCGTCGAGGAGCTGGTACAGCGGGCAGCGCGTGCGGAACCGGCACCCGTCGATCCGTTCCGTGGGGGAGGGGAGGTCGCCGTCGAGCAGGATGCGTCCGCGGGCGGCCTCGGCGAACGGGTCCGGCACCGGGACCGCGGACAGCAGGGCCCTGGTGTAGGGGTGCTGCGGGTCGTCGAACACCCGGTCGCCGTCGCCGTACTCGACGATCCGGCCGAGGTACATGACCGCGACGTCGTCGGCGATGTGCCGGACGACCGAGAGGTCGTGCGCGACGAACAGGTAGGACAGGCCCAGGCGGTGCTTGAGGTCCTCGAGCAGGTTGATGACGCCGGCCTGCACGGACACGTCCAGCGCCGACACCGGCTCGTCGAGCACGAGGATCTTCGGCTCGACGATGAGCGCGCGGGCGATGCCGATGCGCTGTCGCTGGCCGCCGGAGAACTCGTGGGGGTACCGGTCGATGTAGCTCGGCTCGAGACCGACGAGCTCGAGCGAGTCCCGCACGCGTCGGCGGATCTCGTCCTTCGGCACGCCCTGCACCGTGAGCGGCTCGCCGATCACGGACCCGATGTCGAGTCGGGGGTCGATGGAGGCCATCGGGTCCTGGAAGACGACCTGGATGTCGCTCCGGAGCGCACGGCGGTCGGACTTCGACAGGGTGCCGGTGTCGACGCCGTTGACCTTGATGGTGCCCTGCTGCGCGCCGGCGAGCTCGAGGATCTCCATGATCGTCGTGGTCTTGCCGCAGCCGGACTCGCCGACGAGCCCGAGGACCTGTCCGCGCTTCAGCGTGAGCGAGATCCCGTCGACCGCGTGCACCTCGCCGATGCGCCGGCGGAACAGGGCGCCCTTCGTCAGCGGGAAGGTCTTCACGACGTCGTCGAGCTGCAGGACCACGTCGTCGCCGTGGTCGATCTCGGACTCGGGGACGTCCTCCGGGCGCGGGAAGATCTCGGAGCGGGCGAGCGTGCCGGCGGCGATCTCGTCGCGGCGGATGCACGCCGCGGTGTGCTCATCGTCGAAGGCGCCGTTCGTGATGGTCGGCGTCGCACCGGTCAGGACCGGGTTGTCGTCGCTCGGTGCCACCGACGGGGCGATCAGGGCCGGTTCGCCCTCACGGCAGGCGTCGAGGACGGCGGGGCAGCGGTCGGCGAACGGGCAGCCGGTCGGCTTCTGGGTGAGCAGCGGCGGACGGCCGTCGAGCGGGACGAGGCGCTCCGAGCGTGCCGAGGCCATGTTCGGCATCGAGCGGAGCAGACCGATCGTGTACGGCATGACCGGCTCGCGGAAGAGGGGTTCGACCGGTGCCGTCTCGACGATCCGGCCGGCGTACATCACGGCGACCCGGTCCGCGTTGCCCGCGACGACACCGAGGTCGTGCGTGATGAGGACGACGGCGGCACCGGTCATGTCCTTGGCGGTCTGCAGCACGTCGAGGATCTGTGCCTGGATCGTCACGTCGAGCGCCGTGGTCGGCTCGTCGGCGATGATCAGCTTCGGGTCGTTGGCGATGGCGATCGCGATCATGGCGCGCTGCCGCATGCCGCCGGAGAACTCGTGCGGGAAGGCGTCGAGCCGCCGCGAGGGGTTCGGGATGCCGACGACGCGCAGGAGTTCCTCGGCACGGGCCCGGGCGGCGTGCGCGGTGAGGTTCCGGTCGTGCAGCCGCAGCCCCTCGACGATCTGCTGGCCGATCGTGTACACGGGCGTCAGGGCGGAGAGCGGGTCCTGGAAGACCATCGCGATGTCGCCGCCACGGAGCTTCGACATCTCGCGGTCGTTCAGGCCGAGCAGCTCGCGGCCGTCGAACCGGATGCTGCCCTCGACCTTGGCCGACGACGGCAGCAGACCCATCACGGCCATCGAGGACACCGACTTGCCCGATCCGGACTCGCCGACGATGCCGAGGAACTCGCCCTGGTTGACGGAGTAGTCCACGCCGCGCACGGCGTACACGGGCTTGGAGCCCGGGTTGAACGTGACGGCGAGGTCGGAGACGGTGAGCAGCGGCTCAGTCACGGTTGGCTCCCGAGGTGGGGTCGATGGCGTCGCGCAGGGCGTCGCCGAGCAGGCTGGTGGAGAGGACCGTGGCGACGAGCGTCGCAGCCGGCAGGACGAACAGCCACGGTCGGGTGACCGCGGACTGGCTGCCGGCGGCGAGCAGGGTGCCGAGCGACACGTCCGGCACCTGGATGCCGAAGCCGAAGAAGCTCAGGGCGCTCTCGGAGAGGATCATCGCGCCGACGCCGAGCGTGGCGTCGATGATGAGCAGCGAGGCCACGTTCGGCAGGATGTGCCGCCGGATGATCGTGAACGACGGGACGCCCATGAACCGTGCGGCCTTGACGTAGTCGCGCTCCCGGAGGGACATCGTCTGTCCGCGGATCACGCGGGCCATGATCATCCACCCGAAGATCGCCAGGCCGACGATGAGCGCGAGCCAGCTGAGGTTCTTGAACAGCGGGCTGAGGAGCACGAGCGCGTAGAACGACGGGATGACCAGGAGCAGGTCGATGCCCCACACGAGCGCCCGGTCGACGAACCCGCCGAAGTACCCGGCGATCGCACCGACGATGCCCGCGATGAGGGTCGCGGCGGGACCGGCGATGAGCCCGATGAGCAGGGACTTCTGCAGGCCCACCAGGGTCTGGGCGTAGATGTCCTGGCCGATGTCGTTCGTGCCGAACCAGTGCGAGGCGCTCGGCGGCATGCCGAAGGCGAGCCCGTCGGAGTCGACGGCGTTCCAGTGGTACAGGTACGGACCGACGAAGGCCCAGAGCAGGATGAGGAGGAGTGCACCGCCACCGATGCGGGCACGCCAGGTGCCGAGCACCTTGCGCCAGAGCGGGGTGCGGCCACCCTTCACCTCGACGACGTGCGCCGGCTGCCCGGCGTTGCCGTCACCGGGGTCGCCGGCGGTGGTCGTGGTCGTGGGGTCGAGAACAGACACGGGTCACACCCTCACTCGCGGGTCGAGCGCGGCGTAGAGCAGGTCCGCGAGGGTGCCTGCGATGAGCACGAGGATCGCCGTGAAGAGGATCGTGCCCGCTGCCGCGTTGATGTCGTTGTTGCTGATGCTCTGGACGAAGTACTCGCCCATGCCGTGCCAGCTGAAGACCAGTTCGGTGATGCTCGCACCGGTCAGGATGAGGCCGAACGAGTACGCGAAGAACGTCGACATCGGGATGAGGGCGACGCGGACACCGTGCCGCATGATGGCCGATCCACGCGTCCGGCCCTTCGAGCGCGCCGTCCGGATGAAGTCGTTCGACAGCACGTCGAGCATCGCCGAGCGCTGGTAGCGCGAGTACGAGGCGACGGCGCCGACCGTCAGCGAGATCGTCGGTAAGAGCAGGTGCACCAGCCGGTCGCCGAGCACCGGGAAGAACCCGGACACCCCCGGGGTGTACTCACCGGTGAACGAGATCAGCTGCGTCCCGACCGCCCCGTTGAGGGTCGTCGCCAGGATCATCAGCACCACCGCGATGACGAAGGGCGGCGTCGCGAGCACCGCGAACGACAGGTAGGTCGACACCTGGTCGGACGTCTTGTACTGCTTGACGGCGTTCCAGACGCCGAGCAGGACACCGAGGATCGCACCGAGCAGGGTGCCGATCACCAGCAGCCGCAGGCTCGTGCCGGAGCGGGCGACGATGTCGGCCGTGACCTCGGTGCCGCGGGCGCTGATGCCGAGCGAGCCGTGCGTGACCAGGTTCACCCACCAGTTCCACGTGCGGACCAGGAGCGGGGTGTTCGGGTCGGCGCCGAGCTTCTGGAGCGCGGCGTCGATCGAACTCTGCGGGACCGGCGGGTTCTTGCCGAGGTACCGGGACGTCGGGTTGAGCGTCGCGCTGGCGAGGATGTAGCCGAGCGTCGTCGCGACGATCGTCAGGATCACGTAGTTGACGATCCGCTTCGCGAGGAAAGCAAGCATGTACTGGGACCTCAGTGGGGTGCGGCCGTCCGTCCGGACGGCATTGTTCGGTGGCGACAGGCTAGCCGCTTCCGAGCCGGGGTGGGTGATCCCTGTTGACGCTATGCAACATTCGTTACGAGCATGTTTCGATTCGGTACAGCAGCCCTTGTGCGACCTTCGGATGTGACTAGGGTTCTCAACCAACAGGCGTGGCGGCGGGGGCCGTCGCGTCCCGGCGCTCCGGCGCGAACCACAACGAAAGGGAATCCTCGCCATGCGAATGAGGATCAAGACGACGGCCGTGCTCGCCACAGCAGCCGCCGCGGCACTCGTGCTCGCGGGCTGCTCCGGCGGCGGGTCCGCCGGACAGAGCAGCTCGGCCGTCGCCACGTCGTCGCTGAAGTCGACGGGTTGGACGGTCGCCGACCGCGACACGATCAAGGACGGCGGCTCGCTCACCCTGCCGATCGACTCCGCACCGGCGAACTGGCAGCTGTCGAACCTCGACTCCGGGACGGTCGACGACAACACGATCGCGGGCACCTACCTGCCGGGGTTCATCCAGTTCAAGGCCAACGGCGAGTGGGAGGCGAACAAGGACTACGTCGACTCGATCGAGCTGACGAAGGACTCGCCCCAGACCGTCGAGATCAAGATCAACCCCAAGGCGGTCTGGTCCGACGGCACCCCGATCACCGAGAAGGACGTCGAGGCGAACTGGAAGGCGCTGAACGGCACGAACAAGGCCTTCGCCCCGCTCGCCACCAACGTCTGGGAAGACGTCGACTCCGTCACGCAGGGTTCGGACGAGCGCGACGTCATCGTGACGTTCTCGAAGACGAACGCCGACTGGCCGAGCGTCTTCACCGCGATCTACCCCTACTGGGCCGTGGACACCCCCGACCACTTCAACAACTCGTGGGCGAAGGGTCCGTTCGCCGCGGACGGCAAGACGTACGTCTCCGCCGGCCCGTACATCCTCAAGACCTTCGACGCCAACGGCGGCGTCGTGACCTTCGAGAAGAACTCGAAGTGGTGGGGTGACGCGCCGAAGCTCGACACGATCGTCTTCAAGACCGTGTCCCGCGACGGTGTCGCCCAGGCCTACGCGAACAAGGAGTTCGACGCCTTCAACCTGAACGGCAGCGCGGACAACTTCAAGACCGCGAACAGCCGCTCGGACTCGAAGATCGAGCGCTCGCTCGGCACGACCCAGCGTCAGATCACCCTGAACGGCACGTCGGACGTCTTCAAGGACCAGGAGGTCCGCCAGGCGTTCGCCCAGGCGATCAACCGCCAGGTCGTCGCGCAGGCGATCCTCTCGCCGGTGAAGAGCCCGGTGCAGGTCCTCAACAACCTCGTCTACCTGCCCGGCCAGAAGGGCTACCAGGACAACGTGTCCTCGGTCTACGGCTACAGCACCGACAAGGCGAAGAAGAAGCTCGAGGACGCCGGCTACACGATCGGCTCGGACGGCTACGCGACCAAGGGCGGCAAGACGCTCGACGTCCGCTTCGTCATCCCGTCGGACAACCAGAACTCGGCGAACGTCGCGCAGCTCGTGCAGCAGCAGACGAAGCTCGCCGGCTTCAAGGTGACCATCGACACCGTCCCGACCGACGACTTCTTCACGAAGTACGTCACCACCGACGGCCGTGACTTCGACGCCACGTACTTCGCCTGGCAGGGCACGCCGTTCCCGGTGTCGTCGCTGAAGTCGATCTACTACCCGGCCGACGCGGGGCAGAACTACACCGGCGTGACCGACGACTCGCTCGGTGCTGCCTGGGACAAGGCGAACGCCGAACTCGACGCCGACAAGCGCATCGAGGACGCGGACGCGATCGACAAGAAGATCGTCAAGGTCGCGGGCACGATCCCGCTGTTCCCGGAGCCCTACGCCTGGGGCGTGCGCAAGGACCTCGTGAACTACGGTCCGGCGCAGTTCCAGCAGTCCTCCGTGAAGTGGCAGGACGTGGGCTACAAGAAGTAGTCCGCACCGCTGGAGAACGGAAACGACATCCCCGACGTCGCACGACGTCGGGGATGTCGTTCTTCGTCGGAGGGATCGCGGCGGTCAGAGCTGCGCGGCCGCCAGGGTCGCGACGAACGCGAGCACCACGATCGCGAGGATCGTCCACCCGTGCACGCGGTGCGTGATCGGCGCAGCCGTCACGGTCGCCGGAGGCGGGCCGTCCTGCGCGGGCGGCTCGGGCACGAACGCCCGGATGCGCTCGGCCGCAGCGTCGACGTCGAGGCGATCCGCGCCTCCTGGACGACCGTCGACCACGGCGGCGAGCCGGGCCGACCTGCGGGTGGCGAGCCACGTGCGGCGGATGCCCTCGCTCGTGACGATCTCGATCCCGTACTTGGTGCGGACCTCGGTGACGCGGCGCCAGGTGTAGGTGCTGGTGCGGCGGACGTCGACGATGCGGAGGTGCTCGTCGGTCAGCTCGAAGCGCGGGCGCCAGAGGACCGCCCACGCGATGAAGGCGATGCAGATGCTCGGGACCGGGGCGAGCCAGGCGGTGCCGCCGCTCAGGAGGGCGAGGGGGACGAGCGCGGCGGCCGCGACCCACAGGACGACGGCGAGCAGACGCATGCCGGGGGCGAGGATCGTGGTCACGCCGAAGAGGTTACGGGCTGCCGACCCTTGGTGACACGCAACGCCCGGGGAGCCAAGAGGTTACGAGATGCCTCCCCGGGAACGCCCGGGGAGCGGGTGTGACACACCAGCGCGTATCTCCGGACGACCCGATTCCCCGGGGAGGCAGATCCTGTGTGGACTTCTCGTGGCGTCAATCGTCCTCGGCCCCCGTTCGGGTGTCAATACCCCAGACCGTCGCATCTTCGGGGGACCGACACGCCGTGTCACGCCACGAGGAGCTCGATCTGCGCCCGGATCGCATCCGCCTTGGGGAACCGGAGCCCGACGAGCCCCACGTGCCGCCAGCGCACCACGCCGTCCGGACCGATCACGAACACGGACCGCCGGAGCCCGATCCCCGGTGCCTGCACGCCGTACGCGCGGATGACGTCCCCCGCGGTGTCGCTCAGCAGGGGGAAGGTGAGCGAGGACCCGCGGGCGAACGCCTCGTGCGAGTCGAGCGCCTGCGGGCTGACGCCCCACACCACGGCGCCGAGGTCGCCGAAGTCGTCGAGTTCCTCTTGGTAGCTGCAGAGCTGTGCCGTGCAGACCGGGGTGGCGTCGCCCGGGTAGAAGGCGAGCACGAGCGTCCGGCCGATCTCGGCGGACAGCGCGTACTCGTCGTCGGTGCGGGTGCCGTCGCGCACGATCATGCCGGGCAGGGTGAATCCGGGTGCGGGATCGCCGACCTCGGGGATGCTCATGCGGCCACGGTAGGTGCGGGACCACGGTCCGGTGCGGCGCCGCGCTGTGGGTTCGCTGTGGGTCCGCCGGGCCGGGGTCGGACGGGTCCGCCGCATCGCCGACGCCCGAACGGGGGGATGCCGCGCGGTCGGCGCGGCGGGCGCCCGGGCCGGTCGCCGGCCGTGCCGCGGGCGACGAGCGTCAGCGGAAGAGCTGCGGGAACGCGTGCGCGACCCACGGGTACCCGACGAACACCGCGGCGTCGAGCAGGCAGTGCGTGATGACGAGGGGGAGGAGCCGGCCCCACCTCGTGTAGATCCAGCCGAACACGATGCCCATCACGGCGTTCCCGACGAACGCGCCGAACCCCTGGTAGAGGTGGTAGCTCCCGCGCAGGACCGCGGTGGACAGGATGACCTGCCAGCGCCCCCACCCGAGGCCGCCCAGCCGTTCGTAGAGGTACCCGACGACGATCACCTCCTCCTGCAGCCCGGAGCGGATCGCCGAGAGCAGCAGCACGGGGATCGTCCACCAGTACGAGTCGAGCGCCGCCGGGTTCACGTTCACGGTGAACCCGAGCGCCCGCCCGGTGAAGTACAGCGCGAGCCCGGGGATCCCGATGCCGAGGGCGATGAGCGCCGCGCCACCGAGGTCGGGCCGCACGCGGAACCGGTCGATGCCGAGTCGACCGAGGTGCGGGCGGGTGGTGCTCCAGAGCAGGAAGCAGACGAGCGCGACCGGCGCGAGGTCGACCGCGATGCCCACGAGCTGCCGGGCGAGGTCGACGTACTGCACGGTCGTGGTCGAGGTGTTGAGCGCCGTGGACTGCTGCCCGAGCGGCGTCGTCTGCGACAGGTCGTCGATGATCTGCAGCACCGAGTACAGCGCGCTGCCGCCGAGCGAGAGCATCAGCACGATCGTGATCTCGATCCACGTTCGCCGACGGCTCATCGGGGGTACTCCTCTCGGTTGCGAACTACCGGTAGACTGGCGTGTCGGGCGTTCTGCCCACCTCCGGGCAGTGCCACCGCGGCGCGAGCGCCACAGTCGGCCGCCCGATCTTCTTCCGAACACCAAAGGATGTCCTGTATGGCGCTCGCCACCCGGTCCGACCTGCGCAACGTCGCCATCGTGGCACACGTCGACCACGGCAAGACCACCCTCGTCGACGCGATGCTCACGCAGACCAACTCGTTCGACGCCCACTTCGAGGGCGAAGACCGCATGATGGACTCGAACGACCTCGAGCGCGAGAAGGGCATCACGATCCTCGCGAAGAACACGTCGGTGCTCTACAACGGCAAGCACGCGACCGAGTTCGGCGCGGACGGCCCCATCACGATCAACGTCATCGACACCCCGGGTCACGCCGACTTCGGTGGTGAGGTCGAGCGCGGCCTCTCCATGGTCGACGGCGTCGTGCTCCTCGTCGACGCATCAGAGGGTCCGCTGCCCCAGACCCGCTTCGTGCTCCGCAAGGCGCTCGCCGCGAAGCTCCCGGTGATCCTGCTCGTCAACAAGACGGACCGCCCGGACTCCCGCATCGACGAGGTCGTGTCCGAGTCGCAGGACCTCCTGCTCGGGCTCGCCTCCGACCTGTCGGACGAGGTCGACGACCTCGACCTCGACGCGATCCTCGACGTCCCCGTGGTCTACGCCTCGGGTCGTGCGGGTGCCGCCAGCCGCAACAAGCCGGCCGACGGTTCGCTGCCGGACAACGACGACCTCGAGCCCCTGTTCGAGGCGATCCTCCAGCACGTCCCCGCCCCGAAGTACGACGACGAGCACCCGCTGCAGGCGCACGTCACGAACCTCGACGCGTCGCCGTTCCTCGGTCGCCTCGCGCTCCTGCGCATCTTCCACGGCACCATGAAGAAGGGCCAGACGGTCGCGTGGGTCAAGCACGACGGCAGCGTCGTCAACGCCCGCATCACCGAGCTGCTCGTCACCAAGGCGCTCGAGCGCTACCCGGCCGAGTCGGCGGGCCCCGGTGACATCGTCGCCGTCGCCGGCTTCGACACGATCACCATCGGTGAGACCCTGACCGACCCCGAGGACGTCCGTCCGCTGCCGACCATCACGGTCGACGACCCGGCGATCTCGATGACGATCGGCACGAACACCAGCCCGCTCGTCGGCAAGGTCAAGGGCCACAAGCTCACCGCCCGCATGGTCAAGGAGCGCCTCGACCGCGAGCTCATCGGCAACGTCTCGCTCAAGGTCCTCGACATCGGTCGCCCCGACGCGTGGGAGGTCCAGGGCCGCGGCGAGCTCGCGCTGGCCATCCTCGTCGAGCAGATGCGTCGCGAGGGCTTCGAGCTCACGGTCGGCAAGCCGCAGGTCGTCACCAAGCGTGACGAGAACGGCAAGCTCCAGGAGCCCTACGAGCACATGACGATCGACACGCCGGAGGAGTACCTCGGCGCGATCACGCAGCTCATGGCCGCTCGCAAGGGCCGCATGGAGAACATGACGAACCACGGCACCGGCTGGGTGCGCATGGAGTTCATCGTCCCGTCGCGCGGCCTGATCGGCTTCCGCACGTCGTTCCTCACCGAGACCCGCGGCACCGGCATCGCCAACGCGATCTCACACGGCTACGACGAGTGGGCCGGCCCGATCCAGACCCGCATCAACGGGTCGATCGTGTCCGACCGCTCCGGTGTCGTCACGCCGTTCGCCATCACGAACCTCCAGGAGCGGATGACGTTCTTCGTCAACCCCACCGAAGAGGTCTACGAGGGCATGGTCATCGGCGAGAACTCGCGCGCCGACGACATGGACGTCAACATCACGAAGGAGAAGAAGCTCACGAACATGCGTTCGGCGAACGCTGACACCTTCGAGTCGATGACGCCGTCGCGCCAGCTGTCGCTCGAGGAGTGCCTCGAGTTCGCGCGTGAGGACGAGTGCGTCGAGGTCACCCCCGACGCCGTGCGCATCCGCAAGGTCGAGCTCGACGCGCAGGCCCGCCAGCGTGCGTACGCCCGCCTGAAGCGTCAAGACGCGTAAGCAGTCATCCAGGAGGCACGGCCTCCCTCCGACGGCCCGGTCACCTCGTTCGAGGTGGCCGGGCCGTCGTCGGATGTACCGTGGTGCGCGTGACTCTCGACCTCCTCTCGCTGTACCAGGACCTCCACGCCCACCCCGAGCTCGGCTTCCAGGAGCACCGCACGGCGGGCATCGTCGCCGACCGGCTCGCGGAGATCGGCGGGATCGAGGTCACCACGGGCGTCGGCGGCACCGGTGTCGTGGGCGTCCTGTCGAACGGCGAGGGGCCCGTCGTCTGGCTCCGCGCCGACATGGACGGGCTGCCGGTCCAGGAGCGCACCGGCCTGCCCTACGCCAGCGAGCACCACGGCACCGACGAGGACGGCAACGACGTCCCGACGATGCACGCCTGCGGCCACGACATCCACGTGACGTGGCTGCTCGGGACCCTCGAGCGCCTCGCCGCCACCACGGGTGACTGGCACGGCACGGTCGTCGGTGTCTTCCAGCCGGCGGAAGAGGTCATCTCCGGTGCCCGGGCGATGGTCGAGGACGGGCTCGTCGAGCGCTTCCCGACGCCCGACGTCGTCCTCGGGCAGCACTCCGCGCCGGCGCCGGTCGGCATCGTCGCGGTCGGCAGCGGCCCCGTGATGGCGTCGAGCGACCGGCTGACGGTCACGTTCAACGGCCGCGGCGCGCACGGTTCCGCCCCGCAGGCCTCGCTCGACCCGATCGTCACCGCCGCGTCGGCCGTCGTGCGCCTGCAGACCGTGGTCTCGCGCGAGGTCTCGCCGAGCGACGCCGGGGTCGTCACGGTCGGGAGCTTCCACGCCGGCACCCGCGCGAACATCATCCCCGACCAGGCCGTCATCGAGATCTCCACGCGGGCCCGCAACGAGGAGACCCGCGAGCGGATCATCGCCTCGATCGAGCGCATCGTCCGCGCCGAGAGCGAGGCCGGTGGGCTTCCCGAGCCGACGATCGTTCGGTCGCCGGGTGCCGAGGTCACCGTGAACGACGCCGAGGCCGCCCAGACCGTGCTCGACGCGATCCGCGCCGAGGTCCCCGGAGCCCGCGACCTCGAGATCGGCCTGGCGATGGCGTCCGAGGACGTCGGCCAGCTCGCCACCGCAGCCGGAGCGCCGCTCGTCTACTGGTTCACCGGCATCACCGACCCGGAGCTGTTCCGTCGCGGCGAGGACATCCCGAGCAACCACTCGCCCTTCTACGCGCCGCAGGCCGAGACGGCGATCCCGGTGGGCGTCGACGCCCTCGTCGCGGCGACGCGCGCGTACGTCGCCTGACGCGGGCGGTCCCGCGGGACCGAGCCAGGAGGCGCGGCGCGACCCCGCCACGCACGTGACGTTCCCAGGGGACTCACGCCGCGCCTCCCGTCTCGCCCCCTAGGGTGCTGGGCATGCGCACCCCGACCCGCACCCTGATCGCCGCCGTCGCCGCCGGCATCGCCCTCGCCGGACTGGCCGGCTGCTCGTCCGACGCCGTGAAGCAGGCCACCGACCTCGGCTCGTCGGTCGCGTCGAGCGTCGCCGAGGGCGTGCAGGGCATCGACGGCAAGGCCGTCCAGGACGGCATGGCCTCGGTCGCCGGCGGCATCGACGGCGCACTCGACACCGCGCTCAAGGGCGCGAACGTGACCTCGGACGGCAAGGTCCCCGACGGCTTCCCGACGAAGGACGTCCCGCTCGTCGACGGCACGGTGCTCGGCGGCGGGAGCGGCCCGAACGGATCCGGGTGGGTGGCACAGGTCCGTGCCGCCTCGGTCGACGACTTCGAGGCCGCCGCGCAGCAGCTCACCGACGCCGGGTTCACCGAGTCGGCGAAGCGGGCGGACTCGTCCAGCGCCTTCGGGATGTTCCGGAGCGACGGCTACCGGGTGGTCTTGACCTTCTCCGACGGCAGCGACGGCGTGACGGCGACCTACATCGTGACGCCCCGCTAGCCACCGCTGGGTACGCTTGGACCCGATGTCGAAGGCCCCCGCAACCCGCCCCGAGCGCGTCCTGTTCGTGCACGCCCACCCCGACGACGAGACGCTCTCGTCGGGCGGGACGATCGCCACCCTGCTCGAGCTCGGCGCCGAGGTGACCGTGCTCACCGCCACCCGTGGCGAGCGCGGCGAGATGCTGACGCCCGAGCTCGCGCCGCTCTTCGGCGACGGTCCGCGGGTCGCCGCGCACCGCGAGACCGAGATCGCCGCCGCCCTCGCCGCACTCGGCGGTCCGGCGCACCTCTGGCTCGGCGGGTCGGGTGCGCGTCCGACGGACCTGCCCGAGCGCCGCTACACCGACTCCGGCATGCAGTGGGGCCCCGACGGACGCGCCGTCGCCGCCGGGGACGCCCCGGCGGACTCGCTGACCGCGGCGGACCTCGGCGAGGTCGTCGACGACATCCGCGCCGCGATCCGGTCCACCGGCGCGGACGCGGTGGTGAGCTACGCCGACGACGGCGGCTACGGCCACCCCGACCACGTGCGGGTCCACCACGCCGCGCGGTACGCCGCCCGTGCCGAGGAACTCCCGTTCTCGATGATCGTGGACCCCGACTCCGGGCAGGCCGACGTGACCGTCGACGTCGTGCCGGTGCGGGCGAAGGTCCGGGCGGCCGTCGAGCAGTACCGGTCCCAGGTGACGGTCGACCCGGTCGATCCCCGTGACCCGACCGCGCTGTCGTGGGTGATGCCGCACGGTGCCCGGCACCAGGCGCCGGCGGTCGAGGCGTTCCGTCACGACGCCGACCGGGTCCCGCAGGCGCCGCAGACGTTCGCCGAGTTCTCGCGGCAGGGGAAGGTCACCGCCGTCGTGGTCGCCCTCGTGCTCGGACTCGTCGCCGGGGGACTCGGCACGGTGACGCACCAGCAGACCCTCGGAGGCTTCCCGGTCGGCATCGTGCTCACCTCGCTGATCGTGATCGGGCTCACGGTCGGCATCCGGCTGCTGTACCGGTCGCGGGCGATGGTCGCCGCGGTCGGCATCGGGATCATCGCCGCGACGCAGGTGCTGTCGTCGGTGGGCGGGCAGAGCTCCCCGCTCGTGCTCGCCAACGTCGCGGGCTACGTGTGGACGTTCGGGCCGGCAGCCGTCACGGCGCTCGTGCTCGCGTGGCCCGACCTGTCCGGCATCCGGGCGTCGGCCGCCGGGCGGTCGGGGACGGCCGACCGGGCCTGACGGTCCGTCCGCCGGGCGGTCAGGTGCGGCCGGGTCGCGCGGGTAGACTCGATCTGCTCAGTCCGAAGGGAGCACCCCAACCGTGACGTACGTGATCGCCCAGCCCTGTGTCGACGTCAAGGACCGCGCCTGCATCGACGAATGCCCGGTCGACTGCATCTACGAGGGTGACCGGTCGCTGTACATCCACCCCGACGAGTGCGTCGACTGCGGTGCGTGCGAGCCGGTGTGCCCGGTCGAGGCGATCTACTACGAGGACGACCTCCCCGACGAGTGGGCCGACTACTACAAGGCCAACGTCGAGTTCTTCGAAGAGGTCGGTTCCCCCGGCGGTGCCGCGAAGGTCGGTGTGATCCACAAGGACCACCCGGTCGTCATGGCCGAACCGCCCCGCGGCTGAGCCGGATCCGACCCGTGGCGCTCGACCTCCCCGACTTCCCCTGGGACCAGCTCGTCCCGTTCAAGCAGCAGGCCGCGGCGGTCGAGGGCGGCATCGTCGACCTCAGCGTCGGCTCGCCGGTCGACCCGACGCCCGCCGTCGTCCGCACGGCGCTGGCCGAGGCGACCGACGCGCACGCCTACCCGCAGGTCGCCGGCACCCCGGCCCTGCGTGAGGCGATCGCGGACTGGTACGGCCGGCGCCAGGGCGTGACCCTCACGCCGGACCAGGTGCTCCCGACCATCGGGTCGAAGGAGTTCATCGCCGGGCTCGCGCTCTGGCTCGGCATCGGCCGCGGCGACACGGTGGTGTTCCCGGCCGCGGCGTACCCGACGTACGAGCTCGGTGCGGCCCTGGTCGGCGCCGACGCCCTCGCGTCGGACGACCCGGCCGCCTGGCCGTCCACCACGAAGCTCGTCTGGCTGAACTCCCCGGGCAACCCCGACGGCCGCGTCCTGTCGATCGACGAGCTGCGCGCCGCGGTCGAGCGGGTGCGGGAGCTCGGCGCCGTCATCGTCGGCGACGAGTGCTACGCCGAACTCGGGTGGGAACCGCCGTACGACACCGCACCGACTCCGACGATCCTCGACCCCCGGGTCGTTGGTGACTCGGTGGACGGGGTGCTCAGCGTGTACTCGCTCTCGAAGCAGTCGAACCTCGCCGGCTACCGGGCGGCCTTCGTCGCCGGTGACGCGCAGGTCCTCGCCGAGGTGCTCGCGGTCCGCAAGCACACGGGCATGATGCCGCCGCTCCCGGTGCAGGAAGCGATGATCGTCGCCCTCGCCGACGAGTCCCACGTGCAGGCGCAGAAGGCGCTGTACCGCGCCCGACGGAACATGCTCCGACGGGCACTCGAAGGCGCCGGCTTCCGGGTCGACCACAGCGAGGCGGGCCTCTACCTCTGGGCCACCCGCGGCGAGCCCGCGCTCGACACCGTCGCCTGGCTGGCCGAGCGCGGGATCCTCGTCGCGCCGGGGACCTTCTACGGCGCAGCGGGTGTCGAGCACGTGCGTGTGGCGCTCACCGCGACCGACGAGCGCATCGCCGCAGCCGCGCAGCGACTGGCGAGCGGGCGGCGTCTGGCATCCGCCTGAGCCTTCCGCGCTCGGCGCAATCCGTGGTTCCCACCAAGTCCTGAGGCTCGATGTGTGCACGACCGACAGTGGGCGCGATTAGGCTGTCACCGTGACTGACACTGCCAATGACGCTCAGAAGACGGCCACACCGCCCACCACGCCCGTCCCCGTGAGTCCCGCCGCCGAGCAGACCGCGGCGACCGCGACGCTGACGTACCCGGGCGGCACGGCGGAGTTCCCGATCCTGCCGAGCGTCGACGGTGCGTCCACCATCGACATCTCGACGTTCAAGAAGCAGACCGGGATGAACACGCTCGACTACGGGTTCGTGAACACCGGGTCGACGAAGAGCGCCATCACCTACATCGACGGCGACCAGGGCATCCTGCGGTACCGCGGCTACCCGATCGACCAGGTCGCGTCGAACCTGACCTTCCTCGAGGTCGCCTGGCTCCTCATCTACGGCGAGCTGCCGACGCCCGCCGAGCTCGAGTCGTTCGACGCCCGGATCCGCCGCCACACGCTGCTGCACGAGGACCTCCGTCGTCTGTTCGACGCCCTGCCGCACTCGGCGCACCCGATGTCCGTCCTCTCCAGCGCCGTCAGCGCCCTGTCGACCTACTACGAGGACGACATGGACGTCGACGACCCCGAGAAGGTCGAGCTCCAGACCGTCCGGCTCCTCGCGAAGCTGCCGGTGATCGCCGCGTACGCGCACAAGAAGTCCATCGGGCAGGCGTTCCTCTACCCGGACAACTCGCTGTCCTTCGTCGACAACTTCCTGCGTCTGAACTTCGGCACGATGGCCGAGACCTACCAGCCGAACCCGGTGCTGTCGAAGGCGCTCGAGCGGCTCCTGATCCTGCACGAGGACCACGAGCAGAACGCCTCCACCGCCACGGTCCGGATGGTCGGGTCGACGAAGGCGAACATGTTCGCGTCGATCTCCGCCGGCATCAACGCGCTGTACGGTCCGCTGCACGGTGGTGCGAACGAGGCCGTGCTCGAGATGCTCCAGCAGATCAAGGACTCGGGCGAGCCGGTGACGCGCTTCGTCGAGCGGGTGAAGAACAAGGAGCGCGGCGTGAAGCTCATGGGCTTCGGGCACCGCGTCTACAAGAACTACGACCCGCGGGCGAAGCTCGTGAAGGAGTCCGCGCACGAGGTGCTCGAGGCGCTGGGCGTGCAGGACGACCTGCTCGACATCGCCATGGAGCTCGAGGGCATCGCGCTCGAGGACGAGTACTTCGTCAGTCGGAAGCTCTACCCGAACGTCGACTTCTACACGGGCATCATCTACAAGGCGATGGGCTTCCCGCCGCGGATGTTCACGGTCCTGTTCGCCATCGGGCGTCTGCCCGGGTGGATCGCGCAGTGGCGCGAGCTCAACAACGACCCGCTGAACAAGATCGGGCGCCCGCAGCAGCTCTACGTCGGGCACCCGGAGCGCGACCTGCCCGCACGCTGACGCGGCGCGCAGCCACGCGCGGTCGCGGGGCTGTGGACGGTACGGATCGACGGACGGGAGGCACGGTGCGGGCCGGCACCGCGCCTCCCGTCCGTCGCACGGCCGGCTCCGCCGCGTGCCCGCCCGCGCCGCTCAGGCGCCGGACGAGCGCGCCGCCCAGGCGGTGACGAGGTCGAGCGCCCGGTCCGAGTCCGGCGACCCCGGCCGGTTGAGGAAGGCGTGGCGCGCTGCCGGGAGCACGTGCCGTTCGACCGCGACCCCGGCGCCGCGCAGCTCGTCGGCGAACCGGTCGCCCGAGGCCCGCATCGTGTCGTGCTCGGCGTCCACCATGAGCGTGCGGGGGAAGCCGGAGAGGTCCTCGCCGCCGGGGAACGCGGTGGCGGTGTCACCCGCGCGGCCGACGTGGTTCCGGTTCGCCCGGTCGAGCAGTGCCGGGTGGTGCGTGAGCCGTCGGTGCCCGCGGACCGATCGGAGGACTGCCGCGTCGCGCGGGGTGCGGGCGTGGAAGAACCCGTACGCGAGGACGAGTCCGTCCGGCCGTGCGGCGTCCGGCAGCGTCCGGGTCACGGCTGCTGCGAGGCACGCGCCGGCACTCGACCCGCCGAGGAGGACCGGACCGTCGGTCTCGCCGCGGACGACCTCGAGCACGGCGCGGACCTCGTCGTTCGGCACCGGGTGACGGCGTCGACCCCGGGGTCCTCGGCGTCCGACGACGGACAACCCGGGCAGGGGAGCGAGGCGGTACCCGACCGTGACGACGTCGAGCCCCCGGTCGGCGAGGGTCCCGGCGACGACGTGCGCCTCCGGCAGGTCGAGGCTGCCGCGGAAGAACCCACCCCCGTGCAACCACACGAGCGTCGTGGCCGACGTCGTGCCCCGGCGTGCGGCGTACCGGCGGACCGGCACCGGGCCGTGCGGTCCGTCGACCGTTCCCCCCACGGACGGACCGCCTACGCGTGCAGCGCGGTGTTGAGCTGGATGCCCTGCCCCTGGCGCTGCAGTGCCTCCACCGCGCCGGAGACCGAGTTGCGGCGGAACAGGATGTTGGGCGTCCCGGAGAGCTCGGCGGCCTTGACCGTCTTCGGGGTGCCGTCCGGGTTCGGAGCCGCGCCGACGAGGACGACCTTCGTGCCGGCCGTCACGTACAGCCCGGCCTCGACCACCGAGTCGTCGCCGAGCGAGATGCCGAGACCGGCGTTCGCACCGAGCAGCGCGCGCTCCCCGAGGGAGACGCGGTGGGTGCCGCCGCCGGACAGCGTGCCCATGATGGAGGCGCCGCCGCCGATGTCCGTGCCGTTCCCGACGACGACGCCCTGCGAGACACGGCCCTCGATCATCGCGTCGCCGAGGGTGCCGGCGTTGAAGTTCACGAAGCCCTCGTGCATCACCGTCGTGCCGGGGGCGAGGTGGGCGCCGAGCCGGACCCGGTTCGCGTCGGCGATGCGCACGCGGTCCGGCACGACGTAGTCGACCAGCCGGGGGAACTTGTCGATCGCGTGCACGGCGATCCCGGCGCGCTGCAGGCCGGGGCGGAGGCGGGTCAGGTCGTCGGGGTGCACCGGGCCCGCGTTCGTCCACGCGACGATCGGCAGGTGGGCGAAGACACCGTCGAGGTTGACCTCGTTCGGCGCCACGTGCAGGTGACTGAGGAGGTGCAGGCGGAGGTACGCGTCCGGCGTGCTCGCGGGTGCGGCGTCGATCGTGACTTCGGTCGTGACCGCCTCGATCGTGACACCGCGGCGCGGGTCGTCGCCGACGTGTGCGCGCAGGTCGGCGGGGAACACGGCGTCGGCGGGCAGCGCGCCGACGAACGTCTCCGGGTACCAGGTGTCGAGCGTCGTGCCGTCGGCGGCGATCGTCGCGAGGCCGTGGCCCCAGGCGTGGGTCGGGCGGGCGGTGGCAGCGGTCGTGTCGGTCACCGGACCAGGGTACCCAGCGAGGGGAAGGGGCCACCCGTCCGTCCGGACGGCTCCGCCGGGCTGCAAGGGTCGGCCGGTAGGCTTCCCGCATGCCGGAGCCGCTCGACCTCACCGCCTCGTCCATCGACATCACCCGTGCCATCTGCGACATCGAGTCGGTGTCCGGCGACGAAGGGCCGCTCGCCGACGCGATCGAGGCCGCCCTGACGCCGCTGCCCCACCTCGAGGTGATCCGCGACGGTGACGCGATCGTGGCACGGACGAACCTCGGTCGTGACCGCCGCGTCGTCATCGCGGGGCACATCGACACCGTGCCGCTCAACGGCAACCTGCCGACCGAGTTCCGGACGGCCGAGGACGGCACCGAGATCCTCTGGGGCCGCGGCACGGTGGACATGAAGGCCGGTTGCGCGGTCCAGCTCAAGCTCGCGTACGACCTCGCCGAGCCGAGCGTCGACGTCACCTGGGTCTTCTACGACCACGAAGAGGTGAGCGACGCGCTGAACGGCCTCGGACGCCTGGCACGGACGCGTCCCGAGCTCCTCGCGGGCGACTTCGCGATCCTCGGCGAGCCCTCCGGTGCGCAGATCGAGGGCGGCTGCAACGGCAACCTCCGGGCCGAGGTCCGCGCCTCCGGCAAGCGCTCGCACAGCGCCCGGAGCTGGATCGGCGACAACGCGATCCACAAGGCCGCGCCGATCCTGGCCACGCTCGCCGCCTATGAGCCGCGCACCGTCACGGTCGACGGACTCGACTACCGTGAGGGCCTCAACGCCGTCGGCATCACGGGCGGCATCGCCGGCAACGTCATCCCCGACGAGGTCATGGTGCACGTCAACTACCGCTTCGCCCCGTCGCGCAGCGCGGACGAGGCCGTCGCCCACATCCGCGAGCTCTTCGACGGCTACGACGTGCAGATCGTCGACCTCGCCGCCGGTGCCCGACCCGGACTCGACGCCCCGCTGGCGCAGGACTTCGTCGCCGCCGTCGGCGGTCCCGCGCCCCGCCCGAAGTACGGGTGGACCGACGTCGCACGCTTCTCGGCGCTCGGCGTCCCCGCGGTCAACTACGGGCCCGGCGAGCCGGTCTTCGCCCACCACGACGACGAGCAGGTCCCCGTCGACCAGATCACCGCGGTCGAGCACGGTCTGCGTCGGTGGCTGACGGCCTGACCACGGCCGGGTCCACCCGGCTGAGCCCTGCCCGCGCCCGGTGGCACGCCCGCTACCGGGTCGTGCCGTGGTGGGTGCGGATCACGGTCGTGTACGTGCTCGCGCGGATCGTCACGGGCACGATGCTCGCCGCGTTCGCGAGCGTGCAGGCGGCGAACTCGTTCACGGTGCAGCACCCCGGCCTGCTGTCGTTCTCGTCGATCTGGGACGGCGCCTGGTACCGGGTGATCGCCGCGTCCGGGTACCCCTCGACGCTGCCGATCGACGCCACGGGACACGTGACCGAGAACGCGTGGGCGTTCATGCCCGCCTACCCCTTCCTGGTGCGGGGCCTGATGGCGCTGACGGGCGCGTCCTTCGAGTTCGTCGCCGTGTCCGTCTCGCTCCTGTTCGGCTGGGGAGCGGCGCTCGTGTTCCGGCGGCTGATGGGTCGGTTCCTCGACCCGGCGCGGGCGACCTTCGCGACCGTGCTGTTCTGCGTCGCACCCGTCTCGGCGATGTTCCAGGTCGCGTACGCCGAGTCGATGGGCCTGTTCCTGCTCCTCGTCGCGTTGCTGCTGATGGTGGACCGCCGCTGGTGGTCGATGCTCCCGGTCGTCCTGCTGCTCGGGATGACCCGGCCCACCGGGCTGGCCTTCGCGCTGCTGATCGTGCTGTTCCTCGCCGCGTGGTTCGTCCGCCCGTCGTGGGTCCGCGCGTCGTCGCCGCTCACCGTGCAGCGGTTCGTCCCACCCGCGGTGGTCGCGGTCGTGTCCGGGATCGTCGGGCTGGCGTGGCCGGCGATCGCCTGGGCGATGACCGGGGTGCCCCGGGCGTACACGGACACCGAACTGGCGTGGCGGTCGTCGTACATCGGGTGGCGGGAACTCGTCCCGTTCGCGCCGTGGGTGCAGGGCTTCGGGTGGTGGTTCGGGCAGCCGGCCGGCGCGATCCTGCTCGCCGTCGTGGTGGTCGGGTTCGCCGCGTTCGTGGCCCTGCCGGCCGCGCGGCGGATCGGGCTCGAGCTGCGGCTCTGGGGCGTCGCCTACCTGGTGTACCTGCTGGCCGTGTTCTTCCCGCAGTCGAGCACCTGGCGCATCCTGCTGCCGATCGCTCCGCTGCTCGGGATCGTCGCGCTGCCGCGCTCACGGGTGTACCGGGTGGCGGTCGTGGTGGTCTGCATCGCGCTGCAGTGGGTGTGGATGTACTACTGCTGGTGGATCGACGGCTACGACTGGACCCCGCCGTGATCGACGTCGGCCTCGCGGTCCTCGGCGCCCCGCGCCACCGCCTCGGGGTCGGCTGACGCCGCCGCGTGGATCATCGCGTTCGCGGTCGCGATGAACGGCACCGCGAAGAACGCCCCGACGACGCCGGCGATCGTCGTGCCCGCGGTGACGCCGAGCACGACACCGAGCGGGTGCACGCGCACGGCCGAGCCGGTGAGGAACGGGTGCAGGACGTGGCTCTCGAGCTGCTGCACGGCGATCACGATGCCGAGCATGACCAGCGCGGGCACCCAGCCGTTGAACACGAGCGCGACGAGCACCGCGACGACGCCCGCGACGATCGCGCCGACCACCGGCACGAAGGCGCCGAAGAACACGATGACGCCGATCGGGATCGCGAGCGGCACCTGCAGCGCGAGCGCGCCGATCACGATGCCGAGCGCGTCCGTCACCGCGACGACGAGCTGGACGCGGATGAAGCTCGTCAGGGTCTTCCAGCCGGCGTGCCCGGCGACGTCGATGCGACCGCGCGCCCGGCGGGGGAAGAGCCGCACCACCCACGACCAGATGCGCGGGCCGTCGACGAGCACGAAGATCGTCGTGAACACCACGATGAAGAGGCCCTCGAGCAGGTGCACGAGCCCGCTCCCGGCCTCGGCCGCACCCGAGGCGATCGACGACGCGTGGGTCTGCAGGAACTTCGTGCCGTCGGACAGCCACTTCGTGACCTGCGACGCCGTGATGCCGAACGGCTCGGTGGCCAGCAGGCTCTGCAGGGACTGCACGTTGTGGTCGAGACGGTGCTCGAGCGACGGCAGGTCGTACCGGATCTGCGCCGTGACGACCAGCGCGAGGACGCCGATGACGATCACGACGGCGAGGAAGCACGACAGTACCGCGAGCCACTTCGGCCAGCGGTGGCGCTGCAGGAACAGCGAGAACGGCGCGAGCAGGGCGCACACGATGAGGCCGATCAGGAACGGCACCACGATGTCCTGCAGCAGGACCACGAGTGCCACGACGACGGCGAGGGCGGCGACGACGACGAGCATCCGCCACGAGAACGCCCCCGCGACGCGCACGCCGACGGGGACGGCCTCGACGGCGGGGTCGAGCGGTTGACGGCGCTTGGAGCGGATGTACGGCACACGCCAAGGTGACCACTCGGAACCGCGAGAACGTCGCGATCCACGACCCCCAACCTGGGCGGTTTCGCAGTTCCCCCATCGATACGAGATAATGGGGGTGCATGTACTGCACGAAAGGGGACATCTGATGGCAGCCATGAAGCCGAGGACCGGTGACGGGCCGATGGAGGCTGTTAAGGAGGGTCGACTCATCATCGTGCGGGTTCCGCTCGAAGGTGGAGGCCGCCTGGTCGTCTCGGTCAACGATGCCGAGGCCAAGGAACTCCACGACGCACTCGCCGAGGTCGTCTCGGCCTAGTACGTCGACGCACCAGAACGGAGGGCCCGGAGCGCGTACGCTCCGGGCCCTCCGTCCGTCCGCCCGCCCTCCGTCCGTCCGCCCCGCCCGGCGCCGATGTCGGCGTGGCACGGCAGGATGGGCTCCGTGCCGAGGACCCACCTGCCGATCCGTCGCGTCGAGGAGTACTGCGACCCCGACCCGATGCCCCGCGACGTCTGGCCCGCCACCCTCGCCCCCGTCCGGCAGCTCCTCGACGAGGGGCTCGACCTCGACCCCGTCACGGTGTTCGTCGGGGAGAACGGCGTCGGCAAGTCCACCATCGTCGAGGCCATCGCGCTGCAGTTCGGCATGGGGCCGGAGGGCGGCGGCACCGGATCGCAGCACTCGACCCGCGCCTCCGAGTCCGACCTGTGCGAACACATCGCCATCCGCCGCGACTTCGGGGCGCCCCGCGGCGGGTTCTTCCTCCGGGCGGAGACCATGCACGGGTTCTTCACCTACCTCGAGGAACACCCGAACCTGTCCCGGCCCGAGCCCGTCTTCCACGAGCGCAGCCACGGCGAGTCCTTCCTCGACTTCGTCATCGACCGTGCGCGGTGGCCCGGGTTGTGGATCCTCGACGAACCCGAGTCCGCGCTGTCGTTCTCCGGCTGCCTGGCGCTCATCGGCCTGCTGCAGTCGATCGTCGAGAGCGGCGTCGGGCAGGTGCTCATGTCGACGCACTCACCGGTGCTCGCAGCCTTCCCCGGCGCGACGATCCACGAGGTCGGCGAGTGGGGCCTGCGGCGCACGGAGTGGGCGGACCTCGACCTCGTCCGGCACCAGCGGTCGTTCCTCGAGTCCCCGGAGCGCTACCTGCGCCACCTCGGGCACGACGGCTCCGCCCGAGACGGCACCGACTAAGCGGAGACCTTCGTCATCTGCAGCAGTCCGTCTCCGGCGGGGGAGAGCGCGCTGATGACCGCGCCCGACGTCGACACCTCGGTGAGCAGCAGCCGGAAGTCGGTCGTCGCCCGGTCCCGCTTCACCGGGTCGGCCACCCGGCCCCGCCAGAGCGCGTGCGGCACGAGGACGGTCCCGCCGAGCCGAGCGAGCCGCAGTCCGTGCTCGACGTACTCGATGACGTGCTCCGGGTCGGCGTCGACGAGGACGACGTCGTACGAGGCCTCGTTCATGCGCGGCAGCACTTGGTTCGCCCGACCCGGGATGAGTCGGATCCGGGCGGGGGCGGTGCCCGCGGCGATGTACGCGTCACGGGCGTACTGCTGGTGGTCGACCTCGATGTCGATCGTGGTGAGCGTGGCGGACGGTGCGCCGCCGAGCAGGTACAGTCCGGACACCCCCAGGCCGGTGCCGATCTCGATCATGCTCGTGGCGCGCGAGGCGGCCGCGACGACCCCGATCTGTGCGCCGATGGCGGGGGAGATCGCCTCGACCCCGAGTTCGAGGGAGTGCTCCCTGGCTCGGGCGATCACTTCGGACTCCGAGACGATGTCCTCGGCGAACTTCCAGTTCGACTCTTTCTCTGACACGCACACTCCGTTCGGGTGACAACTCTACGGGTGCTCCGGGGTGTGGACGGGTTACGCTCGTACCGTGTTCGACGGCTTCGAGAAGTTCCTGGTGATCGGGATCATCGGCGTCCTCCTGCTCGGTCCGCAGCGACTCCCGCAGTACGCCCAGAAGCTCGCCGAGTTCGTCAAGGCCGTCCGTCGCTTCGCCGACACCGCGAAGGACCGGATGCGCGACGAGATGGGCCCCGAGTTCGACGAGGTCGACTGGCAGAAGCTCGACCCGCGGCAGTACGACCCGCGCCGGATCATCCGTGATGCGCTGCTCGACTCCGGCAGCAGCGCCGCTGCGGTGCAGACCGCGCAGGTGACCGCGTCGAAGGTGCGCGCGACGGCACCCGTGGTGCCGCTCGCCGTCGGCGAGGCCGCACCGTTCGACGCCGAAGCGACCTGACGCGACGTCACGTGAGCCGATGACGGACTGGAGGCGCGGTGCCAGCTGGCACCGCGCCTCCAGTCCCTTGGGTGGTGGCGACTACTGCAGGTCGGCCAGGAAGCGGTCCGTCCACGCGAGGGCCGGCGCGCT
The DNA here is from genome assembly GCF_001865105.1 of Curtobacterium sp. MCBA15_016. Lineage (NCBI taxonomy): Bacteria > Bacillati > Actinomycetota > Actinomycetes > Micrococcales > Microbacteriaceae > Curtobacterium > Curtobacterium sp. MCBA15_016. Next base: position 24,389 of record NZ_MJGR01000014.1, read on the forward strand.
CGGGACGGAGCTGCAGGTGGACATCGCCGTCGTCGAGGAGCACGGGGTGTCGCGGTCGAGTGACCAGTAGTGGACCCCGGCGAGCCCGTTCGCCTTCGCGTAGGCGGACAGCGTGTCCACGTCGGCGAGGGTGAAGACCTCGTCGGAGGCGTCGTTCACGCCGATCATCGGGGTGACCTCGATCTTCGACGGTGCGATGCCGTACGTGTGCTCGAGGTTCGTGACGGCCTGGATCGAGGACTTGCCCATCTCGCAGGTCGATCCGGAGAGGACGCAGTTCGCGGTCGTCGCGCGGCCGAAGTCCATCGTCATGAGGTTGACGGTGTAGTTCGTCAGGCTCGACGCCTTGATGGCCTTGACCGTGGCGTCACCGGTGCTGTTCAGGCCGCCGAAGCTCCCGTCACTTGCGGCCAGGGTCGCGAGGGTGAACGAGAACCGCATCCCCGGGTACTTCGACTGCGCGAGCGCTGCGGCGTTGACGAGGTTCTGCACGTCGGCGGCGGACTGCCCGCTCTCGATGTCGAAGTCGACGCCGATCATGTGCGGGGTGGCGTAGCGGGCGATGAAGCTCTGCAGCGCGGTGCCGGAGCACTTGAACGAGCCCGCTGCACCGCCGGTGCTCACGATGTAGTTCACGCCCGCGGCGTCGAGCTTCGGGATGTTGGCGCTCGCGAACGCGTCCGCGGCGACACCACCCCAGTTCTCGCTGCCGCAGGTCCCGGTGGCGAAGGCGAGGGTGATCGCCTTGAGGCCCGGCTCCCGGGTGGACACCAGGCTGTTGCTCGACCCGACGACCGGGATGCGCGCGCCGGTGATGGCGGTGTTCATCACGTTCGTGTTCCAGTCGAGGTTCACGGTGACGTCCTTGTAGGGGCTGAAGACCAGGCCCTTCGCCGTCCCGCCGCTGCCGCCGGTGCCCGGGGTGGTGGTGCCGCCGCCCGGGTTGGTCGTACCGCCGCCGCCGGTGCCGGCGCAGGCTCCCGTGGACGTCCAGGGCTGGCCGCTGCCGGTCGCGCCGGAGTGGGTCGCGGGGTCGTCGCCCTGCGTCCACCAGTTCGCGGTGTAGTTCGTGCCGCTCTCGCTCACCGTCGCGCCGCCGCTGTAGGCGGTGCCCGCGCTCCACGCGGTGGCGCACGCCGGTGTGGCCGCCATGGCCGGTCCTGCTGCGACGGACCCGCCCGCCAGTGCAGCCGCGAGGGCCGCGACGAGTCCGATCCTGAGTCTGGTCCTGCTGTTCACACGGTTCTCCTGTCCTCGGTCCGGCGGCGTTGCCGGACACGGGTGGAGCCCCTGCGGACCCGATTCCGCAGGAGCATTGTGGAATACCCCTGCATATTGCTCCGCGGTGGAACGACCTGTCCATGAAAGGACGTACAGGCAACGTCGATCGGCTGGCGGATCAGTCCTTCGACGCGACGATCGTGAAGGTCGTGGGGAGGCGGTCGCGGTCCTCGCCGGGCCACTCCCACGAGCCGTCCCCGGTGTCGACCATGCGCGGGCTGAACCGCCACGGCAGCGTCCGACCCTCGTCGAGCCGGCGCAGCCGGAGCCCGGCGCCGAGCAGGGCGTTCACGATCTCCGACAGCGGGTGCGGCCACTCGTAGGTGCGGGTGTTCGACACCGTGCCGTCGCCCGCGTAGGTGCCCGCGTCGTCCCACTGCTGGGCGGAGCCGTCCGCGAAGTACCGGTAGCGGGTGACGAGCCCGTCGGCGTCCTCGTCGAGCGCGTACAGCGCGGGGTGGCCGTCGCGGATGAAGAACACACCGCCCGGTCGCAGGAGCGCTGCGACCTGGGCGGCCCACCGGTCGAGGTCGTCGAGCCAGCAGATCGTCCCGATGCTCGTGTAGACGACGTCGAAGTCGCCCACCACCGCGGCCCGGGCGTCGAGGACGTCCGTCTCGACCCAGGTCACGTCGAGGCCGAGGCGTGCCGACAGCCCGGCGGCCGAGGCGAGCGCCGCGGGGGAGAAGTCCACGCCGGTGACGCGGGCGCCCTCACGCGCGAGCGAGACCGTGTCCGTGCCGATGTGGCACTGCAGGTGGCAGAGGTCGAGGCCGGCGAGGGAGCCGTCCGGCAGCCACGGTCGCAGTGCGGGCAGGTCGTCGCGGACGACGGTCGAGCGGTGGTCCGGGTCGGTCAGGGCGTCGATCTCGTAGGCGCCCTCGTGGATGGGCACCCGGTCGTCCCAGTTCGCGCGGTTGGTGTCGCGGGCCTGCTCCCAGTCGACGCTGACGTGATCAGTGCTCATGCCCCCGACCCTACGACAGCGTCAGCCCGAGCTTCCGGCCGGACAGGCCCCGTCCCATCGTGCCGATGCGGTCCGCGATCGCCGCCAGCGCCACCGCTGCGGGGTCCTCGGGATCGCCGAGCACCACCGGGACGCCGGCGTCGCCGCCCTCGCGGAGCGGCACGGACAGCGGCACGCTGCCGAGCACCGGGACGGCGGTCTCCTGGTCGCGGGAGAGCCGGCGAGCGGTCTCGGCACCACCGCCCTCGCCGAAGAGGTGCAGCACCGACCCGTCGGGCTGCACGAGGCCCGCCATGTTCTCGACGACGCCGATCACCCGCTGCCCGGTCTGACGGGCGACGATCCCGCTCCGTTCGGCCACGTCGGCAGCGGCCGCCTGGGGCGTGGTGACGACCAGGACCTCGGCGTGGGGGAGCAGCTGGCCGACCGAGATCGCCACGTCACCGGTACCGGGCGGCAGGTCGAGCAGGAGCACGTCGAGGTCGCCGAAGTACACGTCGGTGAGGAACTGCGAGACGGTGCGGTGCAGCATCGGACCGCGCCAGGACACCGCGGTCGAGACGTCGTCCACGAACATGCCGATCGAGACGACCTTCACGTCGTGCGCGACGGGCGGCAGGATCATGCTGTCGACCCGGGTCGGGCGAGGGGCCACGCCCGCGGCGTCGGTGAGCCCCATCAGCCCGGGGACGCTGAAGCCGTGCACGTCGACGTCCACGATGCCCACGCGCTGCCCGCGGGCCGCGAGGGCGGCGGCGAGGTTCACGGTGACCGTCGACTTGCCGACGCCGCCCTTGCCGCTCGTCACCGCGATCACCCGGGTGAGCGAGTCCGGGGTGAACTGCACGCCCCGGGGTCTCCCCGCGCGGAGTCGTTCGGTGAGCGCGGCACGCGTCGCCGGGGCCATCACGGACACGTCCACCGCCACGCTCGAGACGCCGTCCACGGAACCGGCGGCCGCACGCACGTCGCGCTCGATGGTGTCGGCGGCCGGGCACCCGACGATCGTGAGCTGCAGATCGACGCGCACCGCGCCTCCTGGCTGCACGTCGACACCACGGATCATGTCGAGCTCCGTGACGGGCCGGCGGATCTCGGGGTCGATCACGCGGCCGAGCGCGGCGAGGACCGCGCTGCCCAGCTGCTCGTCCGGCCGGCCGCCGTCAGCCACGGGCCGTCGTGCCGGACTCGTCGGCGAAGCCGGCGTCCTCGGCGTCGCGCCGGTCGAGTTCCTCGAGCAGCGAGCGGATCTCGGCGCGGATGAAGTCCTTCGACGCCATGTCCCGCATCGCCAGGCGGAGCGCCACGACCTCGCGGGCGAGGTACTCCGTGTCGGCGAGGTTCCGCTCGGCGCGCTGCCGGTCCTGCTCGAACTGCACACGGTCGCGGTCGTCCTGCCGGTTCTGGGCGAGCAGGATGAGCGGTGCCGCGTACGACGCCTGCAGGGACAGCACGAGCGTCAGGGCCGTGAAGCCGATCGCCGCGGAGTCGAACTGCCAGGGCTTCGGGGCGAGCGTGTTGTAGCCCATCCAGACGACGCAGAACAGGGTCAGGCCGACGAGGAACCAGGGCGTTCCCATCGCACGCGCGATGCCCTCGGTCGCGCGACCGAAGGCGTCACCGCGACCTCGGCGCCGGGTCGGCAGGACGCGGGTGCGCATGCCCTTGGGGGAGTCGAGTCGAGCATCGGTCCGCTCGCGATCGCGGCGGTTGTCATCCGTTCGGGCCACGGGTGGTCCTCCTTCCCGTCGTCACGGGCGTCCTGCGTGGGCGTTGGCGCGGAAGCGGTGAGGGTTCCCCCTCGCCCTGACTTCGCCAGTCGTCCGGCAGGACGTGGTCGAGGACATCGTCGATCGTCACCACCCCGACGAGACGGTGGGCATCGTCGACCACGGGGACGGACAGCAGGTTGTAGGTCGCCATGATGCGCGTGACCTCGGCCGCGCTCGCGTCGACGCGGACCGGGTCGGTCTGCTGGTCGATGAGCGTGCCGAGTCGTTCGTTCGGCGGGTAGCGGAGCATCCGCTGGAAGTGCACGAGGCCGAGGAACCGGCCGGTCGGCGGCTCGTACGGCGGCAGCGTCACGCAGACGGCGGCGCCGAGCACCGGCGCGAGTTCGTGGCGGCGGACGAGCGCGAGCCCCTCGGCGACGGTGGCGTCGGCGGAGACGATCACCGGCTCGGTCGTCATGAGGCCACCGGCGGTGTCTGGCTCGTACTCGAGGAGCATGCGGACGTCCTGCGCCTCTTCCGGCTCCATGAGCTGGAGGAGGGCCTCGCTGCGCTCGTCGGAGAACTGCGCGAGGACGTCGGCCGCGTCGTCCGGCTGCATGTGGTCGAGCACGTCGGCCGCACGGGAGTCGACCAGCCGGGTGAGGATCTCGATCCGCTGCTGGTCGGGCATCTCCTCGAGCACGTCGGCGAGCCGGTCGTCAGGGAGTTCCTCGGCGACCTCGAACCGCCGTTCTTCCGGCAGGTCGAGCAGCGTCGACGCCAGGTCGGCCGGCAGCAGGTCGGAGTAGGCGGCGATCACGTGTTCGGCGGACTGGGCCTCGCCGGGGAGCTCGTCCTCGGTGACCTCGTTCCAGGTCGCGAACGTCGTCGGGCCCTTGCCGAACGGGGACGGCGTGGTCTTCGGCTTGCGGAGGAAGAGCTGCGACACCTCCCAGTCGCCCTGCCCGCGGTCCTCGATCGCGACGTCCTCGATGGTGGCGCGGATGCGCTCCTTCTTGATGAGGACCTTGCGGCCGAGCATCTCCGCGATCACCCGGACCTCGCCACCGCGCTGCTCGAAGCGGCGCATGTTCACGAGGCCGGTCGTGATGACCTGCCCGGCACCGATCGAGGTGATGCGGCCGATGCTCACGAAGATCCGGCGCTTGCCCGGCACCTCGACGATGAGACCGACGACGTGCGGCGGATCGGCCCGGCGGTACACCACCAGGACGTCTCGGACGCGGCCGACGCGGTCTCCCGCGGGGTCGAAGACGGAGCACCCGGCGAGGCGGGCTACGAAGACCTTCGTGGCGCTCACCCGACCCAGCGTAGTCGGTGCGTCTGGCCGGATCCGCCGTGGCGGTCGGCGGCTTCCCTGAGAGTGCACGTGCGATTGCAAGGTGTGCGGTGAATGATGGCTGTGTGAGCAATCAGAGCCCGTTCGGCGGCCGGACCGCCCAGGCCTTCCCGACGCTGCCCAAGGGCGACGTCCTCGGCACCTACGACAGCTACCCCGACGCCCAGCGCGTGGTGGCGAAGCTCGCCGAGGCCGACTTCCCGGTCAACCAGCTCTCGATCGTCGGCAACGACCTCAAGACCGTCGAGCGCGTCACCGGCAAGATGACGTACGGCCGTGCGGCGATCGCCGGCGCGCTGTCCGGCCTCTGGCTCGGCATCTTCTTCGGCATCGTGCTGACGCTCTTCTCGCCGAGTGCCGGTGGCCTCATCCTCGCCGCCGCCATCATCGGTGCGGCGTTCGGCATGCTCTACGGCATCGTCTCGTTCGCGATCACGAAGCGGCAGCGGGACTTCACGAGCGTGCACCAGGTCCTCGCGACGAACTACCAGATCGTCGTCGAGCCGCAGCTCGTGGGCCAGGCACGTCGCATCCTCGGTGAGGCCGGGCTCGCCCCCACCACGCACTGGAACCCCGGTACGCCGGGTGCCCCGGGACCGCAGAGCGGCCCGGGGGCCGGGTTCCAGGGGCAGCCGCCGCAGCAGCCGTGGCGTCCGGGTCCCGGTTCCGGCTCCGGTGCTCCCGGGTCCGGCGGGCAGTCGGCCGGGTCCGATGGCGGGTGGGGCGCCGGTCAGCAGGGATCGCCCTACGGTGGGCACGCCACACCGCACCACCAGCCAGGAGGCGCGCAGCAGCCCGGCACGCCGCCCTCCGGCGCGCAGACGGGGACGCCGCGGTACGGCACGAACGAGGGGCCGCGCTACGGGGAGACCCCGGCGACCGCTCCCGCGCCGGCAGCGCCCGCGTCCGCACAGCAGCCGCGTGTGGAGGAGCCGCCGCGCTACGGGGAGCGGGTGACCGGGGCGACGCCGCCGGCGCCGAGCTCCGCCGAGTCCGCGGAGTCCGCGCCCCCGAAGGACGACGAGTCGCGCTGAGGCGCTGGCGGCCGCCGGGCCAGAGGGAACGGTCGGGGCGGGGCTCGGGGCCGAGGCTGGGGTCGGGGTCGCACGACGCGCCGCTCACGTCCGCCGAGGTCGCACGAACGGCCGCTCCCCGTCGCGGGGAGCGGCCGTTTCCGCGACCCCGGCGAGGGCCGTCCCGCGCGCAGGTCGTCGAGCGGGCGGGACACGCCGCGCGCGGGTCGTCGAGCGGGCGGGAACGGCCGCCGAGGTGCTGCGAGCGGGACGTACTTCGCCCGCTCGGGGCCCGGGCTAGAGGACCTTCGAGTAGCAGATCGAGGTCGGGACCCCGACGTACGGCCCGAAGTTCGCGATGCGCGTGAACCCCTCGCGCTCGTAGAACCCGATCGCACGCTTCTGCTCGTTCCCGGTCTCCAGCACGAGCGCCGGCGAACCGAGGTCGAGCGCAGCATCCTCCAACCGACGCAGCAGCGCCGCCGCGACACCGGCACCCCGGGACTCCGGCCGGACGTACATCCGCTTGATCTCGGTGATGCCGTCCTGCACGACCCGCAGCCCGCCGCAGCCGAGCGGCGTACCGTCGTCGTCCCGCGCGAGGAAGAACACCGCGATGGAGTCCGCCGTCGGCTTGTCGCCGGGTTCGGTGTCGCCGCCGTACGCACGGTCGATCTCCAGGCGCTGGGCGGCGCGGAGCCGCTGGGCGTCGGGGGAGTCGAAGTGCTCGACGTCGATCGAGAACGCGCTCTCGCTGGGGCTGGGGGAGACCTCCGGTGTCGTCACCCGCTCAGGCTAGCGGCCGGAGCGGGCGATCCACCCCTCCACTTCCGAGGGGGTCCGGGGGATGCCGACGGACAGGTTCTCGGCGCCGTCCTCGGTCACGAGGATGTCGTCCTCGATGCGGACGCCGATGCCGCGGAACTCCTCGGGCACGGTGAGGTCGTCCTGCTGGAAGTACAGGCCGGGCTCGATCGTGAAGACCATGCCGGCCTGCACGGTGCCGTCGATGTACATCTCACGCCGGGCCTTCGCGCAGTCGTGCACGTCGAGGCCGAGGTGGTGGCTCGTGCCGTGCACCATGTAGCGACGGTGGAACTGGTTGTCCTGCTGGAGCGATTCCTCGGCGCTGCCGGGCAGGAAGCCCCATTCGGCGGTCTTGCGGGCGATGACCTCCATCGCGGTGGCGTGCACCTGACGGAAGGTGATGCCGGGCTTCACGATGGCGAAGGCCGCGTCCGCCGCTTCGAGCACGGCTTCGTACACGAGGCGCTGCACGTCGGTGAAGGTGCCGCTCACCGGGAGCGTGCGGGTGATGTCAGCCGTGTAGAACGAGTCGACCTCGACCCCGGCGTCGATGAGGATCAGGTCGCCCGGCTCGACGGCGCCGTCGTTGCGGGTCCAGTGCAGGATGCAGGCGTGGTGGCCGGAGGCGGCGATCGTGTCGTAGCCCACGGTGTTGCCGTCGGCACGGGCACGGCGGTTGAACGTGCCCTCGACGATGCGCTCGCCGCGGGGGTGCGCCAGGACCGCGTCGAAGTCGGCGATGACGTCGTCGAAGCCGGCCTTGGTCGCGTTCACGGCCTTGCGGAGCTCGTTGACCTCGTACGCGTCCTTCACGAGGCGCAGCTCGGAGAGGTCACGGGCGAGGGCGTCGTCCGTCGCGGGCACGCCGTCGGCCTCGGGCGCGCCACCGACGGCGCTGCCGAGCCGGTCGTCGAGCCCACGGGTGAGGTCAGTGTCGGCGTCGCGCACGACGAGGGCCGAGGCGTCGAGTCCGGCGCGCACGGCGTCGAACGCGCCGAGGTCGGCCGTCGCGAGACCGAGGTCCGCCGCGACCTCGTCCAGCGAGGGGCGCGGGCCGACCCAGAACTCCCCGATCTCGGGGTTGGCGTAGAACTCCTCGGAGTCGCGGCCGGCGGTCGCGCGGAAGTACAGCGTGGCGTCGTGCCCGGAGCCGTTCGGCGTCATGACGAGCACGGAGCCGACGACGGTGTCGGTGCCCCAGCCGGTCAGGTGCGCGAACGCGGAGTGCGGGCGGAACGGGTAGTCGCAGTCATTCGACCGCACCTTGGCCTGGCCGGCCGGTACGACGATCGTCCGGCCCGGGTGCAGCTCGGAGAGCTTTGCGCGGCGCTCGGCAGCGAAGGCGGCCTGCTCGCGGGGGTCGGGCAGCGGACGGTCACGATCGGCCCACTGCGAGCCGATGTAGTCCTTGAACGTCGAGGATCCGGGGGTGGTGGAACGGTTGCTCGTCGCGCGGGGCGTGGTGTCGGACATGCACCCATCATCGCACCGCCCGTCGCTCCGCGGCCTGTGCGCCCGCTCACCTGTGGATAGCATTGTCGACGTGCCCGATCCGTTCATCGACCTGCACGCGCACTCGAGCGTCTCCGACGGCACCGAGCGACCCGCGGACCTCGTCCGGGCGGCAGCAGCCGCCGGACTGGACGCCGTTGCGCTGACGGACCACGACACGACCGCGGGGTGGGACGAGGCCACGGCGACCGTCCGCGACCTGCCGGTCACGCTCCTCCCGGGTCTCGAACTGAGCACCCGCGTCGGCTACCGCAGCGTGCACGTGCTCGGCTACCTGGTCGACCCCGCCGACCCGGCGCTCGTCGCCGAGACCGAACGGATCCGCGACGGACGCCTCGCGCGGGCCCGCCGGATGGTCGACCGCATCGGCCGCGACCACCCGATCACCTGGGACGACGTGCTCGCGCAGTCCCGCGACGGGGCCACGATCGGCCGCCCGCACATCGCCGACGCCCTCGTCGCCCGCGGGCTCGAGGCCGACCGCAGCGCGGCGTTCCGGGGGATCCTGCACCCGGCGTCCGGGTACTACGAGCCGCACGAGGCGCCGTCCCCGCTCCGGGGCGTCGAGCTCATCCGACAGGCCGGCGGCGTCCCCGTCATCGCCCATCCCGCCGCGTCGTCGCGGGGGATCGTGATCGACGAGCCGATGCTCCGCGAACTGGTCGAGGCCGGGCTCGGTGGGCTCGAGGTCGACCACCGCGAGAACCTCGCGCACGGCAAGCGCACCCTGCTCGACTGGGCGACGCGGTACGGCCTGTTCGTCACCGGGTCGAGCGACTACCACGGCACGGGCAAGCCGAACCGGCTGGGCGAGCACCGCACGGCGTTGGCAGCCTTCGACGCCATCCGCTCCGAGGCGACCGGCAGCGCGCCCGTCGTCGGCGCGGGCTCCCGCCTGGCCTGAGAGCGGCCGACCGGGCGTCAACGACGTCAAGTCAACGACGTCAAAGCGACAGTCTTCGCGCTGGTTGCTCCGACCGGGCCGCCAAAGCGACGGGATGCCGCGGAACGTTCGCGGGAGTCTGTCGCTTGTGCGGCAGGCGACTCCGGCCCGGCGCGGCCCCCGCCCGGCGCGGCCCGCACACGACGAAGGGCCCGTCGCGTCGGCGACGGACCCTTCGGTGACGGCCTGGAGGCGCTACTCGCCGTCCGACGACCCCTGCGGCGCCGAGGCGGTCGCCTCGGACGAGCCGCTGCCGCTCCCGCGGCGGCGACGCCGACGACGACGCTTCGCGGCGCCGTCGGTCGAACCGTCGGCCGGTGCGCCCTCGGCACCACCGGACTGGGCCGGGGACTCGGCGTCCGCAGGCTGCGAGGCGGACCGTGCCGCGCCTCCCGAGCCGTTGCCGGAACCGGATGCCGAACCCGAGCCGGACCGCGTCCGGGTGCGGGGCGGACGCGAGCCGCTGCGCGGACGGTCGCCCGACTGCTTCTCGGCGGGGCCGCCGGCCGATGCCGCGTGCGCCGAAGCGCCGGGCAGACGGCCCTTGGTGCCGGCCGGGATGTCGAGTTCCTCGAACAGGTGCGGCGACGACGAGTAGGTCTCGACGGGCTCGGGGATGCCGAACTCGAGCGCCTTGTCGATCAGCGTCCACTTGTGCAGGTCGTCCCAGTCGACGAACGTGACCGCGATGCCGGTCTTGCCCGCACGGCCGGTGCGCCCGGCACGGTGCAGGTAGGTGTCCGGGTCGTCCGGGATGGTGTGGTTGATCACGTGCGTGACGTCGTCCACGTCGATGCCGCGGGCCGCGACGTCGGTGGCGATCAGCACGTCACGCTTGCCGGCCTTGAAGGCGGCCATGGCACGCTCGCGCTGCTCCTGGTTGAGGTCGCCGTGCACCGCTGCGGCGTTGAACCCGCGGTCCTTGAGCTCCTCGACGAGCTTCGCGGCGGCGCGCTTCGTGCGGGTGAAGATCACGGTCTTGCCTCGCCCCTCGGCCTGCAGGATGCGGGCGATGACCTCGTCCTTGTCGAGCGAGTGCGCGCGGTAGATGAGGTGCTTGATGTTCGCCTGCATCAGACCCTCGTCGGGGTCGGTCGCGCGGATGTGCACCGGGCGGCTCATGAAGCGGCGGGCGAGCGCCACGATCGGCGCGGGCATCGTCGCCGAGAACAGCATCGTGTGCCGCACCTCGGGGATGGCCTGGAAGATGCGCTCGATGTCCGACAGGAACCCGAGGTCGAGCATGCGGTCGGCCTCGTCGAGGACGACCTCCTGCACGTGCGACAGGTCGAGCAGGCGCTGGCGCTGCAGGTCGATCAGGCGCCCGGGGGTGCCGACGACGATCTGGGCGCCGGCCTTGAGCTGCTCGATCTGCCCCTCGTAGGCCTTGCCGCCGTAGATCGCCGCGATGGTCGTCGGGCGGTTCGAGGTGGCGAGCTCGAGGTCCTCGGTCACCTGGACCGCGAGTTCGCGGGTCGGCACGACGACGAGGGCCTTGACGCCGGGCGCCGGGTCGGCTCCGAGGCGCTGGATGAGGGGGAGGCCGAAGCCGAAGGTCTTGCCCGTACCCGTCTTGGCCTGGCCGATGATGTCCTGGCCGGTGAGGGCGAGCGGGATCGTCTGCTGCTGGATCGGGAAGGGCTCGAGGATGCCCTTCGTCGCGAGCGCGTCGACGATGTCCTGCTCGATGGAGAGGTCTGCGAAAGTCAAAGAATCACCTTAGTTCTGGTGGAAGTCCCGACCAGTCTACCGGCGGGTCGGGCTCGGTTCTCCAGGCCCCTATGCTGGAGCCGTGGTGTCGTGGTGGAACCGGAAGCGCGCGGCGGAGCTCGCGTCCGCGTGGCTCGCGTCGCGGAACCCGCGGAACGCCTCGCCCGTGGAACGTCTGCAGCTCGACGACGTCAGCCCCGAGCTGGACGTCTACCTGGGCCAGGCGGCGTACCTCGAACTCTCGCTCTACGAGACGATGGGCCGCGCCGGGGCCGGTGCGCCGACCCTGTCCGGCCGGCTCGTCACGGGCGTGCTCGCGACGACGGCGCTCGAGCGGCACCGCGCCATCGTCGCCGAGATCGAACGGACCGGCGGTGACCCGGCTGCGCTGATGGCCCCCCACCGCGAGGCGATCGACCTGTTCCTCGAGCGCACGAGCGGCGCGGACTGGTACGAGTCGATGCTCACGGGCTACGTCACCGCGGGGATCCTCAACGACCTGTTCGGCTCGCTGCTCCGGTCGCTCCCGGCCGAGGTCCGGCAGCGCCTGAAGACCGTGTTCGACGCGCGTGAGGAAGCCGCCGTCGTCGAGGAGCTCACCGAACGCATCGCCGAGGACCCGCAGGTCGGGTCGCGACTGGCGATGTGGGGGCGGCGGCTCGTCGGGGACACGTTGCTCGTGGCCCGGTCGGCGCTCGCATCGCACGCGCGTGAGGACCAGGAACGGCTCGAGCCGGTCTGGACCGAGCTCATCGCTGCGCACACGCGGCGCATGGACGCGCTCGGCCTGACGGCCTGACGGCCCCCGGGTCAGGCGCCGGAGGCCTTGACGCGCTCGTAGTACGCCGCGTCGGCAGCCGCACGGCGCTTGCCGAGGACCCACTCAGCGACGAGGGCGACCACACCGGCACCGACCAGGGCGACGACCCAGATCCAGGTCGCGTCGTACTGCCAGCCGGCCCAGGTCAGGGCCTCCCACAGCACCGCGGCGACGATGCCGCCGACCGCGGGGCCGAGCAGGGAGCCACGGCTCGACCGCCACGGCAGGACCACGTGCGCGACGGCCCCGAGGATCAGCCCGCCGAGGACCGCGAAGAGCAGCTCCACGTCAGGCGACGAAACCGATGCGACGGGACTCCTCCGCGCCGACCTCGACGTAGGCGAGGGACGCGACGGGGACGATGAACCGACGGCCCTTGTCGTCCTGCAGCGAGAGGTGCGTCGCCTTGTCGTCGAGCGCGGCCGCGACGGCCTTCTCGATCTCGTCGGCGGTCTGGGCGGTCTCGAACGCGATCTCGCGCGGGCTGTTGGTGATGCCGATCTTGATGTCCACGAGCACAGCGTATCCGAGCGGCCCCGACGGCCATCGGGCGTTCGCCGCAGGCGCACTGTCGGTCGCTGCGGTTACCGTACGAGGGTGCCCCAGACGACGCTCACGCCCGCACCCGAGGCCACGGGCGTCGCGCGGGCGTTGGCGTCCGACCCGTCGCAGGCCGCCGTGCTCGCGCTGCCGGACGGCCGGCACGCCGCGGTCATCGGCGCACCGGGCACCGGCAAGACGACCACGCTGTCGCGGCTGGTGGCAGCACGGCTCACGCGCGACGACGCGATCTCGCCCGACGGTCACACCACCGTCCTCGCCCTGACGAGCGCCCGCACGGCCGCGACCGCGCTCCGCGACCGACTCGCCGCCTCGGTCGACCGGGTGATGCCGGGTGCACTCGCACGGACGGTGAACTCGCTGGCCTTCCAGCTCGTCGCGCACGCCGCGGCCGTCCAGGGCCTCGAGACCCCGACCCTGCTGACCGGTGGCGAGCAGGACCGCATCATCGCCGACCTGCTCGACGGGCACGAGACCGACGGCACGGGTCCGGACTGGCCGGCACCGATCACCGCCGTCGTCCGCGAACGCGCCGGTTTCCGCACCGCCCTGCGCGACGTCATGATGCGGGCGGTCGCCGCGGGCGTGGAACCCGAGGACATGCGCGAACTCGGGGACGACACCGGGCGTCCGGAGTGGCGGGCCGTCGGGGACTTCGTCGACGAGTACCGCGCCGCCGTGACCTCGTTCCGGGCCACCAGCCTCGACGCCGCCGAACTCGTCGCCTACGCCACGGCCGCCGTCCTGCGGGGGCAGGTCCCGGCGAGCGTCGCCGCGCTGCGCCTCGTCGTGGTCGACGACACGCAGGAGCTCGTCGAGGGGGAGATCGCGCTGCTCGGGGCGCTCGCCCGCTCCGGCGTGCAGATCGTCGCCTTCGGTGACCCCGACATCGCCGCGTCGGCGTTCCGCGGGGCCGAGCCCGACGTGCTCGGCCGCCTGGCCTCCCGGCTCGGTGTGGACCGCGTCGACGAGCTGGTCCTCGGCACGGTGCACCGGCACGCGGCACCCGTCCGCGCCCTCGTCTCCGGCATCACGGCGCGCATCGGTGCCGCCGCGGCCGGACGGCAGCGCACCGCCGTGGCGACCACGGCGGACGCCCGCCCCGATGCCGTCGTGCACCTCGAGGGCGCGAGCCGTGCCGCGCTCGTCGTCGCGATCGCCCGGCGGCTCCGCGAACACCGGCTGCTCGACGGCGTCCCGTGGCACCGGATGGCCGTCGTCACCCGCAGCGGTGCCGCGATCCCCGAGCTCGTCCGCGCGCTCTCCGTGGCCGAGGTCCCCGCGACCGCCGGGGCCGCGCCCGTCCGACCCCGCGACGACACCGCGGCGCGGTCCCTGCTCGACGCCTCGGCCGTCGCGCTCGGGGTCCTCCCGCTCGACCCGGTGCTCGCCACGTCCTTCGCGACCGGGCCGCTCGGCGGGCTTGACACCCTGGCGATGCGGCGACTCCGCCTCGCGCTGCGGCGGGAAGAACTGGCCGGTGGCGGTACCCGCACGGCCGACGAACTCCTCGTGGACGCCCTCGGGGCGCCCGAGCGCCTGGCGACCGTCGACGCCGGGTTCGCCCGACGCGCGACGCGGCTCGCACGGAGCCTGGTGCAGGCGCACCAGGACGCCGAGTCCGGTGCGAGCATCGAGGAGATCCTCTGGGGCCTCTGGGAACGGAGCGGGCTCGCCGGCGCCTGGGGCGGCCAGTCGGCTGCCGGCGGGGTCGGTGCGGCCGAGGCCGACCGGCACCTCGACGCCGTGGTCGGGCTGTTCACCGCGGCGAAGCGGTTCGTCGAGCGGACGCCGGACGCCCCCGCGCGGGTGTTCGTCGACGACCTGCTCGGCGCCGACCTGCCCGAGGACTCGATCGGCCCCGACCGCACCGCCGGCCGGGTCCGCGTGCTCACCCCCTCGGCCACGATCGGGCTCGAGTGCGACGTCGTCGTGGTGCTCGGGCTGCAGGACGGCGTCTGGCCGAACACCCGGGTACGGGGCAGCCTGCTCGACCCCGACGGCCTGGTCCGTGCCGCCGCGGGGATCGACCACGAGACCATCGACGACCGCGCCGCCGTGATCGCCGACGAACTCCGCCTGTTCGCCCGTGCGGTGTCCCGCGCCACCACCCAGGTGATCATCGGGACGGTGGCGAACGACGACGAGTCGCCCTCGCCGTTCGTCCGCCTCGTGCCCGTGCCGCCCGACCGGCAGCCGACCGTGCACCCGCTGTCCCTGCGCGGCCTCGCCGGGTCGCTCCGTCGGCGCGTGGTGGCCTCGGGCGACCACGAGGCCGCGTCCGCGCTCGCACGCCTGGCCGAGGCCGAGGTCCCCGGCGCCGCTCCGGACGACTGGTACGGGCTCGCCGAGCCCTCGACCGACGACCCGCTCGTCGACCTCGACGCCGAGCCGGCACCCGAGCACGAGGGCGGCGAGCCCGTGCCCCCGACCGTGTCGGTCTCGCCCTCCCGCATCGGCACCTTCGAGGAGTGCCCCGTGCACTGGTTCGTGCAGACCTTCGGCGGCAGCGCCCCGAGCCCCGCGATGGGCATCGGGACGATCGTGCACGAGACCATGGAGCACGCCACCGCCGTCGACGTGGAGTCCCTGTGGCAGCACGTCGAGGGCCGGTGGGACGAGCTGACGTTCGAGTCGCCGTGGATCGCCGATCGCGAACGCGCCCGCACCCGTCGCATGATCGAGGGACTGAGCGACTACCTCCGCACCTTCGCGAGCGCCGGACGCCGACTGCTCGGCGCCGAGACCTCGTTCGCGCTCGTCACCGGGCCGGCACGGATGCGCGGCAGCATCGACCGGATCGAGGTCGACCCGGACGGCCGTGTCAGCGTCGTCGACCTCAAGACCGGGCGCTCGATGCCGAGCGAGAAGAACGACATGCCCGAACACCCCCAGCTCGGCGCGTACCAGCTCGCGGTCGAGGACGGCGCGGTCGAGGGGGTCCCCGCCGGCTCGGCGATGGCCGATGCCCGGCTCGTGTTCGTGCAGAACGCCCGCAGCGGCCGTGCCTACTCCGAGCGGACGCAGCAGGCGTTCGACGACGAGGCGCGTGAGGCCTACCGCCAGCGGCTGCACACCGTGGCGACGGGCATGGCCGGACGGACCTTCCTGGCGAACGTCGACGACCACTGCGAGAAGGCCCGGACCGGCGTCGAGTGCCGGATCCACGTCGTGGGTGAGGTGACCTGGTGAACGAGGAACAGCTGCTCGGCCCCGACGGTGCCCGCACCGCCGGCCCCGAGCGCGTCGAGCCGCCCCGGCACGACGCCGACGCGATCGCCGACGCCCTCGGACGCCCGCGCCCCACGGCGCAGCAGCGCGCCGTCATCGAGTCCCCGCTCACTCCGGCGCTCGTCGTCGCGGGAGCCGGCAGCGGGAAGACCGAGACGATGGCGTCGCGGGTCGTCTGGCTGCTCGCGAACGGGATGGTCCGCCCCGACGGCATCCTCGGCCTGACCTTCACCCGCAAGGCCGCCGGCGAGCTGTCGGTCCGCATCAACGACCGCATCCGCGCGCTCGAGGACGTCGGGCTGCTCGAGGCCGGTGACGCGTTCGAAGCGCCGACGGTGTCCACCTACAACGCGTTCGCCAACTCGGTCTTCCGCGAGAACGCCCTGCTCGTCGGCCGCGACGGCGAGTCCCAGGTGCTCACCGAACCGTCCGCCTGGCAGCTCGCGCGCCGGGTCGTCGTCGCGGCGCGGGACGACCGGCTGGCCGGGCTCGACCGCGACGTCGACACCGTGACCGCCGCGGTCGTCTCGCTCGCCGGCGCGGTGTCCGAGCACCTCGTCGAACCGGAGCGGTTGCGTCGGTTCGCGATCGAGTTCGCCGAGCTGCTCCAGCTGCCGGGGAACGCCCGCGGTGGCGCGTACAAGGCGATCACCGACGCCGTCGCCGCGATCGGTGCCCTCGAACCCCTCGTCGACCTGGTGGAGGAGTTCCGTCGGCAGAAGGTGGACCGCGGGTTCGTGGAGTTCTCCGACCAGATCGCCCTCGCCCTCGCCGCGGCCGAGTCGGCACCGCGCGTCGTCACCGACCTCGGGCAGCGGTACGGCGTGGTGCTCCTCGACGAGTACCAGGACACCTCGGTCGTGCAGACGCGGTTCCTCGCCCGGCTCTTCCGTGGGCACCCGGTGATGGCGGTCGGTGATCCCCACCAGTCGATCTACGGGTTCCGCGGGGCGAGTGCCGCCAACCTCGCCCGGTTCCCGCGCGACTTCGGTGGGACGTCCGACGACGGCGCCGCACGCCCCGTCACCTTCGCGCTCTCCACCAGCTGGCGGAACCCGGTCGACGTCCTCGCCGGCGCCAACGCCGTCGTCGCGCCCCTGTCCGAGGCGTCCGAGGTCGACGTCGAGCGCCTCGTCCCCCGACCCGGGGCGGACGCCGGGACGGTCCACGCCGTGTTCCCGGAGACGCTCCCGGACGAGGCCGCCGCCGTGGCGGAGTGGTTCGCCGCGCGCCGCGCCTCTGACCCGACGGGGTCGATGGCGCTCCTGCTGCGCTCGCGGAAGGACCTCGCCGCGTTCACCGCCGCCCTCGGCGACCGTCGCGTGCCGTTCCACGTGCTCGGCACCGGCGGACTCCTGCAGCGGCCGGAGATCGTCGACCTCGTCGCGTGCCTCCGCGTGCTGCACGACCCCGCCGCCGGCAATGACCTCATCCGGCTGCTCGCCGGCGCCCGGTGGCGGATCGGCGCCGCGGACATCGCCGCCCTGCACGCCCTGGCCCGCTGGCTGTTCGGCCGCGACCACACCCAGCAGCGACTCGACGACGACGTCACCGCAGCCTTCCGGGCATCGGTCGCCGCGGGGGAGCACGGCTCGATCGTCGACGCCCTCGACTTCGTCGCCACCGCCCCGGACGAGCACGGCGCGCTCGCCGACATCAGCGAGACCGGACGCCTCCGGATGCGCGACCTCGGCCGCCAGCTCCAGGCGCTCCGGTCCCGGGCCAGTGGCGACCTCGTCGACTTCGTCACACTCGTCGTGCAGGAGATGCGGCTCGACATCGAGGTCGCCGCGCACGAGCAGGGGAGCGGGGCGTTCCTCGACGCCTTCATCGACGAGCTCGCGGGCTTCGTGACGACTGACGACCGGGCCGACCTCGGTGCGTTCCTCGGCTGGATCGACGCCGCTGCCCGTCGTGACGACATGGGTCCCCGCTCCGAGGAGCCCGAGGCCGGCACCGTGCAGATCCTGACGATCCACGGGTCGAAGGGCCTCGAGTGGGACGCCGTGGCGGTTCCCCGACTGGTCGAGGGTGCGCTCCCGGCCCGCCCGCTGGAGGGCTCTTCCGGGTGGATCGGCTTCGGTCGGCTGCCGTACGAGTTCCGGGGCGACGCCGACGAGCTCCCGCGGCTGGACTGGCGCGGGCACGACACGCAGAAGGACGTCACGCTCGCGATCGACGCCTACAAGGAACAGGTGAAGGCCCGCAACGAGGACGAGGAGCGTCGCCTCACCTACGTCGCGCTCACCCGGGCGAAGCACGACCTGCTCGTCTCCGGCTCGTTCTGGGCGGGCGGGGTCCGACCCACCGAGCCGAGTCGGTACCTGCGGGACCTCGTCGACGCCGGTGTCGTGGACGCCGCCGCCGTCCCCGAGACGACCGAGCACGAGGAGAACCCCCTCGGTGACGCCGGGGCCACGCAGTCCTGGCCGCACGTGCCGTTCGGGCAGCGCGCCGCCCGGGTGGTCGCCGCCGCCGACCGCGTGCGGAACGCCAACCCCGGGGCGGCCGGTCGGTTCAGCGCCGACATCGACCTGCTGCTCGCCGAGCGCGCCGCGAACCGGTCGGCCCGGCACCGGGTGGTCGTCCCGCACCGCGTCCCGGCGTCCGGGTTCAAGGACTACCTGGCCGAACCGGACGCCGTGGCCGAGCGGCTGCGGCGCCCGATGCCCGAGCGGCCCTACCGCGCGACCCGCCTCGGCACGCTCTTCCACCAGTGGGTCGAGCAGCGTGCCCGCAGCGGCGGTTCGCTCGAGACGCTCGACGCCTGGCCGGACGAACTCGACCTCGACCCGGACGACGTGGTCGACGCCTCGGCGAACGTCGCGGTCACCGACGACGACGCCCGGCGGCTCGCCGACTTCCAGGCGACCTTCGCCCGGTCGCGGTGGGCGGAGCTGACACCGATCGAGGTCGAACGGGAGATCCACATCCCGTTCCTCGGCCACAGCGTCGTCTGCAAGCTCGATGCGGTGTACGAGATCGACGGCCGGGCCGAGGTCGTCGACTGGAAGACCGGCAAGGCCCCGTCGGGCGACGACGACCTGGCGAAGCGGCAGTTGCAGCTCGCGCTGTACCGGGTCGCCTACGCGGAGTTCACCGGGCGCCCGATCGACGAGGTCGACGCGGTGTTCTACTTCGTGGCCGACGACCTCGAGGTCCGGCCGCGCGAACTCCTCGACCGCGCCGGACTCGAGCGCGCCTGGCGGGACGCGATCGGCTGACGCCGGCCGGCGCCGGCCAGCCGCGCTGACGCCGGCACGGCGCCGGCTCGGCGCCGGCCGGCCGCGCTGACGCGGGCCCGCAGGTCGAACCACGAATCCGACGTCGAACCACGCGCGGACGCTGGTTCCGTGTCGGAATCGTGGTTCGATCCGGACCGGTGGCACGGAGGACCGCCGGCAACGGGGCGGGGACGAGCCGCGCCTCCAGGGCCGTCACGCGTCAGCCGCGCCGAAGCGCGTCAGCCGTGCCGACACGCGGCAGCCGCGCCGATGCGTCAGCTGCGCCGGAGTGCGTCAGCCGTGCCGACGCTCGGTCGACGACAGCAGCTGCTCGACCTCGCCGATCTCCATCGTCTCCGGCGAGACCGACTGCAGCGGTGCCGCGCTCGGCGTCTGGACCGCGTCCACCAGCCGGTGCATCATCGCGACCGCGTCGTCGACGACCTCGGTGCTCTTCACCTGCACGCCGTGCAGCAGCCACTGCGCGGTCTCGAGCTCGTGGTGCACCCGCGCGCGCTGCGCGAGCTGCCGGTCCCGGCCGCCGCCGTTCGCCTCGTACGCGCTGAGGACGGTGTCGAACGCGTCCTTGCGGCCGGCGAGCACCCATGCGAGGTCCTTCGCCGGGTCGCCGAGCCGCAGCTCGCCCCAGTCGATGACGCCGGAGACGTCGTCGCCGGAGACCAGGATCGTCTCGGTGCCGAGCGATCCGTGCACGACGGTGGGCGTGAACTGCCAGAGCTGCTGGTCGCGCGCCGCGCCCTCCCACCGCTCCTTGAGCGCCGCCGGGACGAGCTTCGTGGCGACCGCGCGGTCCATCACGGAGACGGCGGAGCGCAGGACCTCGAACGGGGTGAGGGACGGCAGACCGGCGTCGGTGACGAAGCTCGTCGGCAGCTGGTGGATCGCGGCGATCGCCCGGCCGACGCTGGTCGCGAGCTCCGGTCGTTCGACGAGGGCCTGCAGCTTCGGGTGCGTCCCGGGCAGGTACGAGGTGACGATGGCGCGGGTCGAGCCGATCGGCGCCTGTCCGCGGTACTCGGCGACGCCGAACGGGAGGCGCGTGCGGATCCCGGCGCTGAGCGCCCGGATCGCGACGAGGTCGGCGGACTGTCGGGCCTCGGCCCGCTGGTTGCGTGGGCGGCGGATCGCGGACCAGGCGCCGTCGGCGTCGCGGAGGACGGCCGACTCGTAGTCCCCGGACGCGGCCGAGCCGAGCGTGCGCGCGCCCGTGACGACGAGGCCTGAGACGGCCGTGGTCGCCAACGCGGCTAGAGTGAACTGGGATCCCGCCATGCCCCTCAGGGTAGGTCCGCAGCCGGTGGTCGAGCGTGCGCCACGCTGGCCCGCGGCAGCCCGGGCTCCCGCACCGCCGACCCGATCCGACCCGAGGAGCCCCCTGCCGTGACCGTCGAGTTCGCCGCGAGGCTGCCCCTCTCCCGCAACGACCTCGACCGCGACGCGGAGTTCCGCACGACGGACGACCTCGACCGGGTGCTGCGGGACGACCCGTCGACCCGGTACCTGCCCGTCCGCGGCTCCGAGATGCTGCGGAACGCCGACGGCACCCTCCGCTTCGTCTCCGCCGATGCCGTGCCGGTCGACGCGGTGACGCTGTACCTCGGTCGCGCCGTGTCCGACGCCCCCGATGCGCCCGCCGGCACCCGGTTCGTCGCCGCGTTCCTCGACGCCGAGACCGCTGCCCGGATCGAACCGGCCGACGACGCGTGGGAGAGCCTGCGGATGTTCGGGACCGAGCTGTCGCCGCGCGACCAGGGCCTCGCGGTCGAGGCCGTGGCGATGGCGAACTGGCACGCCGTGCACGGCTTCTCGCCCCGCACCGGGTCCGCGACCGACGTGGTCACCGGCGGCTGGGTGCGTCGCGATCCCGAGGGACACGAGCACTTCCCGCGCACCGACGCGGCGATCATCGTCGGGGTCACCGACGCCGACGACCGGATCCTGCTGGGGTCGAACGCGGCGTGGGACGCGGACCGGTACTCGCTGCTCGCGGGCTTCGTCGAGCCGGGGGAGTCGCTCGAGGACGCCGTCCGGCGCGAGGTCTGGGAGGAGTCCGGCGTCCGCGTCGAGGAACCCGAGTACCTCGGCTCGCAGCCGTGGCCGTTCCCGGCGTCGCTCATGCTCGGCTTCCGCGCCCGTGCGGTGGACGGGGACCCGACGACGGCCCGGCCGGACGGCGTGGAGATCCTCGACGTCCGGTGGTTCTCGCGCGACGAGATCCGGGAGCGTGCGGGCGACACCCTGCTCTTGCCGGGGAAGACGTCGATCGCCCGCGCCATCATCGAAGAGTGGTACGGCGGGCCGCTGGACCTGCCGTGAGCAGCGCCGCCGCCGGGGCCGGGGCCGGGGCCGAGCCGCTCCGACCGCCGTCGCCGGACGAGCTCCTCGCCGCCCTCGACGCCGAACAGCGCACCGTCGCCCGGACCCTGCTCGGTCCCGTGGCCGTCCTCGCCGGCGCCGGCACCGGCAAGACCCGCGCCATCACGCACCGCATCGCGTACGGCGTCGCCACCGGCACCTACGCGCCGAACCACGTCCTCGCCCTGACCTTCACCACCCGGGCGGCCGGCGAACTGCGGTCGCGGCTGCGCTCCCTCGGGGCGGGCACGGTGCAGGCCCGCACGTTCCACGCCGCGGCGATGGCGCAGCTCAGCTACTTCTGGCCGGACACCGTCGGCGGCCACGCCCCGAAGATCGTCGAGTCCAAGGGCCGGATGATCGCGCACGCGGCGGACACGGTCGGCCTGCGGGTGGACACCCCGACGCTCCGCGACCTGGCCGGCGAGGTCGAGTGGCGGAAGGTCCAGATGCTCTCGTACGACGAGTACGAGGCCGCGGCGGCCGAACGGGTCATGCCGCGTGACACCCCGCCGCGCCGGGTCCTCGACCTCATGCGCGCGTACGAGCAGCTCAAGGACGACCGGCGGCAGCTCGACTTCGAGGACGTCCTGCTCGCGACGCTCGGCATGGTGGAGTCCGAACCCCGGGTGGCGTCGTACGTCCGGCAGCAGTACCGCTTCTTCGTCGTGGACGAGTACCAGGACGTCTCGCCCGTGCAGCACGACCTGCTGCGCGCGTGGCTCGGCGGCCGGGACGACGTCTGCGTCGTCGGCGACGCCAGCCAGACGATCTACTCGTTCGCGGGGGCGTCGAGTCGCTACCTGCTCGGCTTCGGCTCGGAGTTCCCCCGCGGATCCGTGCTGCGGCTCGAGCGGAACTACCGCTCCACGCGCGAGGTGGTGCACGCAGCGAACGCACTCATGCGCGGCCAACCGGGCGCCCTCGACCTCGTCGCGCAGCGCACGGAGCCCGGACCACGGCCCGAGGTGGTGGCGTGCGTGCACGACGGCGACGAGGCGCAGACGGTCGCCCGGACCATCGCGTCGCTGGTCGCCGACCCGGCCTCGGGCGCGTCCTACGGGGACGTCGCGGTGCTCTACCGGCTCGGTGCCCAGGCCGCCGCGGTCGAGTCGGCGCTCGGACGCGCGGGCATCCCGTTCCGGGTCCAGGGCGGCACGCGCTTCTTCGACCGCCCCGAGGTGAAGCTCGCGGTGCACCACATGCGGGGCGAGGCCGTCCGGCAGACCGACGACGAGCTCACCCGGCGGGTCGGCCTCGTGCTGCAGGTGAGCGGGTGGACGCCGACGCCACCGGAGGGCACCGGCGCCGTGCGCGAGCAGTGGGAAGCGCTGCAGGCGATCATGGGCCTCGCCGAGGACGCGCCGGCTGGCACGACGATGCAGCAGTTCACGCAGGACCTGGTGGACCGTGCCGCGACGCACCACGAGCCGGAGCTGGACGCCGTGACCCTCGCCACGCTGCACTCGTCCAAGGGTCTGGAGTGGCCGCACGTCCTGGTGATCGGTGCGGCCGAGGGGCTGCTCCCGATCTCCTACGCCACCACCGACGCCGAGATCGACGAGGAACGCCGGCTCTTCTACGTCGGGCTGACCCGTGCCCGCCGGTCGGTGACGGTCACGTGGTCGCGACAGGGTTCCACGCGTGGGGGAGCCCGGGTGGCGAGTCGGTTCCTGGCAGCGCTCGGCACGAACAGCGCGGATGGAACGTCACCTGGAGCCGACTGACCGACAGGTCGTCGCGCTCGAAGACCAGCTGGTCCGGACCGGGGTGCTGGGTGCGTGAGGGCAGCCGTTCGAGGAGCATCCGGGTCGCCGCCGCCGCGACCGCCGCGATCCGGTAGGGCGAGAGCGGTGCCGCGGGGCGGCCCCACACCTGCGCCGCGATGGCCGGCCAGCACGGGTCGTCGTCGACGTGCGCGTACTCGACGCACTGGAGGCACGGCCCGGCACCCGGGACGACGAACGGCCCGAGGCGCACGCGTCCGTCCCCGACGACGACCGGCAGGTGCGCGGTGCCCCGCCGGGTCCAGGCCGCGCGGACCGCCGGGTCGACGACGTGGTCGGCAACCACCACGGCGAGCTGGGGATCCGGGTCGGGGACGGTCACCGGTCCGCCCCGCGGCGCCGTCGTGCGTGCGACCGTGACGCCCTCGCCCGAGAGCAGTTCGGCGACCGCGTCCGGCAGGGTCCCGGTGCCGTGCACCTCGACCCGGGCCAGCGGTTCCGGCAGGACGTCGACGACCGCGGGCGAGGCGTCCCCGAGGACGCGCGCGGCGAGACCGGGCGGACACCCGCTCGCCGCGGCGACCCCGGAGAGCGCGTCACGGCCGGTCTCGCGACGGAGTGCGCACAGGAACCGTTCCTCGGCCGTGCTCGGGACCGGTACGACGGCGCGCGGCGGATCGACCCCGAGCTGGACGGTGGTCGGGTCGCGCCAGACGAACTCGAGGGTCGGATCGATGCGGATGCCCATGCCCCCACGCTGGCGGACGTGACGCCCGCGCGGGGCAGGGACACCGGATCTGTGGAGAACTACTTCGGAGCGTCGCCCTCGTCGACGTTGCCGGACTCGTCCTCGCGCGGACGGTCACCGGTGGCGTCGTTGAGCAGGTCCTCGAGCGCCTTGTCGAACTCGTCGTCCTCGGCGGAGCGGCCGGGGTTGCGCAGCCGGGCCACGAAGGCGTCCGGCGCGTCGATGTCGTCCGAGGTCGGGACCGCGTCGAAGTGCGACCAGAGCGCGTCGCGCTGCTCGGTGCCGAGCTCGTCGGTGACCCGCTGCCACATCGCTGCTGCTTCGCGGAGGCGACGGGGACGCAGTTCGAGGCCGACGAGGGTCGCGAACGCCGACTCGGCCGGACCGCCGGCCGCACGACGACGACGGACCATCTCGGCGATCGCGCCGGACTTCGGCAGACGCTCGGTGGCGGCGGCGGTCACGGTGTCGACCCAGCCCTCGACGAGCGCGAGCATCGTCTCGAGGCGGGCGAGGGCGGCCTCCTGCTCCTCGGTGCGCGGCGGGATCAGGGCACCGGACGCGAGGGCGTCCCGGAGCTGCTCCTGGTTCGTCGGGTCGATCTCGGACGCGAGCTCCTCGACGCGGTCGAACGGGATGTGGATGCCCCGCGCGTAGTCGGTGATCGACGAGATGATGTGCAGGCGGAGCCAGCGGGCCGAACGGAACAGCCGTGCGTGCGCGAGTTCCCGGACGGCCAGGTAGATGCGGACCTCGTCCTCGGGGACGTCGAGTCCCTCGGCGAACTCGGCCACGTTCTGCGGCAGGAGTGCGGCGACCTGCTCGTCGAGGAGCGGCACGCCGACGTCGCCGCCGGACACGACCTCCTTCGAGAGCTGCCCGACGACCTGGCCGAGCTGGATCGCGAACAGTGCGCCGCCGACGCCGCGCATCGCCTTCGAGACGTCGCCGAGCATCGCCTTGAGCTGCTCCGGGGCACGCTGCTCGATCGCCTCGGTCAGGGCGTTCGAGATGCTCAGCGCCACGGGTTCGGCGATCTGCGCCCACACCGGCGTCGTCGCCTTCGCCCACTGCTCGCGCGTGTAGAGGCTCGGCGTCGCGGTGAGCTCGGCGACCGAGGTGGCCTCGTCCAGCCAGAGCGCCGCGACCTGGAACGCCTGGTCGGCCGCCTGCGAGGTCGCGGGGTCGACCGGGTGGCCGCCCTCACGAGCGATCGCGGTGGCGCGCTCGGACGCGACGGAGAAGTCGATGCCGTCACCGCCCGACTGCGCGGCACGCTGCAGCTGGCTCATCAGGTTCGCGACGAAGGCCGGGTCGTTCGGCAGTCCGGCGGCACCGGCGAGCTGCGACGGGTCGATCTGGCCCTCGCCGGAGAGGAGCTTCCGGAGCATCTCCTGGAAGTCGTCGTCCGGCCCCGGCTGCGGTTCATCAGGCATGACGACTACGCTAATCGCTGCTCACGGGGCCGCGCCTGGGACGCCCCCGTGGGAACGCCCGAACCGCTGCGCCGAGGGCGAACAGCCCCCGTGGAAGGACGTTCTCGTGACCCTCTTCGCCGCCGAGCCCCGCCGTCGTCCCCGTTCCCGGACCGTCGGCTGGGCGTTCGTGATCGGTGCCGTCGTCCTCGGGCTCCTCGCCAGCCTGCTGCCGAGCCCCTACCTGATCGAGGTGCCCGGCCCGGTGTACAACACCATCGGGACCCAGGAGCAGGGCACGGGCAAGGACGCGAAGCAGGTCAAGCTCATCCAGGTCGACGGCCACCCGACCTACCCCACCGCCGGCGCGCTCGACATGCTCACCGTCGGCATCCAGGGCGACGCCACGAACCGCCCCTCCTGGATGAGCGTCATCCGGGCGCTCTTCACGAAGTCCGAGGCGGTCATCCCGGCGTCCGCGATCTACCCCGAGGGCGTCACCACCGACCAGGTCAACCAGCAGGACACCGCCGACATGCAGCAGTCGCAGCAGTCCGCCGTGGCCGCGGCCCTCATCCAGCAGGGGTACGAACTGCCCACCGATCTCGAGGTCGGCACGGTCCAGAAGGGCTCGGCAGCCGACGGCGTCATCGAGAAGGGCGACGTCATCCGCTCCTTCGACGGGACATCGCTCACCGAGAACGCCGACGCCACCTCGCTCCGTGAGCTGGTCGCGAAGCACGGCACCTCGGGCCCGGCGACGGTCGTCGTCGAACGCGACGGCGCCGAGAAGACGGTCGAACTGACGCCGCGGAGCGAGCAGGGCACGGCCCTGATCGGCGTGGGCGTGACCGAGCAGTACGACTTCCCGTTCCGCGTCTCCATCGAGCTCCAGGACGTCGGCGGCCCGTCGGCCGGGATGATGTTCGCCCTCGGGATCATCGACGAGATCACGCCGGGCAAGCTCAACGGCGGCAAGCACGTGGCCGGCACCGGCACGATCACCGCCGACGGCGAGGTCGGCGCGATCGGCGGCATCCGGCAGAAGCTCTACGGCGCGAAGGACGCCGGCGCGACCGTCTTCCTCGCGCCGGCCCACAACTGCGGCGAGGTCGTCGGCCACGTCCCGGACGGACTCGACGTCTACAAGGTCGCCACGCTCGACCAGGCGGTCACCGACCTGCAGACGATCGCCTCCGGGAAGAGCACCGCGAAGCTCGCGCGCTGCACGTCGTAGACCCGGCCACGCGCTCCAGGCGACGTCCGCGGTCGTCGCGATCCGTGCCTCCCGAACCGTGTTCCAGGAGGCGCGACCCACCATCCTGAGTCTCCGTACAGTTTCAGGGGTGCTCGCGCCACATAGGATCGATGCACTGACGGCCCGCCGCGCCGGGCCCGCCGGTTCGACACGTCTGGAGCACATCAAGTGACGACAACCTCGTCCACCTCGGGGCGGCGTTCGCCGCGGGTCCCGATCGTGGTCACGATCATCGTGCTGGCCGCACTGGTGATCGCTTTCTTCATCTTCGCGAGCCTGTACACCGACTACGCGTGGTTCGCGCAGCTCGGCTTCCAGCAGGTCCTGACCACGCGGTGGATCGCCGGGACCCTGATGTTCCTCGCCGGGTTCCTCGGGATGGCGGTGCCCGTCTACGCGAGCATCGCGATCGCGTTCCGGTTCCGGCCGGTCTACGCGAAGCTCAACTCCCAGCTCGACCGCTACCAGCAGGTCATCGAGCCGCTGCGCCGTGCCGTCATGATCGGGATCCCGGTCGTGCTCGGCATCTTCGCCGGACTGTCGACCGCCGGCCGGTGGACCATGGTGCTCGAGTACTTCAACCGGACGCCGTTCGGCAAGACCGACCCGCAGTTCGGGCTCGACATCGGCTTCTACGTGTTCGAACTGCCGTTCTGGCGCGCGATCGTGGCCTACTCGTCGGCCGTGGTGCTCATCGCCGGGCTGGCCGCGCTCGCCGCGTGCTACCTGTACGGCGCGATGCGCTTCGGCGGGCGCGAGGTCCGGATCTCGAAGGCCGCGCGCATCCAGCTCGCGATCACCGCCGCCGTCTACGTCGCGCTGCAGGCCGTGAGCCTCTGGCTCGACCAGTACGCCGCGCTGACGAAGTCGAACTCGCTCATCACCGGTGCGCAGTACACCGAGGTGAACGCCGTCATCCCGGGCCGCGAGATCATGGCGGGCATCGCGGCGATCGTGGCGATCCTCTTCATCGTGACCGCGGTCATCGGCCGCTGGCGCATCTCGATCGTCGGCACCGGGCTGCTGCTCGTCGCGGCGATCGTCATCGGCGGCATCTACCCGTGGATCGTCCAGCGCCTGCAGGTGAAGCCCTCGGAGCGGACGTTCGAGTCCGCGTACATCGAGCGGAACATCAAGGCGACCCGTGACGCCTACGGTGTCGCGGGCGTCCAGGAGCAGAACTACGACGCGACGACCGAGGCGAGCTCCGGCGCCCTCGCGCAGGACGCCCAGACGACGGCGAACATCCGCCTGATCGACCCGAAGATCGTCTCGGACACCTTCAGCCAGCTGCAGCAGTACCGGCAGTACTACCAGTTCCCGAAGGAGCTCGACGTCGACCGCTACGACGTCAAGGGCGAGACCGAGGACACCGTCATCGCGGTGCGCGACATCGACCTCGACGGCCTCAGCGCGCAGGCGAACACCCCGTACAACCGTGCCTTCGTCTACACGCACGGCTACGGCGTGACGGCGGCGTACGGCAACCAGCGCGCCAGCGACGGCAAGCCGGTGTTCCTCGAGTCGGGGATCCCGTCCAACGGTGCCCTCGGCGACTTCCAGCAGCGCGTGTACTTCGGCGAGACCTCGCCGGCGTACTCGATCGTCGGTGCGCCGAAGGGCTCGAAGAACGTCGAGCTCGACTACCCGTCCGGCTCGGACGAGAACGACGACAGCGGCGGCAACGCCACGACGACGTACGCCGGCGACGGTGGTCCGAGCATCGGCAACTTCTTCAACCGGCTCGTCTACGCCGCGAAGTTCCAGTCCGAGCAGATCCTGCTGTCGAACGCCGTGAACCAGGACTCGCAGATCCTCTACGACCGCGACCCGATCACGCGCGTGCAGAAGGTCGCGCCGTACCTGACACTCGACAACGACGCGTACCCGGCGATCGTCGACCACCGCATCCAGTGGGTCGTCGACGGCTACACGACGAGCGACGCGTACCCGTACTCGCAGAGCCAGAGCCTCTCCGACACGATCGCGGGTGCCGAGAGCTCGGCGTACCGGACCGACCAGGTCAACTACATCCGGAACTCGGTGAAGGCCACGGTCGACGCGTACACGGGCAAGGTGACGCTCTACGCCTGGGACACCAAGGACCCGGTGCTCAAGACGTGGCAGAAGATCTTCCCGACGGCGACGAAGCCCGTGTCGAGCATGAGCGCGGAGCTGCTCGACCACGTGCGGTACCCGACCGACCTGTTCAAGGTGCAGCGGTCGATCCTCGGCACCTACCACGTCACGAACGCGAACTCGTTCTACTCGGGTGACGACGCCTGGAACGTGCCGCAGGAACCGACCTCGGGGACGAACGACACCGACACCTCGGACGCGTCGACCACGACCAACTCGGGCACGAACGCGCTCGGGGCGACCACCACGACGACGGCCAAGGGCAACCTGCAGGACCCGTACTACCTCACGATGAAGGTGCCGGGGCAGGGGACCGCGTACACGCTGTACACGACCTACATCCCGCAGCAGTCGGCCGGGGCGAACAACCGGAACGTGCTGACCGGGTACCTCGCGGTGGACTCCGATGCCGGAGGCGCGGGGAAGGGCAAGAAGGGGTCCGGCTACGGCAAGCTCACGCTGTTGACGATGCCGAAGACGGACAACATCCCCGGGCCCGGTCAGGTGCAGAGCCTCTTCAACGGTGACTCGACCGTCTCGCAGGAGCTGAACATCCTGAAGCGCGGGAACTCGACCGTGAAGCAGGGCAACCTGCTCACGCTCCCGGTGGGTGGCGGCTTCCTCTACGTGCAGCCCGTGTACGTGCAGTCGACGTCGAGCGGCTCGTACCCGCTGCTGCAGAAGGTGCTCGTGGCGTTCGGCGACAAGATCGCGTTCGAGGACACCCTCGACGAGGCGCTCAACAGCCTCTTCGGTGGCGACTCGGGTGCGTCGGCCGGTGACTCCGGTGCGTCGGGTGGCTCGGGTGACTCGGGTGCGTCGTCGGGTTCCGACTCGGGGTCGTCGGACTCCGGGTCGTCGGGTTCCGACTCCGGTGCGTCCTCGGGCTCGTCCGGCTCCGGCTCGACGTCGGGCTCCGGCACGGTCGACAACGCGGCGCTGCAGAAGGCCCTGAACGACGCCAAGCAGGCGCTGCAGGACCGCCAGGACGCCTACGCGGACAACGACCTGGTCGCCGCCGCCGAGGCCGACCAGCGGCTGCAGGACGCGATCCAGGCCGCCACCGAGGCCGAGGGCGGGAACTAGACACACCGTGGCGGGGCACTCGATTTGTGCCCCGCCACGGCCCCGTGTAGGCTGTTCAACGTGCCGCGGGGTGGAGCAGTTCGGTAGCTCGCTGGGCTCATAACCCAGAGGTCGTAGGTTCAAATCCTGCCCCCGCAACCAAGCGTCACAGAGAAGGCCCCGGTCCAGTCGGACCGGGGCCTTCTTCGTGTGCGCGTGCTGGCGTGCTGGCGTGCTGGCGTGCTGGCGTGCTGGCTGGTGCGGTGCCGGTGGGCGCGTGTGCGGGTGGGCGGCGCCGAGTCTCGGCCGGGCGGACAGTTTCGCGCCCGCACTGCGCGAGGAACGTCCGCGGAGCCGAGTCTCGGGGCGCCCGGTACGCTCGGCGGATGGGCACCCTCACCGTCGCCGCGGCGCAGTTCGCACCCGTGGACGACCCCGTCGCGAACCTCGAGACCGTCCGCGCCGCGGCAGTCGACGCCGCCGCCCGACACGCCGACCTCCTCGTCACGCCGGAGTACACCTCGTACTTCACCGCCGAGATCGACGACCGGTTCGTGGCCGCCGCCCAACCGCTCGACGGTCCGTTCGTCACCGGTCTGCAGGCCATCGCCCGCGAGGTCGGCATCGCCCTCGTCGTCGGCGTCGCCGAAGCCGCTGACGTCCCGGACCGCTTCCGGAACACCCTCGTCGCGGTCCTGCCCGACGGGTCGATCGCTGCGACCTACCGGAAGGTGCACCTCTACGACGCGTTCGGCTCGAAGGAGTCGGACCACATCGAGTCCGGCGACCCCGAACAGCTGCCGGTGTTCGAGCTCGGCGGGCTGCGCGTCGGCCTCGAGACCTGCTACGACCTGCGGTTCCCCGAGGTCACCCGGCGCCTGGCCGCACCCGAACACGGCGCCGCCGACGTCGTGGTCCTGCCCGCCGAGTGGGTCCGCGGCCCCGGCAAGGAGCACCACTGGAGGACGCTGCTCACCGCCCGTGCCATCGAGAACACCGTGTGGGTGGTCGGGGTGGGACAGACGCCGCCGATCGGCATCGGAGGCTCGGTCGTCCTCGACCCCTCGGGCGTCGCGGTCGCCGCTGCCGGGGCGGTCCCGGGGATGCTCGTCGCGGGGATCGACACCGCCGTGACGGACGCCGTGCGCCGCACGAACCCGTCGCTGGCGCTCCGCCGCTACGAGGTCACGCCCCGCCCCTGACCCGCGCGGCGTTGGGCGGGCGAAGTGTGCGCATTTGCGCCCCCGCGAGCGGGCGAAATGCGCCGCTCGGCAGGCGCGAGCGGGTCCCATTCCGCCCGCTCGCCCTGGCGCTGGTGCCGAGCGGGCGAAACGTGCCGCTCGGCAGGCGCGACCGGTGTCGATTCCGCCCGCTCGCTTTAGGGCGCGGTGGCGCCCGTGCCGAGCGGGCGAAATGTGCGGGCCTGGAGGCGCGAGCAGCGTCGATTCCGCCCGCTCGCGTTGGGGCGCGGTGGCGCCCGTGCCGAGCGGGCGAAATGCGCCGCCCGGCAGGCGCGGGCGGGCACTTTTTCGCCCGCTCGCGTCGGGGCGCGGCGGCGCTCGCGGCGAGCGGGCCAAATGCGCCGCTCGGCAGGCGCGGGCGGGCACTGTTTCGCCCGCTCGCGGTGGGGCACGGTGGCGCTTGTGCCGAGCGGGCGAAATGCGTGGGCCTGGAGGCGCGGGTCGGGTTGATACCGCCCGCTCGCGGTGGCGGGCGGGCGGGTCCGGTCCGCCCGCCCGCCCGCGGGGGAGTCAGCCGCGCAGGGCGAGACCGGCTAGCCGAGCGGCGGCGTCCTCGAGCACCGAGCGCCGCTTGCAGAAGGCGAACCGCACGAGTGACCGGTAGCCGTCGGCGTGATCGGGTCGGACGAACGCCGAGACCGGGACGCCGACCACCCCGGCGAGCTCGGGGAGCTGCAGGCAGAACGCCCGGGCGTCCTCGTACCCGAGTGCGGCCGTGTCGGCGATGACGAAGTACCCGCCGTCCGGGCGCATCACCTCGAAGCCGGCCGCTCGGAGTCCGGCGGCGAGGAGGTCGTGCTTGGCGGACAGCTCGGCGGCGATGCCAGCGAACACGCTGTCCGGCAGCCGGAGTCCGGTCGCCACCGCGGGCTGGAAGGGCGCGCCGTTCACGAACGTCAGGAACTGCTTCACGGTGGTGATCGCGTCGACGAGCGCCGGTGCCGCCGTGAGCCAGCCGATCTTCCAGCCGGTGGTGCTGAAGGTCTTCCCAGCGCTCGAGATGGTCACGGTGCGATCGGCGGCACCGGGCAGGGTGGCGATCGGGACGTGCGGGACGTCGAAGGTCAGGTGCTCGTACACCTCGTCGGTGACGATCACGGCGTCGTACTTCGTGGCCAGTTCGACGATCGTGGTGAGCACCTCCGTCGGGAGGACACGGCCGGTCGGGTTGTGCGGGGTGTTCACGAGCACCGCACGGGTCCGGTCGGAGAACGCGGCGCGGAGGGTGTCCTCGTCCGGGAGGAAGTCGGGCGCCCGCAACGGCACCGTCACGTGGGTCCCGCCGGCGAGACCGATGAGCGCGCCGTACGCGTCGTAGAACGGTTCGAAGGTGATGACCTCGTCCCCCGGCTCCACCAGGGCGAGGAGTGTCGCGGCGAGGGCCTCGGTCGCGCCGGCGGTGACGAGCACCTGGCGGTCGGGATCGACCTCCAGGCCGTACCACCGGGCCTGGTGCTCGCTGATGGCCGCCCGGAGGTCCGGGGTCCCGCGTCCGGGCGGGTACTGGTTGACGCCATCGCGGATGGCTGCGACCGCTGCCTCGAGGACCTCGGCGGGACCGTCCTCGTCCGGGAAGCCCTGCCCGAGGTTGACCGCGCCCGTGGCCGCCGCGAGCGCACTCATCTCGGCGAACACCGTCGGCGCGGGGACGCCGTCCGGGCCGAGGAGCATCGCTCCCTCTGCTGCTCGCAACCAGGGTCCTGCGTGACGCATGTGGTTCCCTCCGAGGTGTCGACCGCACTCGCGGCGCTGAACGGACCCCAACCTAGCGGCCGGGCCGAGGGCATCTCGGGAACGGCCGCACAGCCCACGCATAAGATCGCCATAGGTCGCTTGCAGCGTCACCAGGAGCACCGCTCAGGTGGGTGCGACAGACTGCACGAGCTTGAAAGGAGCACGTCCAGCATGACCGACACCACGCCCAACGGGCAGGGCGACGACATCCGTCCGGACGACGCGGCCGCGAAGGCCGCATCCGAGGACGCTTCGCCGAACGACTCCGAGCACTTCGACCACGCGTTCCGCGACGACGCTCCGAGCAGCGATGCTCCGACGAGCGACCGTTCGCCGAACGACGGCTCCGCGGACCACACCGACGTGATCGCTCCCGCGAGCGACACCGATGTCATCGCGGCCTCGAACGACCACCCGACCGACCGGTACACGGCGCCGTACCCGACGGTGTCCCAGCACGACTCCGACGCCGGCCAGGCGAGCCAGTACGGTCAGACGAGCCAGTACGGCCAGCCGGACCAGAACGGCCAGCCCAACCAGTACGGCCAGACGAGCCAGTACGGCCAGGCGCCGGCCGGGTACGGTGCGCACGGCACCCCGTACGGCACCGACCACGCGCAGCAGTCCCAGTACGGCCAGCAGCAGTACGGCCAGCAGCAGTACGGCCAGGACCAGCAGCAGTACGGCCAGTCCCAGTACGGCCAGCAGCAGTACGGGCAGCAGTACGGCCAGTCGCAGTACGGACAGCAGGCGCAGTACGGCCAGCAGCCCCGCTACGGCGAGTACGCCCAGCCGACCTCGGCGCCGGCATCGGCCTCCGAGTCCGCCGGAGCCCCGTCCGCCCAGGCCCCCACGAGCGCATTCGGCGACGTCGACGGCTCGAACCAGCGCAACGGCCACTACTTCGACACCGGAGCCGCCGGGGCCGCCGGAGCAGCAGGCGCAGCCGGAGCAGCGGGCGCCGGAGCAGCAGCCACCGGCCGCCGCACCGGCACCGGCCGCGGCCGCCTCGCCCTCCCGATCATCGCCGGCGTCGTCATCGCGGGCCTCGTCGGCGGCGGCGCCGGCTGGCTCGCCGCGTCCAACACGCAGGGCGGCAGCAACGTCGTCGGGTCGTCGAGCGCGCAGGGCGGCGGCAACCTCACCGTCAACGACTACAACAACGCCACGGTCGTCACCGCGGTGGCCGCGCAGGCGACCCCCTCGGTGGTCACGATCAACGTCTCGTCGAGCAGCGAGGCCGGCACCGGCTCCGGCGTCGTCTTCAGCAAGGACGGCTACATCGTCACGAACACCCACGTGGTGACGCTCGACGGCGACAGCTCCAACGGCACGATCACCGTGACCACCTCGGACGGCAAGATCTACCCGGCGAAGCTCGTCGGCACGGACCCGACGGTCGACCTCGCGGTCATCAAGATCGACGCGACCGACATGAAGCCGATCAGCTTCGCGGACTCGTCCGACCTCAACGTCGGCGACACCGCGGTGGCGATCGGTGCACCGCTCGGCCTGTCGAACACCGTGACGGACGGCATCGTCTCGACCCTGAGCCGCAGCATCCAGGTCACCTCGAGCGCTCCCACCGAGGGCGGCGACTCGAACGAGGGCGGGAACGGCTCGAGCGGCGGTCCCTTCGACTTCTGGGGCAACGGCGGCAACGGCAGCGACTCGTCGACGAACAGCACCGTCTCGCTGCCGGTCATCCAGACCGACGCGTCGATCAACCCCGGCAACTCGGGTGGTGCGCTGCTCGACTCCAAGGGCAAGCTCATCGGCATCAACGTGGCCATCGCGAGCGCGGGCAGCTCGTCCGACTCGTCGTCGAGCCAGTCCGGCAGCATCGGCGTCGGCTTCTCGATCCCGTCGAACCTCGTCAAGCGGGTCGCGAACGAGATCAAGGACAACGGCTCCGCCACGCACGGGCTGCTCGGTGCGACCGTGGGCGACGCCGCCGAGGACGCGAACGCCACGCAGATGGGCGGCCTCATCAAGTCGGTGTCGTCCGGTGGCGCGGCTGCCAAGGCCGGCCTGCAGAAGGGCGACGTGGTCACGAAGATCGGCTCGGCGACGGTGTCCGACGCGACCGACCTCACGGCACAGGTGCGGTACTTCGCCGGTGGCGCGAAGACCACGATCACCTTCATCCGTGGCGGTGAGACGCGCGAGGCGGACGTCACGCTCGGTACCTACAAGGGCTGACGCGACCAGCGACGGACGGGAGGCGCGGTGCCAGCTGGCACCGCGCCTCCCGTCCGTCTGCCGGTCGCCCCGACGACCCGCGGCGACTTGATAGGCTCAGGGTCGCTCTTGCGGGGCGGCACCGTCCGCGGTGCGTCCCGTGCACCCAGGTGAGGACCCCGAGGTACCGATGCAGACAGACGGACAGCCCCTGCCGGGCGTCTCGTACGTGATGCCCGTCCTCAACGAGGTCACCGAGGTCCGGGCAGCCGTCCAGAGTCTGCTCGAGCAGGACTACTCCGGTCCGTTCGAGGTCATCCTCGCCCTCGGCCCGTCGATCGACGGCACGAACGAACTCGTCGCCGAGATGAGCGCCGCCGACCCCCGGATCCGCGCGATCGAGAACCCGGCCGGCTCCACGCCCGCCGGGCTGAACGTGGCGATCCGCGCGTCCGTGCACCCCGTCGTGGTCCGTGTCGACGCGCACTCGGTGCTGCCGCAGGACTACACGCGGATCGCCGTGCGCGTGCTGCAGGAGT
Organism: Curtobacterium sp. MCBA15_016; assembly: GCF_001865105.1. NCBI lineage: Bacteria > Bacillati > Actinomycetota > Actinomycetes > Micrococcales > Microbacteriaceae > Curtobacterium > Curtobacterium sp. MCBA15_016. Next base: position 59,953 of record NZ_MJGR01000014.1, read on the forward strand.
CGGGCGCGGACAACGTCGGCGGGATCATGCGCGCCGAGGGGCGGACCCCGTTCGAACGCGCCGTGGCGCTGGCGTACGGCAGCCGCGTCGGGCTCGGTGGCACGCCGCACCACGTCGGCGGCCAGGCCGGTCCGGCCGAGACGGCGTACCTCGGTGTGTTCCGGCGTGACCGACTGTTCGAGGTCGGGCTGTTCGACGAGGGCATCAAGCGCGGCCAGGACTGGGAGCTCAACCGGCGCCTCCGGCAGACCGGTGGCACGGTGTGGTTCACCCCGGAGCTCGTCGTCACGTACCGCCCGCGGCCGAGCCTGAAGCGTCTGGTCCGGCAGTTCGTCGCCACGGGGCTGTGGCGCGGCGAGCTCGCCCGCCGGTTCCCCGCCAACAACGGCCTGCGCTACTTCGTGCCCCCGGCCATGGTCGCCGCGATGGCGCTCGGCATCGTCGCCGGCATCGTCGGGATCATCGGTGCCGCACTCGGCACCGGGGCGGCGTGGGCGCTGCTCGGCTTCGTGGTGCCCGCCGTCTACATCGTCTTCGTCGTGCTGGGGGCCCTCGCGGTCGCCCGGCGGTCGGGGCTGCCGACGCTCCTCTGGCTCGTCGTGGTGCTGCCGTGCATCCACGTCGGGTGGGGACTCGGCTTCATCATCGGCTTCCTGACCCGGACGTCCGAGCTGACCACGCACACGGGACGGTGACCTGACCTCTTGACCGATGACACGACCGGCCGCGGGAACGCCCGCCCCACCTCGATCGCCGAACTCCGTGCCGTCGCCCAACCGGACGAGGTCCGTTCGCGGGCGAACGCCGAGCACTGGACGGCGTCGCTCTACCTGCGGGACGTCTCGCCGTACCTGACGTGGGTGCTGCTGAAGACCCGCGTGACGGCGAACCAGGTGACCGGCCTGATGATCCTCGTCGGGTGGAGCGTCGCTGCCGCCCTGCTCATCCCGGGCATCTGGGGCGCGGCGCTCGCGCTCGTGCTCGGGCAGCTGCAGATGCTCGTCGACTGCTGCGACGGCGAGGTCGCCCGGTGGCGGGGGACCCGCTCGCCCGCCGGCGTGTTCCTCGACAAGGTCGGGCACTACACGACCGAGGGACTCATCCCCATCGCACTCGGTGTCCGTGCGGCTACGTGGCCGATCCACGGCGCGGACTGGATGTGGACCACGATCGGTTGCGCGCTGGGGCTCGTGATCGTCCTCAACAAGGCGCTCAACGACATGGTGCACGTCGCACGGGCGAACGCCGGGCTCGACAAGCTCGTCGACCGTCGCGACGCCGGCACCGCCCCGTCCGGACGACGGCTCGCGACGCTGCGTCGCGCCGCGCGGTTCCTGCCGTTCCACCGCCTGTACCACTCGGTCGAGCTGAGCATCCTCGCGTTCGTCTTCGCGCTGCTGGCGCTCGTGATCGGTCATCCCCTGGCCGACCGGATCCTGGTGGGGGCGCTCCTGCCGCTGGCGGTCCTGGCGACGTTCGGGCACTTCGTGGCGATCATCTCGTCGAAGCGGGTCCGCGGGTGACCCCGGGCACGCTCCGTCGTCACGCGGTCCCGCACCGCGAGCGGCCCCGTGTCGCCGTGGTGAGCCTGTCGCAGGGGACCCGCCCGGACGACCTGCGTCGTGGACTCGAGAGCGTGCTCGCGCAGCAGGACGTCGACCTCGACGTGGTGTGCGTCGGCAACGGCTGGGAGCCGACCGGTCTGCCCGAGGGCGTCCGGGCGCTGGCCCTGCCCGAGAACGTGGGCATCCCCGCCGGGCGGAACGCCGGGGCCGAGGTGGTCGACGGCGACTACGTGTTCTTCCTCGACGACGACGCCTCGGTGCCGTCGGAGACGTTCCTGCGCGACGCGATCGGCCTGTTCGAGCGCGATCCGTCGCTCGGTCTCGTGCAACCCCGGGTCGTCGACCCCACCGGCGCTGCGAACCCGACGCGCTGGATCCCGCGGATCCGCAAGGGCGAGCCCGACCACTCGTCGCCGGTGTTCTCGGTGTGGGAAGGGGCGGTCGTCCTGCCGATGGACGTGTACCGCGCGACCGGCGGCTGGGGAGCGGAGTACTTCTACGCGCACGAGGGCATCGAGCTCGCGTGGCGCGTGTGGGATGCCGGCCGACGGACCTGGTACGCCGGGGACCTCGTCGCGCACCACCCCGCGATCGACCCGGCACGCCACACCGAGTACTACCGGCTGAACGCCCGGAACCGGGTCTGGCTGGCTCGGCGCAACCTGCCGGCGGTGCTCCGACCGCTGTACGTCGGGTCGTGGGCGGCGATCCAGGTCGCGCGCTGGTGGCGACACCCGCAGCGGCTCGCCACCTGGTTCGGTGGCGTCCGCGAAGGCTGGCGGAGCGACTGCGGCCCCGTGCACGTGATGGGCTGGCTCACGATCGGCCGGATGACGCTCGCCGGCCGTCCGCCCGTCGTCTGACCCGCCCGCACCGAACCGTCCCCGGACCCAGGAAGAGAGACCATGCCGATCATCAGTGACGCGCGCACGGCCCTGCGGCTCGCCGACCGCCTGCTCAAGTCGCGACGCAGCCGTCGTGAACTCGCACGCCGACTGCCGTCGGTGGCGGCCCCTGCTCCGGGCACCGTGGAGATCGCCGTCTACTTCGCCGACGGCCCCGTGAACATGTACCAGGTGCGGCAGTGGTACGCCCCCCTCGCCGAACTCGCGGCGACCCACCCGGTCGCGATCATCGCGCGGAGCCCCGGCACCATGCTCACCTTGCTCGACGAGTCCCCGGTGCCCGTGGTCTACGCGCGCCAGGTCGTCGACCTCGAGCAGTTCGTCGAGCAGCAGGCCCCGAAGATCGTCTTCTACGTCAACCAGAACGCCCGCAACTTCCAGATGATGCGGTACGGGCGCATGTGGCACGTCTTCGTGAACCACGGCGAGAGCGACAAGATGTACATGACGACGAACCAGTTCAAGGCGTACGACTACGCGCTGATCGCCGGTGACGCCGCTCGTGGACGGCTGTCGGACGCCCTGTGGGACTACGACCTGGATGCCCGGACGATCTCGATCGGTCGCCCGCAGGCCGACCACTTCGCCGGCGCCGCGCCGTACCCGGCCGACGACCGCACGGTCGTCCTCTACGCGCCGACGTGGGAGGGGGACCGCGCAGCGGCCGCCTACGGGTCGATCGCGAGCCACGGCACCACGATCGCCGAACGGGTGCTCGCGTCGCCGACGCACCGGCTCGTCTACCGGCCGCACCCCCGCAGCGGTGTGCGCGACGCCGCGTACAAGGCGGCGCACGAGCGGATCGTCGCTGCCATCGCGAGCGCCAACGCCGCCGACCCGGGCGCCCACCACGTGTACGACGACGGTGCCGAGCTGGGGTGGCAGCTCGCCGGAGCGGACGTGGCGATCACGGACATCAGCGCGATGATCTACGACCGGCTGGCCGTGGGCAAGCCGCTCATCGTGACCCGGCCGGTCTCGCCCGAGGCGGACGTCGACGAGCGCGGGTACCTGAGCGACGCCAACTGGTTGACGGCGTCCGATGCGCAGGACGTCGTCGCGCGGGTCGACGCCGCGGCGAACGACGCCGCCGAGCTCGCGAAGCTGCAGCACTGGGTCGAGCGGTACTTCGGGGACACGACGCCGGGGGCGGCGACGAGGCGGCTGCACGACGCGGTCGAACGGCTGCTCGCCCGCTGGCAAACCGTCGCGGCAGCGCGCGGCGAGGACTGAGGGACCGACCCGGACCCACCGGACGGCGGTGGCACGACGAGGACGGTCAGGCAGCACGGGCGTCGCCCACGAGGGACATCCGCCAGAGGTACTCGGAGCGGTCCGGTCGACGCCAGCGGACGATCACCACGCCCGTGTCGTCGGCGGTGGCGCCGAACACGGCGATCGAGAGCGACCGACCCGGTTCGAGCCGGTGCACGGCGAGCGGCGGGCAGTAGCCGGTGCCGAGGTGGGTGAGCGTGATGCCGTCGACGGGTTCGTCGCCGGTGTTCAGCAGGTCGTAGCGGCGCGGAGCACGGGAACGGTCGATCGAGAACGGGACGGGGTAGGCCGGTGTCGGGTGGTGCATGCCGTCAACCTAGGGTGAGGGTCTGACGTCCGGGGGCCGGTTCGGCTCGGGGGAGGGGCGGCTGTGGAGAGCGGCCCTGGGGACCCTGGTTGTGGACGGGGATCGGTGGTCAGACGGCGTAGTCGGACGAGTACCGCTGCAGAGCTTCCTCGATCGTGCCGTCGAGCTGCAGGCGACCCTTGTCGAGGTACAGCCCACGCTCGCAGAAGCGGCGGAGGTCCTTGTCGCTGTGCGAGACGAAGAACAGCGTGCGGCCACCGGCGAGGAGTTCCTCGATCCGCTTGTAGCACTTCTCGCGGAACCCCTTGTCGCCGACCGCCAGGACCTCGTCCACCAGGATCACCGGTTCGTCGAGGCGCGAGATGACCGCGAACGCGATGCGCACCTTCATGCCGCTCGACAGGTGCTTGTACGGGGTGTCGACGAAGTCGCCGATCTCGGCGAACTCGATGATCTCGTCGAAGGCGTCGCGGATCTCCGCCCGGGACATGCCGTGCAGTCCCGCCGTGAGGTAGACGTTGTCACGGACCGAGAGGTCTCCGACGAAGCCACCGGTGATCTCGATCAGGGGTGCGACCCCGGCGCCGACGTGGATGCGTCCCTCGTCGGGGAGCATGACCTGGGCCACGAGCTTCAGCAGGGTCGACTTGCCCTGACCGTTGCGGCCGACGACCCCGATCGCCTCACCCGGGCGGACGTCGAACGACACACCCCGGAGCGCCCAGAACTCGTCCGCGCGCTTGCGGCGGTTGCTGCCGGCGAAGAGGTCCTTGAAGCTCCGGCTCGCCCGACGGTTGCGCTTGAACCGGATGCCGGCGTCGCGGACGGAGATCACGGGGGCGACCGTCGCGCTGCGGCTGGTCTGCTCGGTGGCGGTCATCACAGCTCCTTCAGGACGCGGTGCTCGCTGCGGCGGAACACGACGAGTCCGATCGCGAGGACGACGACGGTGACGACGACGGAGACCCCGACCTCGAACCAGTTCAGCTGCGACGGGAAGAACGCCGCGCGGTAGATGCCGAAGATGCCGCTGAGCGGGTTGAAGGCCGCGAGGTCGTGCAGCTTGTCGGGCAGTGCCGACGTGGCGTAGATGATCGGCGATGCGTAGAAGAGGAACCGGAGCACGAGCTTCACCGCACGCTCGAGGTCACGGAAGAAGACCACGAGCGGCGCGACGATCAGGCCGAGCCCGTACACGAGCGCGCACTGCAGCACGATCGCGAGCGGGTAGAGCGCGATCTCCCAGTGCCAGTGCGCCCCCGTCGCGATCGCGAACACGGCGAGGACCGGCAGGCTGAGGAGGAACTCGATGCCCTTCGACGCCGTGACCCGGGCGACCCAGATGCTGCGCGGGATCGTCGTCGACCGGATGAGCTTGGTCTCCTTGATGAACGCCCGCGTCGAGTCCGAGACGGCACCGGTGAACCACATCCACGGCAGCAGCGCCGACAGCAGGAACACGATGTACGGCTCTTCGCCGACCGACCCGCGGTGGAACACCTGCGTGAAGACGAACCAGTAGATCGCCGACATCACGAGCGGGTCGAGGATCGACCAGAAGTAGCCGAGCGCCGAGGTCGAGTAGCGGACGCGGAGGTCTCGGATCGTCAGCAGCCAGAGGGCATGACGATAGCGCCGACCGGCGCTCCGGGACGCCGCTGGTGCGGCAGCCGCGGGCACGGTCGGCGCACTCGCTGTGGTCACGGTTTCCCTTCGGGCGGAACCGCCGAGGGGGTCTTGACGCTGGTTCAGGCGAACAGGTTGTTCGCGCGCTCGAGGTCCTCGGCGAAGTCGATCTCGACCGCGTAGAGGTCCGAGATGTCGATCGGGCTCCAGAGTAGCCCGTCCTCGGCGATGGCAGCCTCGATGCCGCCCTCGAAGTACTCCTGGTCGTCGACGCGACCGAGCTGGCGGATGAGCGCCTGCTTGTCCTTCGACGACACGTAGTTGATGCCGACGGCTTCGCCGAGACCACCGACGACCTGCTTCGACAGCTTGTGGATGAAGCCCTCGGCGTCGACGGTGTACTTGACCTCTTCGTCGGAGACCTTGTCGGTGTTGACGCTGACGAACGAGCGGTCCTCGTCGATCATGTCTGCCGCACGCACCAGGGCACGCGGGTCGAAGACGACGTCGCCGTTCATCCAGAGCACACCGCCCTTGCCCGTCGCCTTGAGGGCGCGGAGCAGGCTCTTCGAGGTGTTCGTGGAGTCGTAGGACTCGTTGTAGACGAAGTTCGCCTCGGGGAAGGCCTCGACGATGTACTCCGACTTGTAGCCGACGACGATCGTGACGCGTGCGCTCGAACCGAACGCCGCACGGATGTTGTCGAACTGCTGCTGCATGATGGTGCGGCCGTCGCTCAGTTCGGTCAGCGGCTTCGGCAGGCTGCGCCCGAGGCGGCTGCCCATCCCCGCTGCGAGGATGACGATCTGCGTGGTCATGCTGGTCCCTTCTGGTGTCCGCCCGCGCGCCCTGGGGCACGGGCGGGCCTCGTCGAGTGTGCTCCCGGAAGATCCGATCTGCCCGGGAAGACCGCCGTCTCTGCGCGCATTCGCAGGGAGGGATCGTCACGGGGACACCGGCCGGGGCAGGTTTCCAAGTGGTGAACACTTCGTCGTGCCTCGGTGAATGATACGGAACGACCCTCCGCCGGGGTACGGTCTCGGCCGCTTCGTGCTCAATTCGTGACACAGCGCCGGGGATTCGGGACACCGCGCCCGAGGCGTCCCCCGCTGTCCGGTGAGCGTTGGTACGGTGGGGCGGTGGCCGCAGCAGCAGGGGACGACGACGACGTGTACGCCACGTCGGACGCTGCCTGGCTGACCGAGGAAGCGGACGTCGACACCGAGGCCGAAGCGGCCGCCGACGGCGACGACGACACCGCGGACGACGCTGCCACCGAGGACGACGACGCCACCGCGGCGGGAGACGCCGCTGACGACGACATGGGGGACGGGGATGCACACGACGCCTCCGCTGAGGACACGATGACCGACGACACGACGGCCACCGAGACGACGGAGACGGAGACGGGGGCGGACCGCGTCGCCGCGCAGGCGGTGGCGCCGACGACCACCGGTCGCCGCCCTGCCAAGGCGCGCGGCGGCAAGGGACGTGCCACCCGCCCGACGCAGACGGCGGGGACGACCGGCACCGTGCCTCCTGGACCGCGCGACGGGGCGGACGAGACGGACGCGACCGCCGGCACGGACGCAACCGACCGCGCGACCCCGACCGACCGCGCGACCCCGACGGACACCGCAACCGCCACGGACCCCGCAGCGGACACGGCAGCAGCCGACACCGCAGCGGACACCGCAGCGCCCGACACCAAGTCCGCGAAGAAGCGCCCGAGCGGCACGAAGCGCCCCGCGCCCACGGCCAAGCAGCCCCAGCAGCCCGTCGTCCTCCGTGCCGACGGCCTCGTGAAGCGCTACGGCCAGACCCTCGCCGTCGACGAGGTCGACCTCGAGATCCGCCAGGGCTCGATCTTCGGCGTCGTCGGCCCGAACGGCGCCGGCAAGACGACCACCCTGTCGATGGTCACCGGACTCCTGCGCCCCGACGCCGGCAGCGTGACCGTACTCGACCACGACGTGTGGGCCGACCCGACCGCCGCCAAGCGGGACCTCGGCGTGCTGCCGGACCGGCTCCGGCTGTTCGACCGGCTGACCGGCGCGCAGCTGCTGTACTACTCGGCGACCCTCCGCGGGCTCGACGGTGCCACCGCGCGCAAGCGCAGCAGTGACCTGGCCGAGGCGTTCGGTCTCGGCGAGGCGCTCGGCCGTCAGGTCGCCGACTACTCCGTGGGCATGGCGAAGAAGATCGCCCTCGCGGCGACGCTCATCCACTCGCCCCGGGTGCTCGTGCTCGACGAACCGTTCGAGTCCGTCGACCCGGTCAGCGCAGCGACCATCACCGAGATCCTCCGTCGCTACACGCGCGGGGGCGGCACGGTGGTGCTCTCCAGCCACTCCATGGAACTTGTGCAGCGCACGTGTGACTCCGTCGCCATCATCGTCGGCGGCAAGGTCCTCGCCTCCGGCACGATGGCGCAGGTCCGCGGGCGCAAGAGCCTCGAGGACAAGTTCGTCGAACTCGCGGGCGGCCGCGTCGTGGCAGAGAGCATGGAATGGTTGCACAGCTTCTCCGGCTGAGGGCGGACCTGCTCGCGGGCGAGGTCCGCGGGAGCGCCCGCCGGTCGGTCCTCGTCGTGCTCGGCAGCCTCGCGGGACTCGTCGCCGCGGTGCTCGTCGCGATCGAGGTCGTCGGACTCCGTGACGCCGCACCCGAGGTCGCGCGTTCGGTCGTCGTGCCGGTCGGCACGCTCATCGCCTTCGCGTTCACGGTCGTCCCCCTCGTCGTCGGGCGCGGCGACCAGTTCGATCCGCGACGCTTCACCGTGTTCGGCATCGGCCGACGCGACCTGGCGGTCGGGCTCGGCGTCGCCGGACTCATCGGGGTCCCGGTCGTCGCGGTCGCCGTCGTGGCCGTCGCGCAGTCGGTCGCGTGGATGCGCGGTGCGGGTGTCGGCGTCCTCGGCGTCGTCGCCGCCCTCCTCGCCATCGCCACGTGCGCCCTGCTCATCCGCGTCGGCAGCGCCGTCGGTGCGTCCCTGATCGGACCGCACCGGTCGCGGGACGCCGGCTGGCTGGTCGCGCTGGTCATCGTCGTGCTGGCGATCCCGGCCGTCTCGCTCCTGCTCCGCGTCGACTGGCTCGACCCGGCCGGCGCCGAGATGCAGCGCGTCGCCGACATCGCCGGATGGACGCCGTGGGGCGCCGCCTGGGCCGTCCCGGCCGACGTCGCGAGCGGCCGTGTGGGCGAGGGCATCGTCAAGCTCGTCATCGCGGTGGTCGTCGTGGCCCTGCTCGGCCTCGCCTGGTGGGCCGTGGTCGGCCGGGCGCTCGAGACCGTCGACGGCCGTGCGCGGACCCGTCGGTACCGGGGCCTCGGATGGTTCGACACGCTCGGCTCCACGCCCGTCGGCGCGGTGGCGGCACGGGCCCTCACCTACTGGGGACGCGACCCGCGGTACCGCGCGTCCTACCTGATCATCGTGTTCGTCCCGCTCGTCGTCATCCCGCTCGGGGTGGCCGGCGTGCCGTGGCACTGGACCGCCCTGGTGCCGCTGCCGCTGATGGCGCTCATCGCGGGCTTCCTGCCGCACAACGACGTCTCGTACGACAACACCGCGGTGTGGCTGCACGTCGCCTCGGGAGCCCCGGGCTGGAGCGACCGACTCGGTCGCCTCGTGCCGGTGCTCACCGTGGGCATCCCCGCACTCGTCGCCGGCTCGTGGGTCTCCGCGTGGCTGTTCGGCGACTGGACGGCCTTCCCGCTGCTGGTCGGCGTGAGCACGAGTGCGCTCCTGTCCGGCCTCGGGCTGTCGAGCGTCGTGTCCGTCCTGCTGCCGTACCCGACCGTCCGACCGGGCGACCACCCCTTCCAGCAGCCGCAGGCCGCCGGCGTCCTCGCCTCGGTCGCGCAGTCGTCGATGGTGGTCGGGATCCTGGTCTGCTCCGTCCCCGCGGCGTGGCTCGCGGTGCTCGCCTTCGTCGACGGCCCGGAGCCGTGGGGGATCCTGACCCTCGTCGTCGGGGTCCTGGTCGGCGTGGTCGTGCTGGCGGCGGGCGTCGCGATCGGCGGTCGCCTCTTCGACCGCCACGGGCCGGACCTGCTGGCCGCAGCGCAGCGCAATTGAGCCGGGTCGCCTCCAGGGGTGACCACCTGACGGCCTGGAGGCGCGGGTCGACCCCGCCCCGCGCCTCCAGGCCGTCACGGGTCGGCCACGCCCCCCGCGCGTCGCGGACCGTCGCGGCGCGCGCCCGGTCGTCGTACCCTGGACGCATGAGCATGACGGAACCCGGTGGCGGCCTCGACGTGATGGACCGCGAGCTCGAGAAGCTCCTCGAGGAAGAGGCGATCGAGCCCGGCGACCACGAGCGCTTCTCGCACTACGTCAAGAAGGACAAGATCCTGCAGTCGGCCCTGACCGGCAAGCCCGTCAAGGCGCTGTGCGGGAAGAAGTGGATCCCCGGGCGCGACCCCGAGAAGTTCCCGGTCTGCCCCGACTGCAAGGCGATCTACGAGAAGATGAAGGCGGAGTGACGCCGACGCTCAGATGACGAGCGTGGGGATGGCCGGGTCGCCCCGACCGATGCGCGACGCGTCGGCGGGCAGCTCGGCCTTCGCCATCTTGTGGTGCGCGCGGGCCGCTTCGACGCCCTGCACGCCGAGGAACGCCGGGTCCACCTCGCCGTTCGTCACCACGGGGACGAGCAGCGGGCGCTCGTCCGGCCCGACCTGACCCGTGGTCAGCACGACCTCGGCGGTGGCGATGCCGTTGCGGAGGCGGCGGCCGGCCTGCTTGCGTCCGCCGACGGTGGCCTTCTCAGCCGACTTCTTCGCGACCGGGACCCAGCCGGCGTCGGCCGCACCGGCGTCGGCCGCGTCGCGGTGGCTCGCGTCGCGGTGGCTCGCGTCGCGGTGGGCGACGAGCTTGAAGACCATGCCCGCGGCCGGGTGGCCCGATCCGGAGACCACCGAGGTCCCGACGCCGTAGGAGTCGACCGGCGCCGCGCGGAGTGCCGCGATCGTGTACTCGTCGAGGTCGTTCGTGACCGTGATCTTCGTGTCGGTCGCCCCGAGCCGGTCGAGCTGTGCGCGGACGGACGCCACGACGGACGGCAGGTCGCCGCTGTCGATGCGGACGGCGCCGAGCTTGCCGTCGGTGAGCCTGACCGCGGTGTCGACCGCGGCCTCGATGTCGTAGGTGTCGACGAGCAGCGTCGTGCCGGTCCCGAGGGCGTCGATCTGCGATCGGAAGGCGTCCTCCTCCGAGTCGTGGAGGAGCGTGAACGCGTGCGCCGCGGTGCCCATCGTCGGGATGCCCCAGGTGCGCCCGGCCTCGAGGTTGCTCGTCGCCCCGAAGCCCGCGATGTACGCGGCCCGGGCGGCGGCGACGGCGTTCCACTCACCCGTGCGCCGGGAGCCCATCTCGGCGAGCGGACGACCGTCAGCAGCGGAGACCATGCGTGCGGCGGCACTCGCGATCGCGCTGTCGGCGTTGAAGATGCTCAGCGCGAGGGTCTCGAGCACGACGGCCTCGGCGAAGGTGCCCTCGATCTGGAGGACGGGGGAGTTCGGGAAGAAGACCTCGCCCTCGCGGTAGGCGCGGATGTCCCCGGTGAACCGGTAGTCGGCGAGGTACGACGCCGTCCCGGCATCGATGACGCCGCGGTCGCGCAGGAACGCGATCTCGTCGTCGCCGAACCGGAAGTCCGTCAGCGCGGTCAGGAACCGGCCGAGGCCCGCGGCGACACCGTAGCGGCGCCCGTCCGGCAGGCGGCGGGCGAAGACCTCGAACACGCACCGGCGGTCGGCCGTGCCGTCCTTGAGGGCCGCGTCGACCATGGTGAGTTCGTACTGGTCCGTGAGGAGCGCGCTGGTCACCTCTCCGACACTAGTGTCGCCCGGGCTCGGAGGTACGGATCCGCCGGCCGGCGCGCGCGAGCGGGCGGTACGTGCCGGGTCGGCGCGGCGGGCGGTGCGTGTTCCGCCCGCTCGCGGGTTGGGTGGGTCCGCGCGAAGGCGAGCGGGCGGTACGTGCCGGGTCAGCGCGGTGAGCGGTGCGTGTTTCGCCCGCTCGCGGGGTGGGGGTGGCCGCCTGGAGGCGCGGGGCGGACTGGCGGGGGCGGGTCGCGCCTCCTGGACGGGCGGCTTCCGCGAGCGGGCGGATTCTGTCGGGTCGTCGCGGCGGGCGGTGCGTGTTCCGCCCGCTCGCGGTCGGGGCCGGTCGCGCGCGAAGGCGAGCGGGCGGTGTGTGCCGGGTCGGCGCGGCCAGCGGTGCGTGTTTCGCCCGCTCGCGGGGTGGGGCGCCGCCTGGAGGCGCGGGGCGGCCTGGCGGGGGCGGGGCGCGCCTCCTGGACCGGCGGCTTCCGCGAGCGGGCGGTATGTGCCGGGTCGTCGCGGTAGGCGGTGCGTGTTCCGCCCGCTCGCGGGGCGGGCGGGCCCGCGCGCTCGGTACGCTGGTGTCGTGACGGATGCACCGATCGGAGTCTTCGACAGCGGGGTCGGCGGACTCACGGTGGCCCGCGCCATCATCGACCAGCTGCCACGCGAGAGCATCCGGTACGTGGGCGACACCGTGCACTCGCCCTACGGCCCGAAGCCCATCGCGGACGTCCGTCGCTACGCGCTCGAGGTGATGGACGACCTCGTCGAACAGGGTGTGAAGGCCCTCGTGATCGCGTGCAACACCGCTTCGTCCGCGGTGCTCCGGGACGCCCGCGAACGGTACGAGCAGGCGTACGGCATCCCCGTCGTCGAGGTCATCCAGCCCGCTGCACGCGCCGCCGTCAAGCAGACCCGCACCGGACGCATCGGCGTGATCGGCACGGTCGGCACCATCGCGTCGCGCTCCTACGAAGACGCCTTCGCGGTCGCGTCGGACATCAGTCTGAGCCTCGCGGCATGCCCGCGCTTCGTCGAGTTCGTCGAGGCGGGGGACACCTCCTCCCCAGCGCTCCGCGAGGTCGCTGCGGGCTACCTCGCACCGATCCGCGCAGCCGACGTCGACACGCTCGTCCTCGGGTGCACCCACTACCCGCTCATGTCCGCCGCGATCCAGTACGTGATGGGTCCGGACGTGACGCTCGTCTCCAGCGCCGAGGAGACCGCCAACGACGTGTACCGACGACTCGTCGAGCACGGGCTCGAACGCACTGCCACCGAGCCGCCGACCTACTCGTTCGAGGCGACCGGCGACGACAAGAACGGCTTCATCCGACTCGCCCGACGCTTCCTCGGCCCCGAGGTCTCCAGCGTCGGCCACCTCCAGACCGGGGCCATCACGCTGCCCCGCATCGAAAGGACCCCATGAGCGACACGCTCCGCATCGACGGCCGCACCGCGACCGACCACCGTCCCGTCACGATCGAGCGGGGGTGGAGCACGCAGGCCGAGGGCAGCGCGCTCATCTCGTTCGGCAACACCAGGGTGCTCTGCACCGCGTCCTTCACGAACGGCGTCCCGCGGTGGCTCGCCGGCAAGGGCACCGGCTGGGTCACCGCCGAGTACTCGATGCTGCCCCGCTCGACGAACGAGCGCATGCAGCGTGAGTCGATCAAGGGCAAGGTCGGCGGGCGCACGCACGAGATCTCCCGCTTGATCGGCCGGTCACTGCGCGCGGTCGTCGACACGAAGGGTCTCGGCGAGAACACGCTCGTCATCGACTGCGACGTGCTCCAGGCCGACGGCGGCACCCGCACGGCGTCGATCACGGGCGCGTACGTCGCGATGGTGGACGCGATCGAGTGGGGGCGCGACCGCGGGTTCGTGGCGAAGAAGGCGACCCCGCTGCTCGACAGCGTGCAGGCCATCTCCGTCGGGATCGTCAAGGGCGAGCCGATGCTCGACCTCGCGTACACCGAGGACTCCGCCGCCGACACCGACATGAACATCGTCACGACCGGGTCGGGCAAGTTCATCGAGGTGCAGGGGACCGCCGAGCACGCACCCTTCGACCGCGACGAGCTCAACGTGCTGCTGGATCTCGGGCTCGCGGGCAACCAGTCCCTCGCGGCGATCCAGAAGTCCGTGCTGGGGCTCGCGTGACCTCCCGCACGGTGGTCCTGGCGACGCACAACCAGGGCAAGGTCGTCGAGCTGCGCGAGATCCTCGGGTCGGCGCTGGGCGACGGCGTCGAGCTCGTCGGGTACGACGGCCCGGAGCCCGTCGAGGACGGGGACACCTACGCCGCGAACGCCCTCATCAAGGCCCGGGCGGCGGTCGCGCACACGGGGCTCCCGGCGCTCGCCGACGACTCGGGCATCGCCGTGGACGCGTTGGACGGTGCTCCCGGCATCCACTCGGCGCGGTACGCCGGCACGCGGGTCGACGCGGACAACATCGCGCTGCTGCTGCGGAACCTCGACGGGGTCGTCGAGCGCACGGCGGCGTTCGTGTGCGCCGCGGCGTTCGTCACGCCGGACGGCACCGAGCACGTGGTCGAGGCGGTCTGGAACGGCGAGGTCACGACCGAGCCCATCGGCGACGGTGGGCACGGGTACGACCCGGTCTTCCGGCCGGACGACGCCGACCGGACGTCGGCGGAGCTGACGCGCGAGGAGAAGAACGCGCTGTCGCACCGGAGCAAGGCGTTCCGCGGGATCGCGCCGGTGGTGCGGGAGTACTTCGGCGTCTGACGCGCGGGCGCGCGGGCGCACAACCAAAGACAACCCGAGCCACGTCGCGACGTGGCTCGGGTTGTCTTTGGTTGGGCGAGGGACCGGCGTCGCCGCGGGTGTGCGGTGAGCGGGCGGAATGTGCCGCGCGGGGGCGCCGAGGGGGACGTA
>NZ_MJGR01000014.1:75129-118455 GCF_001865105.1 Curtobacterium sp. MCBA15_016
ACTTCGCCCGCTCGGCGGAGTGGGCGGCGGCTCGGCGCGGCGGGCGTGCGGCGAGCGGGCGGAATGTGCGGCGCGGGGGCGCCGAGGGGGACGTATTTCGCCCGCTCGGCGACGTGAGCGGACCGAGCGGCCCGACGCGAGCGCGCGGCCCGGCACGGCCCGCGACGGACAGGAGGCGCGGCGCCAGCCGGCACCGCGCCTCCTGTCCGTCAGGACGGACCGTCAGCGCTGCGGCTCGGTCCCCGCCTCGGCCGCGGCCTCGTCGCGCTTCGCCTTGCGCGCGTTCCGGAAGTACGTCAGCGCCATCGGCACGACCGTCACGACGACGGCCGCGAGCAGGATGATGTCGATGTACTCGCGGACGATGTGCGCGACGAACGGGATGTGCCCGATGAAGTACCCGAGGAACGTCACCCCGACGCCCCACACGACGGCGCCGATCGCGTTGTACAGCGAGTACTTCTTGTAGTTCATCCGGCCCACACCGGCGGCGATCGGCAGGAACGTCCGCACGACGGGGACGAACCGGGCAAGGATCACCGCGAGGGGCCCGAACCGGTGGAAGAACGCGTTCGTGCGGTCGACGTTCGCCTTGGAGAACAGCCCGCTCTCCTTGCGCTCGAAGATGGGCGGGCCGGCCTTCTTGCCGATGTAGTAGCCGAGCTCGCCGCCGAGGAACGCGGACGCGGCGATCATGAGCGCGGCGATCCAGACGGGGATGCCGCCGATCTCGCCACCGCGGTCGAACGCGAAGAGGCCGGTGATGACGAGCAGGCTGTCGCCCGGGAAGATGAAGCCGACGAGCAGCCCGGTCTCGGCGAAGATGATGGCGCACACCACGAACACGGCGATGGCCCCGAAGTTGTCGAGGATGTACTGCGGATCCAGCCAGGGGATCAGGGCGAGTGCGACGGAGTGCATGATTCTTCCGGTCGTGGAGGCGGGGACACGGGGAGGCGTCCCGCAGGACGAGGGTACCGTCCGCCGATGACGGCAACGTCCCTCGGTGGTATGAGATGCGTGAGGACGCAGACTCTGGTGCGGAAGGAGGGACTCGAACCCTCACGCCAGGGGCACAGGAACCTAAATCCTGCGTGTCTACCGATTCCACCACTCCCGCGAGCAGCGGCAGTCTACCGAGCGCCACCCGCGCGCCGGACGTGATCCGCGCCTCCTGGGCCGCCCCGACCGGCCGTTCGGCGGACGGTCAGCGCAGCTTCCGTGGGAGGTACCGCGGCACGTACCGCAACAGGATGCCCGCGCCGACCAGGCCGAGCACCCCCATCACCCCGCTCGCGACCGCGATCGACGCGACAGCGGTCACGCCGGAGATGAGGAGCGGTGCAGCGGCTTGCCCGAAGTCGCCGGTGAACCTCCAGGCGCCCAGGAACGGCGCCGGGTGGTCCCGCGGCGCGAGGTCCGCGCCGAGCGTCATGAGGATGCCCGACCCGACCCCGTTCGCGAGCGACATCCCCATCGCGATCGCGACGAACCAGCCCACCCGGGCGTCGAGGTGTCCGGACCACGCGAGCAGGAAGTAGCTGATGCTGAGCCCGACCATGCAGGGGAGTGCGCTCGCCAGGCGGCCCCATCGGTCCATGATCTGCCCGCTCGTGTAGAAGAGCGCGAAGTCGACCGCACCGGCGATGCCGATGACGAGCGCTGCGGTCGAGTCGTCGAGCCCGACGCTGACCGCCCAGAGCGGCAGGATGACCTGGCGGCCGGCGCGGAGCGCGCCGATCAGGCCGGCACCGCTGCCGAGCCGGAGGAGCACGGCCCGGTTCGCGCGGATGGTGCGGAAGAGGCCGTGCGCCTCCTCTTGGACGAACTGCGCGCCGGTGTCGGCGGGCGGCTCCGTGGTGGTCGCGTCGGTCTTGTCGCTCGCGTCGTCCGTCGTGGGCCGGGAGGCGCGGCTCGGCCTGCGGAAGCCGCGTGCGCCCGTCGCGGGGTCGCGCAGGACGAGGAGCGTCACCGCCGCCAGCAGGCAGCAGACGATGTGGATCCAGAACGCGCTCTGCGTGGTGCCCGTCAGGTGCACGACACCGGCGGCGATGAACGGTCCGACGAAGTAGCCGAAGCGGAACACGCCACCGAGGCTCGACAGCGCCCGTGCCCGGATGTGGAGGGGGATCGCCGTCGTCATGTAGGCGTGCCGAGCGAGGGCGAAGACGGCGGTGGAGACACCGACGAGGAACACCCCGAGCGCGAGGACCCAGGCGTTCGGGGCGGCCGTGCACACCAGGAGCCCGACGACGGAGACGACCGCCGCGCCGATCATCGCGTTGCGCTCCCCGATGCGGGCGACCACCACCCCGGACGGCACGTCCCCGATGAGCTCGCCCACGAGGATGAGCGCCGCGACGAAGCCCGCGAACGCCAGGCTCGCGCCGAGGGAGCTCGCCGCGATCGGGATGATCGGGATGATCGCGCCCTCGCCGATCGCGAAGAGCGCTGCGGGCAGGAACCCGGACAGCAGGACCGACCGGAAGTCGAAGGCAGGGGTCTCGGAGGTCATCGCTCGGACAACGGTACGCCCGCGGTACCGCTTCGTCGGCGGGTTACCCTGGAGCCATGCGAGTTCTGGCGGCGATGAGCGGTGGGGTCGACTCGGCGGTGGCCGCAGCCCGGGCGGTCGACGCCGGGCACGACGTGGTCGGTGTGCACCTGGCGCTGAGCCGCATGCCCGGGACCCTGCGCACCGGCAGCCGCGGCTGCTGCACGATCGAGGACTCGATGGACGCCCAGCGCGCCGCGTCCGCGCTCGGCATCCCGTACTACGTGTGGGACTTCTCGGCCCGGTTCAAGGAGGACGTCGTCGACGACTTCGTGGCCGAGTACCAGGCCGGCCGGACGCCGAACCCCTGCATGCGCTGCAACGAGCGGATCAAGTTCGCGGCGTTGCTCGAGAAGGCGCTCGCCCTCGGGTTCGACGCCGTCTGCACCGGGCACTACGCCTCGATCGTCACCGGTCCGGACGGGGCGCGCGAGCTGCACCGCTCGGCGGCGTGGGCGAAGGACCAGTCGTACGTCCTCGGCGTCCTGACCGCCGAGCAGCTCCAGCACGCGATGTTCCCGCTCGGAGCGACGCCCTCGAAGGACGAGGTCCGGGCCGAGGCGGCGGCGCGAGGCCTCACCGTGGCGCAGAAGCCCGACTCCTACGACATCTGCTTCATCCCGGACGGCGACACCCGGGGCTGGCTGGCGGACCGCGTCGGCGCGGCCCCCGGCGACGTCGTCGAGCGGGACGGCACGGTCGTCGGTGCGCACGACGGGGCGACCGGGTACACGGTCGGACAGCGGCGCGGACTGCACCTCGGTCGACCGGCACCGGACGGCAAGCCGCGGTTCGTGCTCGAGATCCGACCGAAAGAGAACACCGTCGTGGTCGGCCCGAAGGAGGCGCTCGACGTGACCTCGATGTCCGGGTCGCGCTTCACCTGGGCCGGCACCGCGCCCGCCGACCCGTCCACGCCGTTCGCCTGCGACGTGCAGATCCGGGCGCACGCCGACCCGGTGCCCGCGACCGCACGGGTGACCGACGGCCAGCTGGTCATCGACGTCGACGAGCCGCTCTCGGGCGTCGCGCCGGGGCAGACCGCGGTCGTGTACGTCGGCACCCGGGTGCTCGGGCAGTGCACGATCGACGCGACGGTGTCGGCGGTGCCCGCCTCCGTCTGACCGCGCGGCGCTCCCGGGTTGCCCGTCGGCTGCGCGTCCGGTCGGTGGTTGCCGGTAGAACTGAGGGCATGAGCGACACGACGCCCGCGGACTCGACGTTCGAGACGATCGACCCCGCCGCACTCGACGCGGCGCAGGCGCAGCGTGAGGTCGACCGGCTCCGGTCCAGCATCAACGAGCTGCGGCACGCGTACTACGACGAGAACGGGTCGACGGTCGCGGACGGCGAGTACGACGGGCTCGTCCACCGCCTCGACGCGATCGAGCAGCGATTCCCGGAACTCCTCACCGAGGACAGCCCGACCCAGACCGTGGGCGGCCAGGCGCAGACCGTGCAGTTCGCGCCGGTCGAGCACGCCGAGCGGATGCTCAGCCTCGACAACGTCTTCAGCCCGGACGAACTCGTCGACTGGGCGGTCAAGGTGCAGCGCGACGCCGGTGCCGAGCGCGTCCGGTTCCTCACCGAGCTGAAGATCGACGGGCTCGCGATCAACCTCCGGTACGAGCACGGTCGGCTCGTCTCGGCCGCGACGCGCGGTGACGGCGTCGTCGGCGAGGACGTCACCGGCAACGTCCGCACGATGGGCACGATCCCGGACCGCCTGTCCGGTTCCGGGCACCCGCCCCTCGTCGAGGTCCGCGGCGAGATCTTCTTCCCGGTCGAGCAGTTCGACGAACTGAACGCCAAGCAGCGCGACGCGGGGGAGCGGGTCTTCGCGAACCCGCGCAACGCGGCAGCCGGATCCCTCCGCCAGAAGGAGGAGGGCAAGTCCGAGGCGAAGCGCGAGCTCATGGTGGACCGGCTCCGTCGGCTCCGCATGCTCGTGCACGGCATCGGCGCGTGGCCCGTCCGCGAACTCGAACGGGACACCGACGTCCGTGCGCAGTCCGAGGTGTACGAGCTCCTGCAGACGTGGGGCCTGCCGACGAGTTCGCACTACCGGGTCTTCGACTCCATCGACGAGGTGCTGGCCTTCGTCAAGGACTACGGCGAGCGACGGGCGTCGGTCGAGCACCAGATCGACGGCATCGTGATCAAGGTCGACGACCTCGCCCTGCACGAGGAACTCGGGTCGACGTCGCGCGCCCCGCGGTGGGCGATCGCGTACAAGTACCCGCCGGAAGAGGTCCACACGACACTCCTCGACGTGGTCGTCAGCGTCGGTCGGACCGGTCGCGCCACGCCCTTCGCGGTGATGGCCCCGGCCGAGGTCGCCGGGTCGGTCGTGCGCCAGGCGACCCTGCACAACCAGCAGGTCGTCAAGGCGAAGGGCGTCCTCATCGGGGACACCGTGGTGCTCCGGAAGGCGGGCGACGTCATCCCCGAGGTGCTCGGTCCGGTCGTCGAGCTCCGCGACGGCAGCGAGCGCGAGTTCGTCATGCCGACGAACTGCCCCGAGTGCGGCACGCCCCTCGCCCCCGCGAAGGAAGGCGACATCGACCTCCGCTGCCCGAACGCGGAGAGCTGCCCGGCGCAGGTGCGCGGCCGGGTCGAGCACATCGCCTCCCGTGGCTCGCTCGACATCGAGGGGCTGGGCGAGGTCGCTGCGGCGGCCCTCACGCAGCCGCTCCACCCCGAGCAGCCCCCGCTCGAGACCGAGGCCGGCCTGTTCGACCTGACGATGGAGGACATCGTCCCGATCGAGGTGATCGTCCGCGACGCCGAGACCGGCATGGAGAAGACCACCGACGACGGTGCGCCGAAGCGGGTCACGCCGTTCAGCCGGGCGCGCAAGAAGACCGACCCGCCGTTCGACCCCGACGCACGGGGAGCGGACTACACGGGCGAACCGAGCCGGTACCCGTCGAAGAACGCGTTCGAGATGCTCGCGAACATCGACGCCGCGAAGACGAAGCCGCTCTGGCGGATCATGGTCGGCCTGAGCATCCGGCACGTCGGGCCGGTGGCAGCCCGCGCGCTCGCGAACCACTTCGGGTCCCTCGACGCCATCCGGGCCGCCTCGCGCGAGGAACTCGCCGCGGTGGACGGTGTCGGCGGGATCATCGCCGACGCCCTGCTCGACTGGTTCGAGGTCGACTGGCACCGCGACATCATCGACCGCTGGACGGCGGCGGGCGTGCAGTTCACCACGCCCGGGCACCCCGGACCGGGCGCCGCGGACGTAGAAGGCGGCGTGCTCAGCGGGCTGACCGTCGTGGCGACGGGCTCCCTCGAGGGGTACAGCCGCGAGGGCGCGCAGGAGGCGATCATCGCCGCGGGCGGCAAGGCCGCCTCGAGCGTGAGCAAGAAGACGGACTTCGTCGCGGCCGGTCCCGGTGCCGGTTCGAAGCTCACCAAGGCCGAACAGCTCGGGGTCCGGATCATCGACGCCGAGCAGTTCCGCCTGCTGGTGACCGAGGGACCGGCGGCGCTCGGCGACGCGGCCGGGGACGACCCCGAGGACTGAGTCCGACTCAGGAGCACGTCCGGCGTCGGTCGGTGCGGTACGGCGCGCCTGTGTGTCCACCCAGTTCGGGGGACAAGTTGCAACGCGCACGTCCTCGGGAAGGCTATTCTCCTTACACTCGATAGAGCATCACCCGTCGTCTGCAGGGAGTCGACGGGACGGCCTTCCCGGGGGAGACCCGATTGCTGCTCATCGCCGCGGCTCTGCTCACCGCCTCGATGCACTCGCTCGGAGTGGTCGAGGCCCCAGTCGCGCCCGCCACCCACTCCGTGGCCGTCGTGCACGCGATCGCGCGGGTCCCTGAGGGTGCCTCAGTACCCCGACCGGTCATGACCGGGGTACACCTGACCGCGTCGGTGTCCGTGTCCGGGCCGTCGTCCGCGTCGGGTGGGGTCACCGTCGAGCACGGGCGGGCGTTCCTCACCGACCTGTCGTCGCTCAGCGGCGCGGACCTCCTCCGTGCCGGGCAGGACCGTCACGTGCTCGCGACCGCCGAGGACGACCCGCCGACCGCCGCCGAGGTCACCGCCTGGTGGTCCGGACTCACGGACGACGAGCGCGACACCCTGACGACCCTCGCGCCGTCCGTCGTCGGGAACCTCGAGGGCGTGCCCTACGCGGTCCGCGACCGTGCGAACCGGGCGGTCCTCGCCACGGGTCTCGCCGACCACTCGGCCGCGGCCGCCGTGACCGCGATGCTCGGCCAGGTCCGCGACGCGCTCGTGCACGAGGTCGGTGCACCGGACCGGTACCTCATCACGCTCGACACGCGAGGGGCCGGGCGCGCGGCCATCGCCGTCGGGGACCTGGACACCGCCGCCGACGTCACGGTCGTCGTCCCCGGCATGTTCTTCACCGTGACCGGCCAGATGGCGGACTTCACGAACACCGCGAACGACCTCTACACCGAGCAGGCGACCGTGGCCGGTCTGGCCGCGCCCGGCTCGGGCAACGGCGTCGCCGTCGTGGCGTGGATGGGCTACCGCACGCCGGACCTGTCGAACATCATGTCGCTCGGCATGGCCAAGACGGGCGGGGAGCGCCTCGCCCGGACGGTCGGCGGGCTCCGGGAGATCCGCGACGGCGACGAACCGCGGGTGAACATCGTCGCCCACTCGTACGGGTCGACCGCGGCGCTCATGGCACTGGCCTCGGGGGAGATGAGCGCGGACACCCTGACGGTCCTGGGCTCGCCGGGGAGCGACGTGCGCACCTCGGCCGACCTGGCCGTCAGCGCCGGGCAGGTGTTCGTCGGGGACGCGCACAGCGACCCGATCGCCGGCTCCGGGTACTTCGGCACCGATCCCGGTTCCGCGGGGTTCGGCTCGACCGTGCTCGACCTGACCGGCGGCGTCGACGTGCAGGAGGCCGGCGAGGTGTTCCGCCGACCGGTCGGGCACAACGACTACCTCAAGCCGGGGACGGCGTCGCTGCACGACGTGGCGCTCATCGCCGTCGGCCGCGGGGACCTCGTGCGCGAGCAGGTCCGGCGCGGTGAGCGCGGTGGCGACGGGCTGCCGCAGGCGTCGCCGGACATGTACCTCGTCCGACCGCAGGACCTCCAGCCCCGCGACTGATCCTGGGTGGCAACCTGAGGGGCGGTGCAGCCTGGACTCGTTCCACGGCAGAACCAGTCCAGATCGTGACCGTACGGTGCCCTGCATGCGTGTGGTGCGATGGCCTGGTGCTCTCCTGACGTTCGTCGCGATGTCGGCGCTGGCCGGCATGCTCGTCGCCGTGGCGGTCACGCCGGGGGTCGCCGTCGCGGGCGAGAGCACGTCCGGGGCGGTGTCCTTCTTCGAGGACCTGCCGAGCTACCTCGACATCCAGACGCCGCAGCAGGTCTCCTCCGTCTACGCGGAGAAGGGCGGACAGCAGGTCAAGATCGCCTCGTTCTACGCCGAGAACCGCACGACCGTGGCGTCCGGGGCGATGGCGAAGACGCTCAAGCAGGCGGCGATCGACACCGAGGACCCCCGCTTCTACGACGAGGGCGGCATCGACGTCGTCGGCACGCTCCGCGGTGCGGCGGCGACGGTCGTCGGCGGTGACGTGCAGGGCGGGTCGAGCATCACCCAACAGTACGTGAAGAACGTCCTCGTGCAGCAGTGCGAGGAGCTCACGGGCAAGGACGCCGCGGACACCGAGAAGAAGGTCGCCGCGTGCTACGAGGACGCCGCCGGGGTGACCCCGCAGCGCAAGCTCCAGGAGATGCGGTACGCGATCGCCGTGAACAAGAAGTACTCGAAGGACCAGATCCTCACCGGGTACCTGAACCTGGTCGGGCTCGGCGGCCGCGTGTACGGCGCCGAGGCCGGTGCCGAGTACTACTTCGGCGTGCACGCGAAGGACCTCTCGCTCG
Organism: Curtobacterium sp. MCBA15_016; assembly: GCF_001865105.1. Lineage (NCBI taxonomy): Bacteria > Bacillati > Actinomycetota > Actinomycetes > Micrococcales > Microbacteriaceae > Curtobacterium > Curtobacterium sp. MCBA15_016. Next base: position 83,578 of record NZ_MJGR01000014.1, read on the forward strand.
TCCAGTCGGCCACCCTCGTCGCGATCCTCAACAACCCGTCCAACCTGCGCATCGACCAGCCGTCGAACGCCGACAACGGCGCGAAGAACGGCTACTCGGCCACCAAGGAACGCCGCGACTACGTGCTGCAGCGCATGTACGTCCACCACGACATCACGAAGGCGCAGCTCGAGCAGGCGAAGGCGACACCGGTCACGCCGAAGATCACCGCCACGGCGAACGGCTGCTCCTCGGCCGCGACCGGGTACGACGCCGGGTACTTCTGCGACTACGTGCGCGACCAGGTGCTGCAGGACCCGGCGTTCGGCAAGACGGCCGCCGAGCGCATCGCGACGCTCGACACCAAGGGCCTCGAGATCCACACCTCGCTCGACCTCGACCTGCAGTCCCAGGCGCAGACCGCGCTGTCGACCTACGTCCCGTCGACGATGGCCGGCGTCGACGTCGGCGGCTCGAACGTCACCGTGGAGCCGGGCACCGGCCGGATCCTCTCGATGGTGCAGAACACGCAGTACACCCAGGGCGACACCTCGACGGCAGGGTCGACCGCGGTGAACTACAGCGCCGACAGCGGGTACGGCAACTCGGGCGGGTTCCAGACGGGCTCGACGTACAAGGTGTTCACGCTCGCCGAGTGGCTCGCCACCGGGCACACGCTCTCGCAGTCGGTGTCGACGACCGAGCACACGTTCCAGAACTCGGAGTTCACGAACACCTGCCAGGACGTCAGCGGCGGGACCTGGCCGGTGTCGAACGCCGAGAACGTGCCGTCGTCGATGACCGTGCAGGCCGCGACGTCGGAGTCGATCAACACCGCCTACGCCGCGATGGGCAAGCAGCTCGACCTGTGCAAGATCGCGCAGCTCGCCCAGTCGATGGGCATCCACCCGGCGGCCGGCGGCGCGCTCGGACAGACCCCGTCGTCGATCCTCGGCGTGAACAACCTGTCCCCGATCGACCTCGCCGAGGCCTACGCGGGCTTCGCGAACGGCGGCGTCGTCTGCACGCCGACCGCCATCGACTCCGTCACCGAGTCGGACGGCACGAAGATCACCCCGACGCCGTCGTCCTGCACGCAGGGCGTCGCTGCCGACGTGGCCGGGACGGTCGACTACGCGTTGCAGGGCGTCCTCACCGGGTCCGGCACGGCCGCGAGCGCCAACCCCGGCGACAGCACCCCGAAGTTCGCGAAGACCGGCACCACCGACGGTGACGTGCAGAACTGGCTCGTCGCGTCGAGCACGAAGTACACGAACGCGACCTGGATCGGCAACGTCCAGGGCAACGTGAGCCTGGCGAACTGGCCGTTCCTGCAGGGGACCACCGGGTACAGCGCGAAGTTCGGCGTCGGCAAGTCGATGATGTCGTACCTCGACCAGACCGTGGGCGGTGGCACGCTGCCGGCTGCGGACCCGGCGATGATCGGCCAGGCCAGCCACACGTCGTCGAGCGGATCGTCGGGCGGTTCCCAGGGTGACGCGGCGGCGACGCAGCAGCAGAGCCAGCAGCAGGGTCAGCAGACGGGAGCGCAGCAGCCGGCGCAGCAGTCTCCACAGAAGCCGCAGGGGAAGCAGAAGGGCCACTGAGGCACCAATAGACTGGTGCGCAATCCACGAACCGATCGACGGAGCACCATGCCTGACATCACGAGCGAGCAGGTCGCCCACCTGGCGAACCTCGCACGTATCGCACTCACGCCCGAAGAGATCGAGAAGCTCACGGGGGAGCTGTCGCACATCGTCGACAGCGTCGCCAAGGTCACCGAGGTCGCCACCCCGGACGTCCCGGCGACCAGCCACCCCGTGCCGCTCGGCAACGTCACCCGACCCGACGTGGTCGGTCCGACCCTCACGCAGGAGCAGGCGCTCTCGGGCGCACCCGACTCCGACGGCGAACGGTTCCGCGTGACGGCCATCCTGGGAGAAGAGCAGTGACCGACATCACGAAGCTGAGCGCCGCGGCGCTCGCCGACGCCCTCGTGGCGCGCGACGTCTCGAGCGTCGAGGCCACCCAGGCGCACCTCGACCGCATCCAGGCGGTGGACGGCGACGTCCACGCCTTCCTGCACGTCAACCAGAACGCGATCGCCGCGGCGAAGTCGATCGACTCCCGCCGTGCCGCCGGTGACGACCTCGGTCCGCTCGCCGGCGTGCCGATCGCGATCAAGGACGTCCTGTGCACGCAGGACATGCCCACGACGTCCGGCTCGAAGATCCTCGAAGGCTGGGTGCCGCCGTACGACGCCACCCCGGTCGCGAAGCTCCGTGCCGCCGGCCTCGTGCCGCTCGGCAAGACGAACATGGACGAGTTCGCCATGGGGTCGACGACCGAGTTCTCGGCGTACGGCCCGACGCACAACCCGTGGGACCTCGACCGCATCCCCGGTGGCTCCGGTGGTGGTTCGGCCGCCGCGGTCGCCGCGCACGAGGCACCGCTCGCCCTCGGCTCGGACACCGGCGGCTCGATCCGTCAGCCGGGCGCCGTCACCGGAACCGTCGGCGTGAAGCCGACCTACGGCGGGGTGAGCCGCTACGGCGCGATCGCCCTGGCCTCCAGCCTCGACCAGGTCGGCCCGGTGTCGCGCACCGTCCTCGACGCCGCGCTGCTGCACGACGTCATCGGCGGGCACGACCCGCGTGACTCCACGAGCATCCCCGACGCCTGGCCGTCGATGGCGGCCGCTGCGCGCGAGGGCCTGCAGGCGGACACGCTGCGCGGCCTGCGCGTCGGCGTGGTGAAGGAACTCGCCGGTGGCGAGGGCTTCCAGGCGGGCGTCACCCAGCGCTTCCACGAGACGGTCGCCCTGCTCGAGTCGGCCGGTGCCGTCGTCGTCGAGATCGACGCCCCGTCGTTCGCCTACGCGATCAGCGCCTACTACCTGATCCTCCCGGCCGAGGCGTCGTCGAACCTCGCGAAGTTCGACTCCGTGCGCTTCGGGCTCCGCGTGACGCCCGAGAACGGTGCCACCGTCGAGGACGTCATGGCCGCCACGCGCGAGGCCGGTTTCGGTCCCGAGGTGAAGCGCCGCATCATCCTCGGCACCTACGCGCTGAGCGCCGGCTACTACGACGCCTACTACGGGTCGGCGCAGAAGGTCCGCACCCTCGTGCAGCGCGACTTCCAGGCCGCGTTCGAGCAGGTCGACCTGCTGGTCAGCCCGTCGGCCCCGACGACCGCGTTCCCGATCGGTGAGCGCATCGACGACCCGCTGGCGATGTACCTCAACGACCTGACGACGATCCCGGCGAACCTCGCCGGCGTCCCGGGCATGAGCATCCCGAACGGCCTCGCTCCCGAGGACTCGCTGCCCACGGGCGTGCAGCTCATGGCACCGCAGCGCGAGGACGCCCGGCTCTACCGGTACGGCGCCGCCCTCGAACGCCTGCTCGAGCAGCAGTGGGGCCGCCCGCTCATCGACAGCATCCCGGACCTCGACCAGAGTCAGCAGTCCGCTGCGCAGGAAGGTGTGATCTGATGGCGCAGAAGGACGCGCTGATGGACTTCGACGAGGCACTCCGGCTGTACGAGCCGGTCCTCGGCTTCGAGGTCCACGTCGAGCTCGCGACGAAGACCAAGATGTTCTCGGACGCGCCGAACTTCTTCGGTGGCGAGCCGAACACGAACGTGACGCCGGTCGACCTCGGGCTCCCCGGGTCGCTGCCGGTCGTCAACGCGCAGGCCGTGCGGTACTCGATCCAGCTCGGGCTCGCGCTCGGCTGCTCGATCGCCGAGTCCTCGCGGTTCGCCCGGAAGAACTACTACTACCCGGACAACCCGAAGAACTACCAGATCTCGCAGTACGACGAGCCGATCGCGTACGAGGGCGAGGTCGAGGTCGAGCTCGCCGACGGCACCATCTTCACCGTGCCGATCGAGCGCGCCCACATGGAAGAGGACGCCGGCAAGCTGACGCACGTCGGCGGTGCCACGGGCCGCATCCAGGGTGCCGAGTACTCGCTCGTCGACTACAACCGTGCCGGGGTCCCGCTCGTCGAGATCGTCACGAAGCCGATCTTCGGCGCCGAGGAGCGCGCACCCGAGCTCGGTGCGGCGTACGTGCAGGTCATCCGTGACCTCGTCCGGGCGCTCGGCGTCTCCGAGGCCCGCATGGAACGCGGCAACCTCCGCTGCGACGCGAACATCTCGCTGCGTCCCCGCGGGCAGGAGAAGCTCGGCACGCGCACGGAGACGAAGAACGTCAACTCGTTCCGGGCCGTCGAGCGGGCCATCCGCTACGAGATCCAGCGTCAGGCCGCGATCCTCGCCGCCGGTGGCTCGATCACGCAGGAGACGCGGCACTGGCACGAGGACACCGGTCGCACCTCGGCCGGCCGTCCGAAGTCCGACGCCGACGACTACCGCTACTTCCCGGAGCCCGACCTGCTCCCGGTCGTGCCGGACCCGGCCGTGATCGAGGAGCTCCGCGCCTCCCTGCCCGAGGCCCCGGTGGCACGACGCCGTCGGCTCAAGGGCGACTGGGGCTTCACCGACCTCGAGTTCCAGGACGTCGTGAACGGCGGGCTGCTCGACGAGCTCGAGGGGACCGTCGCCGCCGGTGCCGCACCGCAGGCCGCCCGCAAGTGGTGGACGGGTGAGATCAGCCGTGTCGCGAACACGCGGGACGCCGCCCCCGGTGACCTCGTCTCGCCGCAGCACGTCGCCGAGCTCATCGCCCTCGTCGAGTCCGGTGACCTGACCGACCGCCTGGCACGCCAGGTCCTCGAAGGCGTCATCGCCGGCGAAGGGTCGCCGTCGCAGGTCGTCGAGTCGCGTGGGCTGAAGGTCGTGTCGGACGACTCGGCGCTCACCGCCGCGGTCGACCAGGCGCTCGCCGCGCAGCCCGACGTCCTCGCCAAGATCAAGGACGGCAAGGTCCAGGCCGCCGGCGCCATCATCGGTGCCGTCATGAAGGCCATGCAGGGCCAGGCGGACGCCGCCCGCGTCCGCGAGCTGGTGCTGGAGCGCGCGCAGCAGTCGTAGTCCGGACCACATGGCGAACAGGAGGCGCGGTGCCGGCTGGCACCGCGCCTCCCGTCGATCCTGGGGACGCGTCAGCGACCCGGTGACAGGATGAGTCGTGTCCGCAACGATCCGCGCCATCGGTACCGCCGTCCCCGAGACGACACTCGAGCAGGCTGCGGTGCGCGACCTCTTCGCGTCGCAGCCCGACCTGGGCCGGCTCGGCAGGCGGCTCGTCCCCGCCGCGTTCGACGCCTCCGCCGTGGAGCACCGGCACACGGTGCTCGAGGAACTCGACAGCACGCGGCCGTCCGGCGCCTTCCGCGACGACCACGGCGTGCTGCGGTCTCCGTCGACCGGCACCCGGAACGACCGGTACCGCGAGCTCGCCCCGGCCCTGTTCGTGGCGGCCGCCCGCGACGCCGTGGACCGCGCGGGTGTGACACCCGAGTCGATCACCCACGTGGTGACCGTCTCGTGCACCGGGTTCACCCAGCCCGGCCCCGACCTCGACGTCGTCACCGAACTCGGCATCCCCCGCACGGTCTTCCGCCAGCACATCGGGTTCATGGGGTGCTGCGCGGCGTTCCCAGCGCTCCGCATCGCTGCGGCGTTCGCCGAGTCGGTGCCGTCCGCCGTGGTGCTCGTCGTCTGCGCCGAGCTCTGCACGCTGCACGTCCGGGCCAGCGACGACCCGGACCAGATCGTCGCCAACAGCGTCTTCGGTGACGGTGCAGCGGCCGCCGTGGTCACCGCCGAGGGTGCCGGGCTCCGCCTGGACGACTTCGCGACGACGGTCGTGCCCGAGGGCGCGTCCGAGATGGCGTGGAACATCGGCGACGAGGGCTTCGAGATGGTGCTCAGCACGGCCGTCCCGAAGCTCGTCGGCGCCACGGTCGCCGAAGCCGTCGCACCGCTGCTGTCCGCCGTGGGCTCCGCTGCCGTCGACGTCCCGACCTGGGCCGTGCACCCCGGAGGCCGCGCGATCCTCGACCGGACGCAGGTCGCCCTCGGGCTGCCGGACGCCGCCCTCGCGGCGAGCCGTGCCGTCCTCCGCGACCACGGGAACGTCTCGAGTGCCACGGTGCTCTTCGTGCTCCGCCAGGTGCTCGACGACGGCATCGACGACGGTGCCCCCGTCATCGCGCTCGCGTTCGGGCCAGGCCTGACGGTCGAGGCCGCCCGACTCACCGCCGTCGGCAGCACGCGACCGTCGATCCCGACCCGCGAGCAGGACGCGACGGCAGCAGCCCGCGACCACGCGGTCGAGGACGCGACGGCAACAGCCCGCGACCACGCGGTCGAGACGGCGACCACGGGCGTCTCGTGAGCCGCGCCGAGGGGATCGACCCGCGCCTCCCGGCCGTCGACCTGACCACGCGCGCACTGGACCTCCACGAACTCATGGACGACCCGGACTGCGACCCGCGCGCGCTCGCGCGGACGTTCCGACGCTTCGCCGTGGTGAACGCACTCGTGAGCGGCTGGCGCTCCGCGTGGCGGACGCACGTCGCGCCGGCGCTCCCCGCGAACGGGCGGGGACGCGTGCTCGACCTCGGGTGCGGCGGCGGCGACCTCGCGCGGGCGCTCGTCCGGTGGGCTGCCGCCGACGGGTTCGACGTCGAGGTCGTCGGGGCCGACCCGGACGCGCGGGCGATCGACGCGGCGACCCGGTCCACCCCGCGCGGTGTCACCTTCCGGCAGCAGTCGAGCGCCGAGCTCATCGCCGCGGGGGAGCGGTTCGACGTCGTCGTGTCGAACCACGTGCTGCACCACCTCGGCGACGAGGAGCGGCGTGGGTTCCTCGCGGACTCCGAACAGCTGGCGACGAGCCGCAGCCTGCACTCGGACATCCGGCGGTCGCGCTCGGCCTACCGGGCGTACGCGGTCGGTTCGACGCTGGTCGCGGCCGGCACCTTCGTGCGGGTCGACGGGTTGCGCTCGATCCGGCGGAGCTTCACGCTGCCGGAACTCCAGGACGTCCTGCCCACCGGGTGGCGAGCGGAGCGGGCGGCACCGCACCGGGTCCTCGCGATCCGCGACGCCTGACGTCCCCGGAGGGCGCTAGCGTCGCTGCATGGCCACGCCCCACCTGCACCGCGTCGCGGTCCTCGTGCTCGACGGGGCCAAGCCGCTCGACGTCGGGATCCCGGCGCAGGTCTTCTCGAACCGCCCGAGCATGCCGTACGAGGTCCGGGTGTGCGGCCCCCGCGTGGGACGCATCGCCGGGGGAGACGGCCTCGCCTACGCGGTCGACCACGGGCTGGACGCCCTCGAGTGGGCCGAGACGGTCTTCGTGCCCGGGTACCGGTTCCCCGCGGACACACCACCGCCCGCCGACGTGGTGACGGCGCTCGGGCAGGCGCACGAGCGGGGCGTCCGGATCGCGGCGATCTCCACCGGGGCGTTCGCCCTGGCCGCCGCCGGACTGCTCGACGGCCGCCGTGCGACCACGCACTGGCACTACACGCGGGTGCTCCGCGACCGGTACCCCGAGGTCGACGTGGACGAGGACGTGCTGTTCGTCGACGCCGGGTCGGTCCTGACGAGTGCGGGAGCGGCGAGCGGGATCGACCTGTGCCTGCACATCGTCCGGCAGGACCACGGGGTCGGGCTGTCGAACCAAGTCGCACGGCGGCTCGTGAGTGCCCCGTACCGGAGCGGCGGGCAGGCGCAGTACGTCCCGCGGAGCATGCCCGAGCCCCTCGGAGACGTCTTCGCCGAGACGCGGGAGTGGGCGCTCCGGCACCTCGCCGACCCGCTGACGCTCGAGGTCCTCGCCCGGAACGCGACGGTCTCGCCGCGGACGTTCTCGCGGCGCTTCGTCGAGGACACCGGGTACACGCCGATGCAGTGGGTGCTCCGGGCTCGGGTCGACCTCGCACGGGAGCTGCTCGAGCGCTCGGACCTCGCCGTCGACCAGGTCGCCGAGCGGGCGGGGCTCGGGTCGGACGCCAACCTGCGGACGCACTTCCGTCGGATCCTCGGGATCTCGCCGACCGAGTACCGGCGGACCTTCCAGGACTGACCGCACCGCCGCAATGGTGGCGACATCCTTTCGAACGCTGGCTTCCCAGCCACTGGAGCCGCGCCTCCCGGGCCGTGAGCATGGACCGCGGAACGAAAGGAAGTCCACATGACCCGCATCGCGATCAACGGCTTCGGCCGCATCGGCCGCAACACCCTCCGCGCGCTCCTCGCCCGGGGAGGCGACGACCTCGAGGTCGTCGCCGTCAACGACCTCACCGCACCCGAGACGCTCGCCCACCTGTTCCGGTACGACTCCGCGCTCGGCCCGTTCGCCGGGACCGTCGAGGTCGACGGGGACACCCTCGTCATCGACGGACGGCGCATCCGCGTCCTCGCGTCGCGTGAGCCGGCGGAGCTCCCGTGGGGCGACCTCGGCGTCGAGGTCGTGCTCGAGTCGACCGGCCGGTTCACCGCGCGCGACGCAGCGGCGGGACACCTGACCGCGGGAGCCCGCCGCGTCCTCATCAGCGCGCCCGCCACCGGCGCGGACGCCACCATCGCGTACGGCGTGAACTCCGACGTGTACGACCCGGCGGTGCACACCGTCGTCTCGAACGCCTCCTGCACGACGAACGCGCTCGCGCCGCTGGCGTCGGTGCTCGACGACCTCGCGGGCATCGAGCACGGGTTCATGACGACCGTGCACGCCTACACGCAGGAGCAGAACCTGCAGGACGGTCCGCACCGCGACCTGCGTCGGGCGCGTGCCGCCGGGGTGAACATCGTGCCGACGTCGACCGGGGCTGCCAAGGCCATCGGGCTCGTGCTGCCGCGGCTCGACGGCAAGCTGTCGGGTGACGCGATCCGGGTGCCGGTGCCGGTGGGGTCGATCGTCGAGCTGAACACCGTGGTGTCGCGGGACGTCACCGTCGAGGAGGTCAACGAGGCCTACCGTGCTGCCGCCGCCGGGCCGCTCGCGGGGGTGCTGGCGTTCACGGCGGACCCGCTCGTGTCGACGGACATCACGGGGCGGCCGGAGTCGAGCGTGTTCGACTCGCTGCTCACCCGTGTCGACGAGGGGCGGCACGTGAAGGTGGTCGCCTGGTACGACAACGAGTGGGGGTTCTCGAACCGGGTGGTCGACATGCTGGGGTTGCTGGCGCGCGCGTAGCGCGGCGGGGCGCGCGGCGGGGCGCGCGGCGGCGGTCTCGCCGAGTCTCGGCTCGGCGGACAGTTTCGCGGCGTGGCGGCCCGCATCTCGTCCGCCCGGCCGAGTCTCGGGGCGCGCGACCACGGGATGGGCGCGAGCACGGTCGGACGGGAGGCGCGGTGCGGGCTGGCACCGCGCCTCCCGTCCGTGCGTGGGTGCGCTCCAGGCGCAGTGTGGGTCGTGCCGCGGAAGCGACAGCGCACAGGGTGCGCGCGATGATGCTGCCGCTGAAGCGACAGTGTGCCGCGATCGTCGTGCGGCACACTGTCGCTTTCGCTCGCGCGGCGCGCGCGCCGCGTCAGCGGATCAGCGCCGTGGTGCTCGCGAAGGCGCGGGAGCGCACGGCCTGCCGGTAACGGTCGAGCGCGGCGTCGTCGGCCCCGACGGACTCCAGCGCCGCCAACCCCGCCCCGAGCACGGGAGGATCGGTCACCCACGTCGGCACCGCTCCGGGCACCCGGGCAGCGAGGCCGTCGACGACGCCCTCGACGAGCAAGGCATCCCGCGCTGCGAGCACCCCGCCGCCGAGGACCACGGGCACCGGGCTCGCGGCCGAGCCACCCAGACCGAGACGCTCGAGCGCGACCGCGGCGAGCAGGACGATCTCCTCGGCCTGCCGCGTGACGACACCAGTGGCCACGGCGTCGCCCGCGCCGGCGACCTCGAACAGCACCGGGCACAGCCGGTTGAACACCCGCTGGTCGAGGCGGCCGAAGTGGATGGCCTCGGTCACCTCGCGGACGCTGCGGAGACCCAGTGCCGCCGGGACGGCCGTGACCAGGGCCGTCGCCGGTCCGCGACCGTCGTCGGCGCGGGCTGCGTGCCACAGCGCACGGTTGCCGAGGTACGCGCCGCCGCCCCAGTCGCCGGAGACGTCGCCGATGGCGGGGAACCGTGCGGTGGTGCCGTCGGCCCGGACCGCGAGCGCGTTGATGCCCGTGCCGCAGACGACCGCGGCGGCGTCCGGCGACAGCGTCCCCGCCCGCAGCAGTGCGAACAGGTCGTTGTCGAGGACGTGCGGCGCGCCGCCGTCGGCCTCCCAGTGCGCGAGCGCCTCGGTCGCCGCGACGAGTTCGTCGTGCAGGTCGAGCCCGGCCAGGTACACGTGCGTCGTCCGGATCCGACGGTCGCCGAGGTCGCCGACGACCCGCGCCCGGACGTCGTCGAGGATCGGCCCGGCGACGTCCCACCCGCGGGTCTGCGGGTTCGAGCCGGGGCCCCGTGCGTGCCCGACGATCGATCCGTCGAGTGCGATCGCGACGACGTCCGTCTTGCTGCCGCCACCGTCGACGGCCAGGACGACGTCGCTCGGCGCCGGCGGGACGGGTGCGGGCGGGCGGGTCGCTCGGGCGGTGCCGACACCACCCCCGGACGCTCCGGCTCCGTTCAGCCCGCCCACGTCAGCTGCTCCGATCGCGTCCACGGCAGGTGCTCCGCGTTCGCGGCCAGGAGCAGATCGGTGAGCCGTTCGGCCTTGTCGACCTGCCCGACGAGCGGGTGCGCCCACATCGCGCGGAGCACGCGGTCGCGGCCTCCGTGCACGGCGGCGTCGAGGGCGAGGCGTTCGTACCCGGCGACGTGCGACACGAGTCCGACCATGTCGGCGTCGAGCGGCGCGACGGGCAACGGTGTGATCGCCGCGCGGGTGACCCGGGCCGGGACCTCGATCACGTGGTCGTCGGGGAGGAACGGGAACGTGCCGTCGTTGCGCACGTTGAGGACCTGCACGTCACCGCGGTCGCCGAGGATCGAGGAGAGCACGTCGATCGCCGCCTCGGAGTAGTAGGCGCCGCCCCGCTGCTCGAGCTCGGCGGGCTTCGTCACGACGGACTCGTCCGCGTACTTCGCGAGCAGGGCCCGCTCGGTCTCCATGACGGCCTCGGCACGGGTGGGCGCGTGCAGCTGTTCCTCGAGCACGACGTCGTGGCTGTAGAAGTAGCGCAGGTAGTACGAGGGCACGGCGTGCTGCAGCCGGATGAGGTCGGCCGGCATGTGCACGCTCTCCGCCATCCGGTCGAGGGCACCGGTGTCGGCACGGAGCAGGTCGGACAGGACGTCGCGCTCACCAGAGCCGTCCGTCACGTGGACGCCGCGCTCCCACGTCAGGTGGTTCAGACCGACGTGGTCGAGCCGGACGGCCGACGGAGCGACGTCGAACTCCTTCGCGAAGCGCCGCTGGAACCCGATCGCCACGTTGCAGAGCCCGACGGCCCGGTGCCCCGCTTCGAGCAGTGCACGGGTGACGATGCCCACCGGGTTCGTGAAGTCGACGATCCACGCGTCCGGCTTGGCGTACCGCTTGACGAGCGACGCGTACTCGAGCACGACCGGCACGGTGCGGAGCGCCTTCGCGAACCCGCCGGGCCCGGTGGTCTCCTGCCCGATGCAGCAGGCCTCGTGCGGCCAGGTCTCGTCCTGGTGCCGGGCGGCCTGCCCGCCGATCCGGAGCTGGAACATGACGGCGTCGGCGTCCGAGACCCCGGCGACGACGTCGTCCGTGACGTGGATCGTGCCCGGATGGCCGGCGTGGGCGAACATCCGCTTCGCGACACCGCCGACGAGTTCGCGTCGGACGGGGTCGGGGTCGACGAGCCACAGCTCGTCGATGGGCAGCTGGTCGCGGAGCCGGGCGAAGCCGTCCACGAGTTCGGGGGTGTAGGTGGATCCGCCACCGATGACTGCGAGTTTCACTGTGGTGCTATCCCTTCACGCCGGTGAGCGCGATGCCCTCGACGAATGCCTTCTGTGCGAAGAAGAAGATGATGACGACGGGCACCATGACGACGACGGTCATCGCCATCGTCATCGACCAATCGGTGCCGTGTTGGCCGCGGAACGTGGCGAGCCCGTACGCCACCGGCCAGGCGGCCTGGTTCTCGGAGGCGTACAGGAGCGGGCCGTAGTAGTCGTTCCACGAGTGGAAGAACATGAAGATCGCCGCCGACGCGATGCCCGGGCGGGCCATGGGGACGACCACGCGCCACAGCACGCCCCACTCGCTGCATCCGTCCATGCGAGCGGCGTCCCCGTACTCCTTCGGGATCGTCATGAAGAACTGACGGAGCAGGAAGATGCTGAACGCGTCGCCGAGCAGGTTCGGCAGGATGAGCGGCCAGAGCGTGCCGGTGAGGTGCAGCTCGGACCACATCACGTAGACCGGCACCGCGGTGACCTGCGGGGGCAGGAGCATCGCGACGATGATCACGGTGAAGATCAGGTTCGCGCCACGGAACTTGATCTGGGCGAGCGCGTACGCCGCCGGGACCGAGCTGACGAGCATGAACGCGGTGGCGAGCACGGCGTACATCGACGAGTTGCCGAACCACTGCACGAGCGGCAGTTCGGTGAACACCCGGCCGTAGTTCGAGAAGTCGAACGGGCGCGGCACGATCGACGCGGTGAGTGCCTGGTTGCTCGACATCAGCGACGTCAGGATGACGAACACGATCGGCGCGATGGTCAGGACGCCGAGCGCGACGAGTGCGGCGTGCTCGGCGATCCAGACCAGCAGGCTGCGGCGCGGACCGCGGGCGGAGCCGGACGCCGCACCGCGGGGAGCCCGGGCGAGCGGGGACTGGGACACGGCGGTCATCAGGACTCCTCGGGTCTGAAGACGGAGATGCGGCGCATCGTGAGGACGAGCACCACGGCGGTGACCACGAACAGCACCACGGCCATCGCGGACGCGTAGCCGAACTGGAAGTTCGCGAACCCGTGCTGGTAGAGCAGCTCGGTGTAGGTGAGCAGCGAGGTGCCCGGGTAGCCGAGCTGCGCCGCGGTGCCTCCGCCGATCGTGGCCTTGCCGCTGGCGACGCCCGACGCGACGGCGGCCTCGGTGAAGTACTGCAGGGCCGCGATCACCCCCGTGACGGCGGCGAACCCGATGACCGGCGCGATCGTCGGCAGCGTGATGTGCCGTACCTGCTGGACGCCGTTCGCCCCGTCGAGCGACGCGGCCTCGTACAGGTCGCGTGGCACGTCGAGGAGCGACGCCAGGAAGATGATCATGATGTCGCCCATCACCCAGACGCCCATGATCACGAGCGAGGGCTTCGACCACGCGGGGTCGTTGAACCAGAGCGGGCCGTCGATGCCGAACACCCGCAGGATCTGGTTCACGGGGCCGGTGCCGGGGTTGAAGAGGAACACGAACGCGACGACGCTCGCGACGGGCGGCACCAGGGCGGGCAGGTAGAACAGCGTCCGCCAGAACCCGGTCGCCGTCTTCGCGCGGCTGAGCAGTCCCGCCACGAGCAGCCCGCAGACGATCCGGACCGGCACGAGGATGACCACGAACCACAGCGTGTTCACGACCGCGGGGCCGATCTGCGGGTCCTGGGTGAAGAGGAACCGGTAGTTCAGCAACCCGACGAACTCGGGTTCCTGCAGCTGGTTGTAGCGCGTGAACGAGTAGAAGATCGACGCGACGAGCGGGTACGCGAAGAAGATCACGAGGCCCGCCAGGGCCGGGGCGAGCATCGTCAGCGCGACCAGGCGACGGCGGGACTCGGCGGAGCGGCGCCGACGTGGCCGGCTCCCGGGGGCCGTCGAACGCGACCCGGCGCTGGCCGGCGGCCGGGAGGCGCGGGTGGGCCGCGCCTCCAGGCTGCCGGTCTCAGGGGTGGTGACGTCGGTCATGGTCACGGACCAGCCAGCTGGTTGGCGTTGTCGATGTCCGAGTCGAGCTTCTTGAGCTTCGCGTCGAGGTCGCCGCCGTTCTGCTGGTACGCCTGCCAGAACTTCGTGAAGGTGCCGATGTAGGCGGCGCCGTCCGCGGTGCCCGGCGAGGTCATCGTGTCCTTGTCGCCCGCGACGTCGACGAAGGTCTTGTAGTTCTCGTCGACCTCGAGCTTCGGCGACTCGAGGGCCGAGGTGAGCGTCGGGATGTTCTTGAGCCCGTTGCCCATCGTGACCTGCGCGTCGGTGTTCGTGGAGAGGTACTTCAGCAGCGCCCAGGCCAGCTCGGGGTGCTTCGACCCCTTCGCGATGCCCGCCACGTTGCCCGCGATGTAGGTCGAACCGTAGTTGCCGAGGCCGTCCATCACCGGGGTCGGTGCGGTGCCGTAGTCGAGGTCCGGCTTCTGGTCCTTGATGAAGGCGGTCCGGTACTCGCCGTCGATCTGCATCGCGACCTGACCGGTCTGGAACGCGTTGTCGGCGGCGAACTCCTGGCCGAGCCCCGAGGTGAAGGCCTTCAGCTTGTCGTAGCCGATCTCGTCGACGAAGCCCTTCTGCCAGGTGATGAGCTTCTTCCAGGCGTCGGACGTGCCGATCACGCTGTTGCCCTTCGCGTCGAGCCACGATCCGTCGACCATCGGGGCCCAGTGCTCGGGGGAGTTCTCGTAGAAGTCGATGAGCGGGTTGAAGCCGAGCTGCTTGATCGACCCGTCGGCGTTGTACGTGGTGAGTTTCAGGGCGTCGGCCTTGAGCTCGTCGAGCGTCTTCGGCGGGGTCGTGATGCCCGCCTTCGCGAGCAGCGGCTTGTTGTACATCAGCGCACTGACGTCGGCGAGGGCCGGCAGGGTGCAGCGCGTGCCCTTGTACTGCGTGTACGACTGCACGGCCTTCGGGATGTCCGACAGGTCGACCTTGTCACGCTTGATGTAGGGCGACAGGTCGCGGAAGGCGCCCGAGGAGCAGAAGCTGCCCACGATGGCGGTCGAGTACGACAGGCCCACGTCGATGTTCTGGCCGGACGAGATCGCCTTCTGGAGCTTCTCGTCGTCCTGGCCGGCGTGGATGTCGACCGTGACGCCGGGGTTCTCCTTCTCGAAGCCGGCGACGGCGCTCTTCACGACGCCGGCTTCGCGCCCGGTGAAGAAGTGCCACAGGGACACGGTGCCCTTGAGCTCCTTCGGTGCGCTCTTCTCGATCGAGTCGGCGCTGCTGCCGGAGCTGCAGCCCGCGACGACGAGGGCGCCCACGGCGGCGACGGCCGTGGCGGTGACGATGCGGCGGAACGTCCGGCGGTGCGGGACGTTCGGTTGGGGGAGGGACACTGCGGTACTCGCTCTCTGGTCTCGCTCCGACGCGGTGCGGTCGCGGTGCCGCACGCCGGACGGATCCGGGCGTGCGACGTCGTTTCCGGGCGCGCCGAAGAGCCCTGGGACAGGGCCGGGTGATGGTGCCTCGAGTGGTGCGGGTGGGGTGGTGCTGGTCAGGGGCGCTCGGCCGGGTCCGGTGCGGGCACATCGTCGCTGATGCGCTCGAGCCGGTCCGCGAGCGCGGTGCGGACGACGTCGATGAGGACGTGCCGCGCACCGTGCAGGACGGGGGTGTCGGGGACGCCGGGGGCCACGACGGCGGTGGACCAGCGCGTGCGGGTCCGGAGCCAGGCGGTCACGGCGGCGGCCAGGGCGGGTCCGCCCGCGATCCCGGTCGGGCCGTGCAGCACGACCGTCTCGGGATCGGCGACGGCGAGGGCGGGGAGCACGTTGTGCCCGACGCGCTCGCCGAGGGCGGTGGTGAACGGGTGCTGCTCGGGGAGCCCGGGCAGCTGCGGGAGCACCTGGCGCCAGTCGGCAGCGGTGCCGTCCGGTGCCGTGATCCCGTGTTCGGCGGCGAGTGCGATGATCGCGGACTCGGAGATGAGGTCCGCGACGATCGTGGCCGTCGGGTCGATGGAGCGTGCGTCTGCGGGCACGCCGAGGTAGCCGATCTCGCCGGCGGCACCGGACGCGCCGGTGTGCAGGTGGCCGCCGAGGTCGAGCGCCATGCCGAGGCCCTCGGCCATCCAGAACAGGGCGAACGACCCGGGGGTCCGTCCGGCGCCCATGTTCCGTTCGGCGATCGCCGCGAGGTTGGCGTCGTTCTCGATGACGACGCGGACCCCGAGTGCGGCGGAGAGCGTCGCGGCGACCCGGTCACGGGGCCAGCCGGGCAGGCCGTCGGTGAAGATGAGGGTGTCGGTCGCGTGGTCGACGCTCGCCTGGACCCCGATGCCCACCGCGGTGACGAGGTCCGGGTCGACGCCCGCGGCCGCTGCGGCCCGGGAGATCGCGGCGGCGACGATGTCGGCACCGGGCGCGCGCATCTCGGCCGGGGACATCGTGTGGGTCGCGACCGGGAAGGTGCGGCCGGCGGCGTCCACCACGGTGCTGCGGACGTCGACGAGCTGGACGTCGACCGCCACGCCGAGGTCGCGGTCGGTGATCGCTTCGTACACCACCGCGCTCGGGCCCCGGCGACCGGCCTGTGATGCGGTGCCGGCTTCGCGGATGAGGGCCGCCGCCTCGAGCCGCCGGATGATCTCGGCCGCGGTCGGCTTGCTGAGCCCGGTGCGCTGGGCGATCTCGTTGCGGGTGAGCGGCCCGTCGTCGAGCAGGAGCTCGAGTGCGGCCCGGTCGTTGAGGACACGCAGGAGGCCGGGCTGGCCGGGGGTGCGTCCTCGAGTGGTCATGTCGAGGACTGTAACGGACAACCTTCTTTACTGAAAGGTTTGTTTACCGATTCGAAACACGCGTTCCGCTCCGCGAAACGTGCGGAGCGGAACGAGCGGAGCGAAACGTGCGGCGCGGGACGTCTGACGTCGCGGCTGAGCGCTACGGGCGCAGCAGCACCTTGATCGCGCGACGCTCGTCCATCGCGCGGTACGCCTCCGCCGCCTCGTCGAGCGGGAGCTCGAGGTCGAAGACGCGGCCCGGCTCGATCGCACCCGAGAGCACGTCCGGCAGCAGCTCGGGGATGTACGTGCGCGCCGGGGCCATGCCGCCCGCGACGGTGATGTTCGTGTCGAAGAGGTACCGCGTGCCGATCGTCGGCACCCCGTGCGGGACCCCGACGAAGCCGAGGTTGCCGCCCGGGCGGACCGAGTGCAGTGCCTGGTCCATGCTCTCCTCGGTGCCGACGGCCTCGACCGCGCAGTCGGCCAGGTCGCCGTCGAGCAGCTCGCGGATCGCCGCGACGCCCTCCTCGCCACGCGCCTCGACGACGTCCATCGCGCCGAACTCGCGCGCGAGCGCCTGTCGGTCGGCGTGCCGGCTCATCGCGATGATCCGCTCGGCACCGAGCCGCTTCGAGGCGAGGACGGCGGACAGCCCGACCGCGCCGTCGCCCACCACGACGACCGTCTTGCCGGGGCCCACGGCTGCAGACACCGCGGCGTGGTGCCCGGTGGAGAAGACGTCCGACAGGGTGAGGAGCGAGGGGACGAGCGCCGGGTCGACCGGGCCCGGCACCGCGACGAGGGTCGCGGAGGCGTCCGGGATGCGGACGTACTCGGCCTGGGCGCCGCCGACCGGGTCGCCGTACGCGTCCTTCCCGCCGAAGCCGGACAGGTGGTCGCAACCGGTCGTCATGCCGTGGCGGCAGGCCTGGCACGTGCCGTCGTTCATGGTGAAGGGGGAGATGACGAAGTCGCCGACGTGCAGGTCCGTGACGGCGTCGCCCACCGCGACGACCTCGCCGACGAGCTCGTGGCCGATCGGACGCGGCTGCTTCGTCGGCGTGACGCCCCGGTACGGCCAGAGGTCCGACCCGCACACGCACGCCGCGACGACCTTGACCACGACGTCCTTCGGCGTGATGAGGTCGGGCTGGTCGCGGTCCTCGACACGGATGTCGTTCGGAGCGTGGATGATCGCAGCGCGCAAGGGTGTGCCTTCCGTCGAGATGGTGGGGTGTGCGGCCGGTCGACGTCGTCCGGGCCCGGGACGACAGTACCCTCGTGCGGGTGGACGACGACCGGTACGGCAGTGACGTGCTCTCGGGCGACTGGCGCTCGCGCGGGGTGCAGAAGGTGCGGCAGGTGCCGCTCGAGCGGGACATGGTCCTCGAGGACCCGACGACCGGCTGGGCCGGCGCCGTAGTGCGGCTCGAGGCCGGCAACGTGGAGCTCGAGGACTGGAAGGGGCGCACGCGGTCCTTCCCCTTCACCGGGCAGTTCCTGCTCGAGGGCGAGCTCGTCACGCTCGGCCGCCCGCAGGCACCGGTGGGGCGGTCTGCCGCCGCTGCACCGCCGGTCGGGAGGCGCGGCTCGGCCCCGGCGGTCCGGCACGCGTCCGACGGCGGTCGCCTCCGCACCGCGTCCGGATCGTTCGCCGTGGAGTCGCAGCGCGCCCGGGTGGCACTGCCCTCCCGGATCATGGTGGAGGGCAAGCACGACGCCGAACTCGTCGAGAAGGTCTGGGGAGCCGACCTCCGGGTCGAGGGCGTCGTCGTCGAGGAGCTCTCCGGCGTCGACAACCTGGCCGACGTGCTCGACGACTTCCGGCCCTCGCGCGACCGTCGTGTCGGCGTGCTCGTGGACCACCTCGTGCCGGGCTCGAAGGAGTCCCGCTTCGCCGACGCCGTGATGCGCGGGAAGTGGGGCGCGCACGTGCTCGTCGTCGGGCACCCGTTCGTCGACGTCTGGCAGTCGGTGAAGCCCGCCCGCGTCGGACTCCAGGCGTGGCCGACGATCCCGCGCTCGATCGAGTGGAAGAAGGGCATCTGCCAGGCGCTCGGGTGGCCCGCCGCCGAGCAGGCCGACATCGCCCGGGCCTGGCAGCGGATCCTCGGGCAGGTGCGGACGTTCGCCGACCTCGAGCCGCAGTTGCTCGGTCGTGTCGAGGAGCTCATCGACTTCGTGACCGAGCCGAAGGACTGACGACCCGGCCGTTTCGTCGACTTCCGCGGGATGCCGGGGGTGATCCGCGCCTCCAGGCCTACGCTTGGAGCATGGACGGCATCGACGGACGCGTGCGCAGCGCTGTCGAGGTCTGGCTGCGCTGGCTGCCCCGCTGGCAGATCGGCACCGCGCGGCCCCGGACACGCATCTGCCGCAAGTGCACCGGTTCGCCGATCGCCACCGCCGCGGGCTTCGGACCGGACGTGCCGCACGCCGTCCAGCACGCGTTGATCGGCCGCATCTCGACGATCATCGAGGACGCCGTCGACGACTACACCGCCAAGAACCTGCCCCTGCTGCAGCGCGAACTCGAGCGGGCCGCGGCACGCAAGCGTCACGCCGGGTACCAGCCGACCGAGGGCCTGCAGCCGGAGTTCCAGGGCCTCGACGTCGACCCGGAGCCGTCACCGGGGGAGCCGTTCCTCTTCACGCTCGGCGAGCTGACCGGCACGGGCGCGCACGAGCAGGCGCCACGCGAACCCTTGTCGGACGAGGCGAAGTCGGCGCTCCGTCACGAGATCGCCCTCTCCGACGAGTGCGCCCGTTCCACCGGCACGGCGGTCTGCCTGGCGCTCATCGACCACCGGCCGCGGATCGCCGAGGCGGTCGAACGACTCGTCGAGCCGCAGATCGAGGCCCTGGTGTCGGACATGTTCCGCGGGTTCGACGGGCCGGAGGCACCGCGCGCCGGGCTGTTCTGACCGGCGTGCGGTCGGGCGCACCTGACGGTCAGCGCTCGGCCGACACCGCCCCGCGCTGCCGGCGCCGCCCGACGGCACCGATGACGAGTCGAGCGAGCCCGCGCCACCCGAGCAGGAACACCCCGAGCACGATCGTCGCGACGATCACGAACGAGATCGGCAGCGGGTTGCCGTCCACGTCGCCCTGGCCCGTCGCCACCCGGATCGCCAACCCGACGAACACCGTGAGGACCCACACGACGACACCCGTGGGCCAGAAGCGCAGCGGGCGAGCCCACGCTCCGCTCGTCACGTAGGCGATCGCCCACCCGGCGAGGAACGGGTAGGCGGTGGTCCACAGCGCGAGTGCGGAGTTCGCCTCACCGTGCGAGGAGCGCCCGATCAGGGCGAACAGGACGATGAGCACGACGTCGATCACGGCTGCGAGCCAGCCCCAGGTGCGTTCGGTCACACCCCATTCTCGCAGTCGGCGACGGCCGCCCACGCGCACGCCGCGTTCACGCGCACGTCACCTCCGGTTCGCCGGCGTCCGGCACGATCGGCGGATGACGTCGACCGCGCAGGCACCGACGGGCCGGATGGTCGCCACCGACGCTGCCCCGGACGCCCGGCGCACCGTGCGCGCACCACGCCTCGTCGCCCACCGGGGTGCGCCGCGCGTCCGGCGCGAGAACACCCTGCCGGCCATCGCCGTCGCCGAGGCCCTCGGCGCGGACACCATCGAGGTCGACGTCCGCCGCACCGCCGACGGCGTCGCCGTGCTGCTCCACGACGAGACCCTCGGCCGGATGTGGGGCGACGCCCGACGCGTGTCCGAGGTGGACTGGTGCGACGTCGCCCGGCTCGGGAACGGCCTCGACCGGATCCCGCGACTCGACGCCGCACTCGAACGGCTCGATGGCTGCCGGACCTCGCTGCTCGTCGACCTGACCGACCCGGAGGACGCCCTCGTCGCCGCGCGGACCGTCGCGGCGCACCGGGGGAGCACCGGCGTCGCGTGGTGCGGCGCGCCCGAGGCGATGGCGGCGGTCCGCGAGGTCCTCCCGGACGCCGACGTCTGGCTCGCGTGGGAGTCGCTCGAGGCGCCGACCGCGGAGGACCTGGCGCCGCGCGCGCCCTCGACGCTGAACCTCGACGTCGCGTTCGTCACGCCGCGCACCGTCCGGGCCGCGCACGACCTCGGCCTCGTCGTGTCGGTGTGGACCGTGGACGACCCCGAGCCGGCCGTGTGGGCCGCGATGTCGGGCGTCGACTCGATCACCACGAACGACGTCGCCGCGGTCCGAGCGGCACTCGCAGCGGCGGAACGGGACGGTTGGCCCGCGCGCGACCGCGAGCCGACCGAGACCGAGGTGGCCTCCCGCGCCGAGGCACTGGCGCACCGGATCGCCCACGAGGTGATCGCCTTCACCCGCGAGCACCCCGTCGGCGAGGTCACCACGAAGGCGCACCCCGCCGACCTCGTCACCGACGTCGACCGACTCGTCGAACAGCACGTGCGCTCCCGGGTACGGACGGCGTTCCCCACGCACGGGTTCACCGGCGAGGAGTACGGCGAGGCCCCCGGCGACCGGCACCGCTGGTACCTCGACCCGGTCGACGGGACGACGAACCTCGCGAACGGGGTGCCGTGGACCTCGATGTCGCTCTGTCTCACCCGCGGCGGTCGTCCGCTCGTCGGCGTCGTCGCCGATCCGTGGCGTGGTGAGGTGCTCGAGGCCCGGAGCGGTCGCGGCGCCACCCTCCGTGACCGGACGCTGCGCCTCGACGACGCCCCGCGCGCCCTCGCCGGAGCCGTGGTCGGGACCGAGCTCGACGGACACCGGCCGTGGCCCGGGTTCGGTGCGTTCCTCAACGCCCTCGCGGCCCGCTCGTGCACGCTGCGGGTGCAGGGGTCCGGCACGCTGACGATCGCGCAGGTCGCGGCCGGGCGGGGGATCGGCGGGTGCGTGTCGGCGTTCGACCCGATCGACCACGGTGCTGCGGTGTTGCTCGTGCACGAGGCGGGCGGCGTCGTGCTCACCCGGGAGGGCCCCGTCGACGGGTTCCCGCCGGCGGGGGAGCCGTTCCTGGTGGCGCACCCGGGTGCGGCTGACGAACTGCACGCCGTGTGGACGGCGGCGCTCGCCGCCGTCTGAGCGTCACCCCCGTGGGCCTGGAGGCGCGGTGCGGGCCCGACCCGCGCCTCCCGGCCCACAGGTGGGCGCGTGACGGGCCGTCAGGCCTGCGCGATCCGCACCATGTTGCCCGCGGGGTCGCGGACGGCCGCGTCGCGGACGCCCCAGAACTGGTCGGTGGGCTCCTGCAGGACCTCGGCGTCGGGACTCGCCGTGATCCGGTCGAACGTGGCGTCGAGGTCGGACACGCGGAGCTGCAGCATGGCGAGGCCGCCCTTGGCGAGGAGCGCGGCGATCGCGTCGCCGTCCTCCTGCGACCGACCGGCGTGCGGCTCGGACAGGACGAGCTCGAGGTCGGCGTGGTCCTCGCTCGCGAGGGTCACCCACCGGAACCCGCCGTTCTCGACGGTGTTTCGGACGGTGAAGCCGAGGACGTCGCCGTAGAAGGCGACGGCGGCGTCGATGTCGTCGGCGAGCACGTGCACGCCGCTGATCTGGATGCTCATGGCAGCGAGACTAGGACCGCCCGGTCGCCCCGCGCTTCTCGGATCCTGCTCGAACGGGTCGGGTGACGACCATGGCGTGACAGCTCCACACGCCGGCGAGGGCGTCGTGATCGGTGGCACGGTACTGCGACGGGGTCATCCCGACGAGCTCGGTGAAGCGCGACGAGAACGATCCGAGGCTCGTCGCGCCGACGGCGAGGCAGACCTCGGTCACGCTGAGCCCGGTGCTCCGGAAGAGCGCCTGTGCCCGTTCGATGCGCCGGGTCATCAGGTACGCGTAAGGGGTCTCGCCGTAGGCGGCGCGGAACCGGCGGCTGAAGTGGGCGGGCGACATGAAGGCGCCGGCGGCGAGCGACGGGACGTCGAGGGGTTCGGCGTAGGCGCGGTCCATCCGGCTGCGGGCGCGCCGGAGCCGTCGGAGTTCGTCGAGGTCCGCGGTCACGCAGGCCATCCTGCACCGCCGGCTCTCGGGTGACTCTGTGCGGGCGTTCAGTCAGCGGTCGCCGGCGCTCCCTAGGGTGGCAGTCCACGGCACCGCTCCACGGCGGGCCGCACTGCTCCGCCGCCGGCGGGGCGCACCCGAAGGAGCATCGACCATGGGATTCCTCGACCGCCTGCTCGGACGTCCGGAGCGCGACCAGAACGGCGCCGCGCAGCAGAACCAGTGGGGACAGCCGCAGCAGCAGGGGTACCGCTACGGCCAGCAGTCCTACCACCAGCCCGCGCCCACGGGAGCGCCGGCGGCCGGCGGCCAGTACGGCACGCCGCAGTGGGGCGGCGGCGACCCGACCGGTGGCCAGCAGGCGTCGACCGACGACGAGCGTGCGGTCGAGCGCTACCGCTACCTGCTCCGCACGGCCCCGCCGGAGCGCATCGAGGAGGTCCACGCCGAGGCCTTCGCGAAGCTCACGGACGAGCAGCGCCGGATGGTCTACGACGAGTTCACCCGGTCCGCGCCGGCCGGCGAGGCCCCGCGCGGCGACGACCCGCGCTCCCTGGCCCAGGCCGCGACGCGCTCGGAGATCCGGCAGCCCGGGTTCATGGAGCGCTCGCTCGGTGGTGTCGGGAACGGTCGCGGCGGGATGTTCGGCGGTGCCGGGCAGCGCTCCGGTCCCTCGTTCGGCAGCATGATCGGCGCCTCGATCCTCGGGACGGTCGCCGGCTACGTGATCGGTTCGGCCATCATGAGCGCCTTCCTGCCGGACCCCGGATCGTTCGACGGCGGTACCGATGCTGCGGGTGACGGTGGTTCGGAGGACACTGGTGCCGACTCCGGTGACGGAGGCGCGTCCGACAGCGGCGCGTCCGACGGCGGCGGGTTCGAGAGTGCGGGCTGGGGCGACAGCGGATCCGACTTCGGCGGTGGCTTCAGCGACTTCGGTGGTGACTTCGACGTGTAGCGCGTCACGGTCGGCACCGACCATCTGATATGTTCCATGCTCGACAAGGGAGCGACATGGCCATCATCGAAGCCTCCGGGCTGACCAAGACGTACCGATCGAAGTCCGGTCCCGTGCACGCACTGGCCGGGCTCGACCTGGTGGTGCCGCAGGGCACCGTCAAGGCGCTGCTCGGGCCGAACGGTGCCGGCAAGACCACCACGGTGAAGGTGCTGACCACGCTCATCACGCCCGACAGCGGCACGGCGACGATCGACGGCATCGACGTCATCGCCGACCCGCAGGCCACCCGGCGTTCCATCGGGGTCTCCGGCCAGTACGCCGCGGTCGACGAGAACCTGACCGGGTTCGAGAACCTCGAGATGATCGGGCGGCTCTACCACCTCGGTCGTCGGACGGCGCGGGAACGGGCGCGCGAGCTCATCGACGTCTTCGACCTGGCCGAGGCCGGGGACCGCCCCGTGAAGGGCTTCTCCGGCGGCATGCGGCGGCGGATCGACCTCGCCGGCGCGCTCGTGATGAACCCCCGCGTGCTGTTCCTCGACGAGCCGACCACCGGGCTCGACCCGCGCAGCCGGCTCGCGCTCTGGGGCATCATCGAGGGGCTCGTGGCCGAGGGCACGACGGTGCTCCTCACCACGCAGTACCTCGAAGAAGCCGACCAGTTGGCCGACGACATCGCGGTGATCGACGGCGGGACCGTCATCGCCGAGGGCACCTCCGACCACCTCAAGGCCCAGGTCGGCGGCCACCGGGTCGTCGTCACGCTGGTCGACCAGGGCGATGCGGACGCCGCCACGACCGTCCTCCGTCGCTACGGCGTCGGCGAGGTCGAGGCCTCCGGCGACGGCCGGACCCACGCCATCGCGGTCGAGGCCGGACCCTCGGCCCTCCAGCGGGTGCTCGCCGACCTCGGTGACGCCGGCATCGAGCTGCACGACGCCGGCATGCGACGCCCCACCCTCGACGACGTGTTCCTCCGGCTCACCGGCCACGCGGCGACGGACGACGATGCGGTCGACCCGGCTGCCACGAAGCAGAAGGAGGCGGCACGATGACCGCCACCACACCCGCCACGGCACTCGGCCGGCAGCTGCCCGTCGTCGTCACCTCGCCCGCGGCGGTCTGGTTCGAGGACGGCTGGACGGTCACGAAGCGGAACCTCATCAAGATCAAGCGGTCGCCGGACATGCTCGTGTTCGCGGTGCTGCAGCCGATCATGTTCGTCCTGCTCTTCAGCCAGGTCTACGGCGGCGCGATCCAGGTGCAGGGGACCGACTACACGCAGTTCCTGATGGCGGGGATCTTCGCCCAGACGGTCGTGTTCGGCGCGACGTTCTCCGGCTCGGCGATGGCGCAGGACCTCAAGGAAGGGCTGATCGACCGGTTCCGCACGCTCCCGATGTCGGCGTCCGCGGTGCTCGTCGGCCGGACGAACTCCGACCTGGTGCTGAACGGCATCTCGATGGCGATCATGATGCTCACCGGGCTCGCGGTCGGGTGGCGGGTGAACTCGTCGCCGCTGGAGTTCCTCGCCGGCATCGCACTGCTGCTGCTGTTCAGCTACGCGTTCAGCTGGGTGATGGCGCTGCTGGGCATGAGCGTCAAGACGCCCGAGGTCATCAACAACGCCTCGTTCATGATCCTGTTCCCGTTGACGTTCATCTCCAACGCCTTCGTCCCGAGCGACACGCTGCCGCTCGTGCTGCGGGTCTTCGCGGAGTGGAACCCGGTGTCGTCGCTCGTGCAGGCCGCCCGCGAGCTGTTCGGCAACGTCGGCTCGGCGCCGGTGCCGGACATCTGGACGATGCAGCACCCGATCGTGACGGTGCTGATCGGGATCGCGGTGATGCTGGTGGTGTTCGTGCCGTGGTCGGTGAACAAGTACACGCGCATCAGCTCGAAGTGAGGCGTCGACCGCGTGCTCAGAGGAGCTTCCGCTGGAGCGCCCACGCCGTGAGCTCGTGCCGGTTCGACAGCTGCAGCTTCCGCAGGACCTTCGACACGTGCGTCTCCACGGTCTTCACCGAGATGAACAGGTCCGCGGCGACCTCCTTGTAGGCGTACCCGCGGGCGATGAGCCGCATCACCTCCTGCTCGCGCGCCGACAGGCGGTCGAGTTCCGTGTCGACCTGCGCGGTCTCGCCGCTCACCGCGCCGAACGCGTCCAGCACGAAACCGGCCAGCCGCGGCGAGAACACCGCGTCCCCCTCGGCCACGCGGTCGATCGCCTCGGCGACGTCGGCCTCCGACGAGCTCTTGGTGATGTACCCGCGCGCTCCCGCCCGGATCACCCGCACCACGTCGTCCGCCGCGTCCGAGACGCTCAGCGCGAGGAACCGGGTGTCCGGGTGGCCCGGGGCGGCGCGCGCGATCACCTCGGCGCCACCACCGCCCGCACCGCCGGGCAGGTGGACGTCGAGCAGGACGACGCGCGGTCGGGTCGCGGCGACGAGGTCGACGGCCTCGTCGACGGTCGCGGCCTCACCGACGACCAGGAGGCGCGGCGGCAGCCCGGCGCGCACGCCGGCCCGGAAGATGGAGTGGTCGTCCACGATGGCGACGGTGAGCGGTGCGGCCTGCGGCTGCGCGGTGGGGTCGTCGGTCACGGGTGCTCCTCGGTCGGCCGGTCGGGGGCGGTCAGGGGGAGGACCAGACGGACCTCGGTGCCGGTGCGTCCCGGCCCCGGCGCGATCGTCGCGGTGCCACCGATGCGCTGCATCCGGCCGACGATCGATTCGCGGACGCCGTAGCGGCCCTCCGGGACCGCCGCGGGGTCGAAGCCCGGCCCGCGGTCGCCGATGGTGACCTCCACGCGGTCGTGGGCGGTCTCGGCGTACACCCGGACGGTCCCGCCGGCGTGCCGAGCGGCGTTGAGCATCGCCTCGCGGGCGGCCGCGACGATGCCCTCGGGCAGGTCGGCGCGCGCCGGACCGATCGCGATCACCTCGACCTGCGCCGGGTACTCGGTCTCGATCTCGACCGCGGTCGCCCGGAGCTGGGCCCCGAGGTCGGCGGTCGGCTCGGCCTGCTCGGCGAACAGCCACGACCGGAGTTCGCGTTCCTGTGCCCGCGCGAGTCGTGCGGCGTCGGAGCCCGGCTCGGCCCGCTGCTGGATGAGCGCCAGGGTCTGCAGGACGGAGTCGTGCAGGTGCGCCGCGATCTCGGCCCGCTCGACGTCGCGCACGCGGGCGGCGCGCTCCTCGGCGAGGTCGCGGACGAGCCGGACCACCCAGGGCGCGACCACGACGGCGACGCCGAGCAGCACCGCGGTCGCGGCGGTGAGGACCGTCCAGACGTTCGGGTGCGTGCTCGAGGTGAAGAACAGCAGGATGCCGAGCACGACGAGCACGAGCGCGCCGAGGGCCCGGACGACGAGGGCGGAGGACCCCGCGGCGCGGACGTTCCGGAGGGCGTCGAGTTGCCGCCACGCGAGTGCCGCTCCGGTGGCGACGACGATCGCCGGCACGATGAACGCGAGCGGGACGTCGGCGCCGAGCCGTGAGGCGACCATCGCGCCGCCCGCCGTCAGCAGGGCGATGCCGAGCAGGATCTCCACGACCGGCGCCCGGCGCGCGTGCTCGTCCGGCGCGGCCTCGGCCTCCGCTGCGGGACGGGTCAGCACCGCCCGCAGGGACGTCGGCGTCGCCGGACCCTGGCTCGGCGTCGTCGCCCAGAGCCAGGCGTAGAGCAGGACACCGGCCCCGCCGCACACCGCCAGCACCGCGGTCGCGAGCCGCACCGCGCCGACGGGCAGCCCGGTGTGGGCAGCGAACCCGCCGCACACGCCACCGACGACCCGGAGGGCCGGGCGGGACATCGTGGCGGTCGGCATGGGCCAATCCTGGCACCCCGGGTCCGCCGACCGCGGGCTCGGGGGCGGGGATCAGGGGACGATCAGGGTGAACCCCGATGGTGCCGACCGTCGGCGGCCACGATGCTGGTGGCCATGACACAACAGGACACCGGCGGCCCCGCGTCGGCGACACGGTTCTTCGACTGGATCCGGGGCATCCACGTCACCCGGTCCGACGACCGCTGGCTCGCCGGCGTGTGCGGCGCCGTCGCCGAGCGCACCGGGCTCGACCCGCTCGTGGTGCGGGGCGTCGCGATCGTCGTGGCGCTCCTCGGCGGCCCGGTGTTCCTCGCCTACGCGGCGGGGTGGGCGCTGCTGCCGGACTCGTCCGGACGCATCCACGTCGAGCGGATGATCCGCGGGGTGCTCGACCCGGCGCTCATCGCCATCGGCGTCCTCGTGGTGCTGACCTTCGTCCCCGCCGTCCAGGGCATCTGGTGGCAGGGCGTCCCGGTGGCGTGGGGGATGCCCGGCTGGCTCTCGGCCACGCTCGGGACCGCGTGGACGATCGCCCTCGTGGGGTGCGCGGTGTGGCTCGTGGTGGTCCTGGCGCGCCGGGGCTCGCAGCCGGCAGCCGGCGAGCAGGCGGAGCCGGGCACGCGGCGCGACTTCTGGACGAGTGCCGACGACCCCACGCCGACGCCGTGGGCGGCGACGGGCGCGACCACGGCGGGTGGACCCGACCACGTCGCTCCCGGTGGGTCCGCGGCGGGGGCGAGCAGCACCTCCTGGCAGTGGGACACGACCTCCGCGGCGGACCGACACCGTCAGCACACCGAGCGGATGCGCGCGGAACGGCAGCGTCAGGCGGAACGGCGCGCGGAGCGAGCCGACCGGCTCCCCGGTGCCGGGTACGTCGCCGTGAGCCTGGGCCTCGCCCTCGTCGTCGGAGCCGGCGTCGCGGTGTGGGCGCAGCAGACCGACCTGCCCGTGCCGGTGCTCGGGATCGCCGCCGCGGTCGCCGTGCTCGCCGTGGCGACCGTCGTGGCCGGCGTGCGCGGGCGGGAGAGCGGTGGCCTCGGACTGTTCTCGACCATCGGGGTCGTCGCGCTCGTCGTGACGGGTGTGCTGCCGACCGGCACGCAGGTCACGGTCGTCGGCGGGACCACCTGGCGGGTGGACGACGTGCGGCCGGGCACCGAGCGGAACTACGCGATGGTGGTCGGTGGGCCGACGCTGGACCTCCGCGGGCTCGACGAGGCCGACGGCGGCGGGACGGTGAACCTCTGGCTCGGAGCCGGGGGAGCCGAGGTCCAGCTGCCGACCGACGCACCCGTCCGGGTCCGGGTGAGCGGCATCGGGTACGGCGTCGAGCTCCGTCCGGACGACGACGCGGACGACAGCCTCGGTGGCGCGCTCGGCACGACGACCGTCGAGAACCGGGCAGCGCGATCGGCGGACGCCGCCGAGACCACGACCGTGCACGTGTGGGTCATCGGCGGCGGCGTCGACGTGCCGCGCGCCGTGACCGTCGACCAGTGAGGAACGAGACGATGACGAACGACGAGACCACCCCCGACGACCGGACCACCCCGGTCGACCCGACCACCCCGACCACCCCGTTCGACGGGGCCCCGGCACCCGCTCGCCGCCCGCGCCGTGCACCCCGCTTCGGCACGGTCTTCTGGGGGGTCGTCCTCCTCGTGTTCGCCGCCGCGATGGCCGTGAGCGCCCTGCCGTGGTTCACCGTCGACCCGATGACGCTCCTGCTCGGGGCCTGCCTGACCGCCGGGGTCCTGCTCGTGGTGGCCGGTGTCGCGGCGGTGATCGCGAGACCACGGCGCTAGGACGGCCTACGATCGTGTCCGTGACCGCGACAGACGCCGAGCGGGCCGCGGAACGCGACGCGACCGAGCCTCCCCTCGACCGAAGCACCCGTGTGCGTCGCTGGATGCTGCACGGGGCCGACCAGGGCGCCTCGCACCAGGGCCCGCACCAGGTCGA
Organism: Curtobacterium sp. MCBA15_016; assembly: GCF_001865105.1. Classification (NCBI taxonomy): domain Bacteria; kingdom Bacillati; phylum Actinomycetota; class Actinomycetes; order Micrococcales; family Microbacteriaceae; genus Curtobacterium; species Curtobacterium sp. MCBA15_016. The sequence goes on from NZ_MJGR01000014.1 coordinate 112,848, forward strand.
GGTGGAGAAGACCCACTCGTGGTGGCGCGTCATGTGCCTCACGGGCGTCGACTACTTCTCGACGCTCGGGTACCAGCCCGCGATCGCCGCGCTCGCCGCAGGGCTCCTGTCGCCGATCGCGACGATCGTGCTCGTGCTCGTCACGCTGTTCGGCGCGCTGCCGGTGTACCGTCGGGTCGCCCAGGACAGCTTCCGGGGCGCCGGCTCGATCATGATGCTCGAGAAGCTCCTGCCCTGGTGGGCCGGCAAGCTCTTCGTGCTCGTGCTGCTCGGGTTCGCCGTGACGGACTTCATGATCACGATGACGCTGTCCGCGGCGGACGCGACGGCGCACATCGCCGAGAACCCCTTCACGCCGCACTGGTTCACCGAGATCCCGGTGCCGCTCACGCTCGCACTGCTGCTCCTGCTCGGGGTGGTGTTCCTCCGCGGCTTCAAGGAGGCGATCGGCATCGCGGTCGCGCTCGTCGCGGTGTACCTGTTGCTCAACGCGGTCGTCGTCGGGGTGTCCCTGTGGCACGTGTTCGAGAACCCGATGGTGGCGAGCGACTGGTGGAGCGGCCTCACGGCGCAGCACAGCAACCCGCTCGTGATGATCGGCATCGCCCTCATCGTCTTCCCGAAGCTCGCGCTGGGCCTGTCCGGCTTCGAGACCGGCGTCGCGGTGATGCCGCAGGTGCGCGGCGACGCGTCCGACGACACGAGCGCCCGACCCGAGGGGCGGATCCGCGGGACGAAGCGCCTGCTCACCGTCGCCGCGGTCATCATGAGCTCGTTCCTCATCACCTCGTCGATCGTCACGACGTTCCTCATCCCGCAGCAGGAGTTCCAGCCGGGCGGCGGTGCGAACGGGCGGGCGCTGGCGTACCTGGCGCACGAGTACCTCGGCGGCGTGTTCGGCTCCGTGTACGACTTCTCGACGGTCGCGATCCTGTGGTTCGCCGGTGCGAGTGCGATGGCGGGTCTGCTCAACCTCGTGCCCCGGTTCCTGCCCCGCTACGGCATGGCACCGCAGTGGGCGCGGGCGACCCGGCCGCTCGTCATCATCTTCACGCTCATCGCCTTCGTGATCACGATCATCTTCCAGGCGAACGTCGACGCGCAGGGCGGCGCCTACGCCACGGGCGTGCTCGTCCTCATCACCAGCGCCGCGGTCGCGGTGACGCTGTCGGCCCGGCGCAAGCAGCAGAAGAAGCGCACGATCGGGTTCGGCATCATCGCGGTGGTCTTCGTGTACACGACCGTCGCGAACGTCATCGAGCGGCCGGACGGCGTCCGGATCGCCGCGATCTTCATCATCGCGATCGTGGTGGTCTCGCTGGTCTCCCGCGTCCGCCGGTCGTTCGAGCTCCGTGCGTCGTCGATCGAGCTCGACGCCACCGCCCGGCAGTTCATCGAGGCCGACGCCGACCAGTTCAGCTCGGTCTGCATCATCGCGAACGAACCGGGTGCCGGCACGGCCGAGGCGTACCGGTCGAAGGGGCGCGAGGAACGCCGCGACTCCGGCATCCCCGCCCGCGTGCCGACGATGTTCCTCGAGGTCCTGCCCGCCGACTCCTCCGACTTCGAGGAGGACCTCGTCGTCGAGGGCCACGTCATCCACGGGCACCGCGTGCTCAAGGTCCGGTCGGGCAACGTGCCGAACACGATCGCGTCGACGCTCCTCGCGATCCGGGACATCGCCGGCGTCGTCCCGAGCATCTACTTCGAGTGGAACGAGGGCAGCCCGATCCGCAACGCCATCCGCTTCGTGTTCACCGGCGTCGGTGACGTCGCCCCCGTGACGCGCGAGGTGCTGCGCGAGGCGGAGCCCGACGTGAACCGTCGACCGAGCGTCCACGTGTCGTGACGGGCGGGGCGGACGCGAGCCGCGCCTCCAGGCCCGTCGGCGGGCTCGCGGCGGTCCTCGTCGCCGCGGCCGTGTGGGGGACCACCGGCACCGCGACGCACTTCGCGCCCGGGGTCCCCGCGTTCGTGTTCGGGGCCGTGACGTTCGGCCTCGGCGGGATCGTCCTCGCCCTCGGCGCCGGTCGCGGCACGCTCCGCGCGGTCGCCGACCCGGCGAGCCGTCGCTGGGCGCTGCTCGGCGCGGCGTCGCTCGTCGTCTACGCGGTCGCGTTCTACGCGGCTCTCGCCGACGCGGGCGTCGCGCTGGGCACGACGGTGGCCATCGGGTCGTCGCCCGTGTTCGCGGGGCTCGTCGAGTGGGTGGCGGACGGGAGGCGCGTCACGCGCAAGTGGGTCGTCGCCACCCTGGTGAGCGTGGTCGGGATGGTCGTCGTGACGCTCGCGCGGTCCTCCGAGCATGCGGGCGCGTCGGGTGGTTCCGATCGGGACGGGTCGCTCGTGCTCGGCCTCGGGAGTGCGCTGCTCGCCGGTCTGACGTACGCGCTGTACTCGTGGGCGGTCGCGCGGGGCATGCGTGCGGTGCCCCTTCCCGTCGCGCTGCCCGGCGGTGTGTCCGTGGCGGATCGTGCCTCGCTGCTGGCTCGCGCGTCGCTGCCGGGTGAGCGTGGACTCGTCGGGGCGGTGTTCGGGCTCGCGGCGGTCCCGCTCGTGGTGCTCGCCGTCGTGGGCGGGCAGGCGTCGCTCGGGGTCGCGGCGAACTGGCCGGTGTTCCTGTACCTCGCGCTCGTGCCGACGGTGCTCGGCCACTCGCTGTACGCCGTCGGGCTGCGGTCCGTGAGCGCCTCGGTCGCGACGCTGCTGTCGTTGTTCGAGCCCGTCGTGGCCGCGGTGCTCGCCGTGCTCGTGGTGGGGGAGCACGTCGGTACCGGAGGCTGGGTCGGCATCGGGCTGGTGGTCGTCGGGCTGGCGGTCCTGGCCGTGCCGGAGCGGACGCGCGCCTAGCGGTACGGGCGCGCCGCCAGGGGCGCGCCGCCAGGGGTTCGCCGCTACTCGCCGAGGATCTGGTCGCGCACCTTCCGCCGCAGCACCTTGCCGATCATCGAGCGCGGCAGGTCCTCGACCACGACCACCCGGCGGGGCACCTTGTACGCGGCGAGGTGCTCGCGCGACCACGCCCGCAGGGCATCGGCGTCGAACGTCGCGGGGTCCTTCGGCACGACGGCCGCGACGACCTGCTCGTTGCCGGCCTGGGTGATCCCGACGACCGCGACCTCGCGCACGCTCGGGTGCTTGAGCAGGGCGTCCTCGACCTCGGTCGGGGAGACGTTGAACCCGCCGGTGATGATGAGCTCCTTGAGACGGTCGACGATCCGGACGTACCCGTCGGCGTCGATCGCCACGATGTCACCGGTCCGGAACCAGCCGTCCGGCGTGAAGACCTCGTCGGTGGCCTCGGCCTTGCCCCAGTACCCACGGAAGACCTGGGGCCCGCGGACCTGGAGCTCGCCCGGCTCGTCGGTCCCGAGGACCTTCGTCGGGTCGTCCGGGTCGGCCACCCGCGCCTCGGTCGAGGACAGCGGCAGGCCGATCGACCCGAGGCGCCGGGCCGGGGACACCGGGTTCGCGAGCAGGACGGGGGAGCACTCGGACAGGCCGTAGCCCTCGACGAGGTAGCCGCCGGTGCGGGCCTCCCACGGCTCGACGACCTCCTTCGAGAGCGCCATCGCCCCGGAGATGCCGATCTCGATCCCCTCGAGCGAGACCTTCGCGGAGTCCGCCGCGTGCTGCAGCCGCGCGTAGATCGGGGGCACCGCCGGCAGGAACGTCGGCGGGTGCTTCTTCATCGCAGCGAGCACGAGTGCCGGGTCGAACGTCGGGAACAGCACGAGCCGCGAGGCCATGCTCATCGCGAAGGTCAGGCAGAGCGTCAGGCCGTAGGCGTGGAACATCGGCAGGACCGCGTAGACCACGCTGCCGTCTCCGGGCTGGATCTGCGGGACCCACGCCCGGGCCTGTGCGGCGTTCGCGATGAGGTTGCCGTGCGACAGCACCGCACCCTTCGGCACGCCCGTCGTGCCCGACGTGTACTGGATCAGGGCGACGTCGTCGGTGGCGGGTCGGGGGTGGCGCTTCGACAGCTTCCGGTTCGACACGAGGTCGTCCCACGGCGTCGTGCCGCGCACCGTGGTGGTCAGCTTCGCCCGGGACTCGCGGGCCTTCGCGACCGGCAGCGACAGCGCGATCCGGGTTCCACGCGGCATCGCGCGGGTGAGGTCGACCGAGACGATCGCGTCGAGCTTCACGTCCGAGGGGAAGTCCTGCAGCGTCGCCACCGACTTGTCCCACGCGATCGCGACCTTCGCGCCGTGGTCCTCGAACTGGTGGCGGAGCTCGCGAGGCGTGTACAGCGGGTTGTGCTCGACGACCACGGCGCCGAGGCGGAGCACGGCGTAGAAGGCCACGATGTGCTGCGGGCAGTTCGGCAGCACGATCGCCACCCGGTCGCCGGCGGTCACCCCGAGCTTGCGGAGGCCGTTCGCCGCCCGGAGGATCTGCTCCTCGAGCTCGGCGTACGTCGTCGTCCGCTTGAAGAACTCGAGTGCGACCTTCTTCGGGAAGCGCCTGGCGGACCCCTCCACGATGTCGTACAGGGAGCCGGTCGGCTCGTCGATGTCGTGCGGGACCCCCGGGGCGTACGAGGCAAGCCAGGGACGAGGCGTGTCGATGCTCACGCCGACCAACCTAGCGGGCCACCCGAGCGCGTTGTCAGGGGCACGACGGACGATGGCGTCATGCCCTCTGTCGCCGATGCCTTCCGATCCCGTCTCAACGACACGTTCACCGGTGGTGCGACGGAGCGCCCGGCCTGGATCGACGAGCTCGAACAGGGCACGGACGCCGGGTTCTTCGGGCCCGGCTCCGCCACCTGGTCGGTGCACGGTGGGAAGCAGACGATCCTCGCGGGTGTCCGCGCCCTGCTCGTCCAGGCGCTCCACCCGGGGGCGCTCGCCGGCGTCGCCGACCACTCCCGCTACCGCGAGGACCCGTTCGGCCGCCTCGCCGGCACGATCCGCTGGATCTACACGGTCTCGCACGGCGACACCACGGCGGCCCGGTCCGCGAGCGCCTGGGTCCGGAAGCTCCACGAGCGCGTCCGTGGCGAGTACGTCGACGGACACGGGGTCACGAAGCCGTACGCCGCGAACGACCCGGACCTCGCCCGGTGGGTGCACCTCGCGTTCACCGACGCCTTCCTCCGCAGTGCGCAGCTGTGGGGCGAACCCATCCCCGGCGGTGCCGACGCCTACGTCCGCGAATGGGCGATCGCCGGCCGGCTGATGGGCGTCGAGGACGCCCCCGAGTCCGACGCCGAGCTCCGCGCCCAGATGAACGGGTACCTCGACCGCGGGGAACTCGTCGCGACCGCACGGACGCTCGACGTCGTCCGGTTCATCAAGGACCCGCCCCTCGCACGCCTGCTGCGCCCCGGGTACCGGGCGCTCTTCGACGGCGCGGTCGTCTCCCTGGATCCGCGGCACCGCTCGATGCTCGGGTTGCGGACGCCTGCGGTCGGGCCGGTGGAGTTCCCGGTCCGGCGGACCGCGGGCGTGGTGCTCGACGGCATCGGTGCCGTGCTCGGGCACCAGCCGGGGACGGAGCGCGCGGCGCTCGTGCGGATCGCGCGGCTGGGCGGCGAGCGGCGGATTCCGGACGCGACCGTCTGACGGCCAGGAGGCGCGGTGCCAGCTGGCACCGCGCC
>NZ_MJGR01000014.1:118971-120881 GCF_001865105.1 Curtobacterium sp. MCBA15_016
CCGCGCCTCCCGTCCGTCCGGTGGGTGCGTCAGAAACCGGACGGCACCCGGGGTGTGTACGCGGATTCGAGACGGGTGACCTCGTCGTCCGTGAGCTCGATCGTCGTCGCAGCGACCGCGTCGTCGATGTGGTGCTCCTTCGTCGCGCCGACGATCGGGGCGGAGACCGCCGGCTGTCGCATCACCCACGCGAGGGCGATCTGCGCCATGCTCGCGTCGTGCGCCTCGGCCACCTGCTGCACCGCGTCGACGATCGCGCGGTTGGCGTCCTCGTCCTGCTTGTAGAGCGTCTTGCCGAACTCGTCGGTGTCGGCCCTGCTGCCGGACCCCTGCGCGTCCCAGGGGCGGGTGAGCTTGCCGCGGGCGAGCGGGCTCCACGGGATCACGCCGACGCCGGTGTGGGCGCAGAAGGGGTGCATCTCGCGCTCCTCCTCGCGTTCGAGGAGGTTGTACTGGTCCTGCATGCTGACGAACCGCGTCCAGCCGTTCAGGTCGGCCACGTGCTGCATCTCGGCGAACTGCCACGCCCACATGCTGCTCGCGCCGATGTAGCGCGCCTTGCCCGACTTCACGACGTCGTGGAGGGCCTCCATCGTCTCCTCGACCGGGGTGTGCGGGTCGAAGCGGTGGATCTGGTACAGGTCGACGTAGTCCGTGCCGAGGCGGGTCAGCGAGGCGTCGATCTCGTGCATGATCGCCGCCCGCGAGAGCCCTGCGCCGTTGGGGCCCGGGCGCATGCGGTTGAAGACCTTGGTGAAGACCTGGACCTCCTCGCGCGGGGCGAGTTCCTTGAGGAGGGTGCCGGTGATCTCCTCGGAGCTGCCCGCGGAGTAGACGTTCGCGGTGTCGAAGGTGGTGATGCCCTGGTCGTAGGCGCGGCGGACGAAGGGGCGGGCCTCGTCGATGCCGACGCTCCACTCGTGGGCGCCCTTGTCGGGGTCGCCGTAGGACATCATGCCGAGGATGACGGAGCTGATCTGGAGGCCGGAGGCGCCGAGGCGGGTGGTCGGGGTTGCCGGGCTTGTCGAGCGGGCGGTTTCGGGGCTTGTCGAGCGGGTGGTTTCGGGGGTTGCCGGGCTTGTCGAGCGGGCGGTTTCGGGGGTTGCCGAGCGGGCGGTTTCGGTCATGCCGCCACCCTGGCATCGCGCCCTGTGACCGCGAGGAGGCGGACCTGCAGCGGCGCGTCCTCGTCGACGTCGACCGGTGCGGCGTAGAGCCCCGTCGCGGCGAGGTCCTCGATCTGCGGCTCGAAGTGCTCCCACACGGCCTGCACGAGTTCGTCCGGCAGGGTCTCGTCGCTGCCGGTCGCCCGCGCGAGGTCCCACGTGTGGATCGTGATGTCGCTGGTCTGCTCGGTGAGGTACTGCCCCGCCGGGACGACGTCCGTGGCGAGGTGCACCGGCGTGTCAGCGGGCGTTCTCTGCCACGCCTCGATGGCTTCGGCCGCGAACTTCGCCCACTCGGCCGCGAGGTCAGAGCCGACCGCTTCGAGATCCGCTTCGGCCTGGGCGTAGTCGCACCCCGTCAGGAGCTTCGGGATCCACCGCTGCTCCTCGACGACGTGTCGGACGAGGTCTCGGGTGGTCCATTCGGAGTCGGGGGTCGACGCGTCCCAGTCCGTGACGGCGGCGACGCGGCGGCCGAACTCGGCTGCCGCGAGTGCCTGCAGCGCGATCCAGTCGGTGGCCATGGTGGTGCTCCTGTTCGTGGGTCCTGCGGGTGCGGGGTGCGGGGTGCTGCGTGTTGGTGGGTGTTCGACGACCGGCCCGGAGGCGGGTTCCCGTGTGTTCCCCTGCAACCTTCCAGCTCGGGTTCCGATTCCCCGCGGCGGTCGCCCGGTGCCGGTCGGCGGACGCTGCGGTTTCACGCTACTGCGCGCGGTCGCCGGGCGAGCGGGCGAAATGTGCGGG
>NZ_MJGR01000015.1:0-25886 GCF_001865105.1 Curtobacterium sp. MCBA15_016
CGTGACGACCGTGCGCCCCGCCGGTTCGACCGCGACGACCGCGCTCCCCGTCGCTTCGACCGCGACGACCGCGCTCCCCGCCGTGACGCCGACGACCGTCCGCGCCGGAACTTCGACCGTGACGACCGCGCCCCGCGCCGGTTCGACCGCGACGACCGCGCCCCGCGCCGCTTCGACCGCGACGACACCGAGCGCAAGCCTTTCGTCCCCGCCGACGACGTCAAGCTCGAGAAGCTCCAGGCCGAGGCGACCCTCGCGGCCGACGTCGAGGGCGTGACCTTCGCCGACCTCGGCATCGGCGGCAACATCTCCCGCGCCCTGGCCGAACTCGGCGCCACGAGCCCGTTCCCGATCCAGGCAGCGACGATCCCCGACGTGATCGCGGGCAAGGACGTGCTCGGCCGTGGCCGCACGGGCTCCGGCAAGACCATCGCCTTCGGCGCCCCGCTCGTCGAGAAGCTCATGGAGAACGGCGGCGGCACGAAGCGCAAGATGGGCCGCGCCCCGCGTGCGCTCATCCTCGCGCCGACGCGTGAGCTCGCCCTGCAGATCGACCGCACCGTGCAGCCGATCGCCCGCTCGGTGGGCCTCTTCACGACGCAGATCTACGGCGGTGTCCCGTACGGCCGCCAGGTCGGTGCGCTCGAGCGCGGCGTCGACATCATCGTCGGCACCCCGGGGCGCGTGCAGGACCTCATGAACAAGGGGACGCTCGACCTCAGTGAGGTCGTCATCTCCGTGCTCGACGAGGCCGACCACATGTGCGACCTCGGGTTCCTCGAGCCGGTGCAGGAGATCCTCTCCGCCACGGCCGAGGTCACCCCCGAGGGCAACCGCGCCCAGAAGCTCCTGTTCAGCGCGACGCTCGACGCCCAGGTCGCGTCGCTCGTCGAGCAGTTCCTGCACGAGCCGTCCGTCCACGAGGTCGCCGGTGAGGACCAGGCCTCGTCGACGATCGACCACCGCGTGCTCGTGGTCGAGCAGCGCCAGAAGGACCAGCTCCTCGAGGAGCTCGTCGCCGGCGCCGGCAAGACCATCGTGTTCGCCCGCACCCGCGCCTACGCCGAGCGGCTCGCCGACCAGTTCGAGGACGCCGGCATCCGCGCGACCTCGCTCCACGGCGATCTGAACCAGTCGCGCCGGCAGCGGAACCTGCAGCTCCTCACGAGCGGCCGCGTGAACGTGCTCGTCGCGACCGACGTCGCCGCCCGTGGCATCCACGTGGACGACGTGTCGCTCGTCGTGCAGGCCGATGCGCCCGACGACTACAAGGCGTACATGCACCGCTCGGGCCGCACGGGTCGTGCCGGCAAGGAGGGCACCGTCGTCACGATCGTCCCGCGCAGCCGTCGCCGCAAGATCGAGGGCATCCTCGAGCACGCGGAGATCGAGGCGGACCTCGTCGACGCCGCCCCCGGTGACGGGATCGTCGCGGAGCTCGCCGCGCGGTAGTCGCGAGCCGACGCAGGACGGGAGGCGCGGTGCCAGCTGGCACCGCGCCTCCCGTCCGTCACGACCGCGTCAGCGGTTGAAGAAGAGCAACCCGCGCACGTACCCGGCCTGCCCGGCGTGCTGCGTGCAGTCGTCGAGGATGCTGACGAGTCGCGCGCCCCGCGTGACGGGCGGGTCCCACGCGTCGTCGACCACCGGGTCGAAGTCCGCCGGCGCGAGCGTGCCGACGTAGGCGACCGTGCGGTCGTGCACCGCGCGGAGGTAGCCGACCAGCAGGTCCGCCGAGGCACGGACGCGTCCGACGTCGTCCCGCGACATGCCGTAGCCGAGCGCCTCGGCGGGGAACGGCAGTCCGAACCGCTCCACCCAGCCGTCCGCCGTCCACACCTGCTCGGTGCCCGCGAGGTCCGCGATCTGGGCGTCCTGCCCGCGCGCGATGTGCCACGCGAGCCAGGCGAGGGTGTTCGCACCGGCGGCCGGACGTGCGGCCAGCTGGTCCTCCGACAGCCCGCTGACGGCGCGCTCGACCGTGGCGGGGACGCGGGAGAACGCTTCGATGAGGAGTTCTGAGGGGGTCATGCCGGCAACGCTACGCGCGGTGTCCGACACCGTTCGTCACGGCTGCAGGCCGGCGATCGTCCCCGCGACGGAGACCGATCGCGAGTGGCGTTCGAGCGCAGCGCCGAGCCGGTCGAAGGCGTCGGCGAGGCCGGCGCGGTCGCCGGGGGAGATGACCTCGCGGAACGCCGACGAGTAGACGGCGCCGATCTCGCGCGCCACCTCGGACCCGGACGGGGTGAGGTGGAGGAGGATGCTGCGGCGGTCGTCGGGGTTCGGGCGACGCTCGATGTGGTCGCGCTTCTCGAGCCGGTCGATCAGGCTCGTCATGGCACCCGTGGAGAGCTCGAGGTACTCGCCGGCCTGCTTCGGCGTGATCCCCTCGCCGTCGGCGGACGCGAGGAAGAACACGAACCGGGCGTCCGTGGCGTTCAGCCCGCGGGTGGAGCTCTCGTGGTGCAGGACGCGCGCGTGCTGCATCTGCAGCACGCGGAACGCCGTCATCAGCGTCGCGACGTCGCCGTCCGGGTCGACCTCGGGGATGCTGACGGTCGGCGACACGGGGGCAGGGGGGAGCTGCGCGGCGTCGAGGGGTCGCGCGAGCGCGGTGGTGGTGTCCGTCATCGGGCGGCTCTTCTCGGGAGGGTGATCGCCTGCGCGATCGGCGGGACGGCACGGGTATGCCGTCGTGCTGCTCATTGAACAAGTATCTCACCGATTGAAGTACCCCCAACTGTGGGGGTGTAGCTTCCCTTGTGAGCCACACGGCGCTCAAGTAGCTTGATCGTCGTAGCAACCACGGCGCCGTCGCGACCAACCACCGCGGAACCCCGGCGCCCCTTTGGATCAGGAGCTCCGTCATGTCCCGTGTCACCCCGCGCGCTGCGCGTCTCGCCGCCTGGATCGCCATCCCCGCCGCTCTCGTGGCCTCGGGTGTCGTCGTCTCGACCGCGTCCTACTCGGCCTTCTCGGCCACCACGGTCAACCCGACCAGCAACTGGACGGCCGGCAGCGTCGCGCTCACCGACGACGACAACAACACCGCGCTGTTCAACGCGACCGGCCTCAAGCCCGGCTCGACCGGTGCGAACTGCATCACGGTCACCTCGACCGGCACGCTGCCCTCGACCGTGAAGCTCTACGGCACGAACGCGGCCACGACGAACGCCCTCGCGTCGAACATCAACCTCACCGTCGAGCAGGGCACGGGCGGCGGCTTCGGCTCCTGCACCGGCTTCACCGCGGCGTCGACCAACGGCACGCTCTACAGCGGTACCGTCGCGGGCTTCGGCACGGCCTCGACCAACTTCGCCACGGGTGTCGGCAGCTGGGCCCCGACCGGCAGCGGCTCGGAGTCGCGCGTCTACCGCTTCACCTACACCGTCTCGAGCACCGCACCGAACACCGTGCAGGGCGGCACCGCGGCCCTCGGCTTCACCTGGGAAGCCCAGAACAGCTGAGCCGGCGACACGGGAGCGTGATCGACGCTCCCGTGTCCTCCGCGTGACGTCCGGGACCGAGCCCGATGCGGGCCCGTCCGTCACCGTCCGACAACGCGCCCCCGGTCGAAGGCAGTCATGGTCAGCATCGAAGTGCACGGCGGTCCCACGCCGCACGACGTGCTCCGTGACGCCGTCGACTGGGGGCGCATCGTCGTGGCCACGATCGCCCGCGGCGTCGTCGCGACCTTGCTCGGGCTCGCGCTCTGGGCGGCTGCTCCCGCCGTCATCGGTTGGCAGCCGACGACGGTGATGACCGGATCGATGGAGCCGCGGCTCACCCCCGGCGACGTCGTGGTCTCCCGCCCGGTGTCGGCCGGTGACGTCCGGATGGGCAAGGTCCTGCTCGTCGACGACCCGGACCAGCCCGGGCACCTCCGCATGCACCGCTACGTCGAGGACGGTCCGCGCGGCACGATCGTCACGAAGGGCGATGCCAACCCCCGGCAGGACTCCACGCCCGTCGAACCCTCGGCCGTCCACGGAGTCGCGTTCCTGCGGGTCCCGTTCGTCGGTGCGCCGATCGTCTGGCTCCGCGCGGGGGAGTGGGGCAAGGTCGGGATGCTGGCACTCGGTCTGGTCGCGGTGCTCGCGCTCTGCACGGTCGACGGATCGCTGCGGCGGTTGGTCGGTCCGGCGGGGCGCTCGTCGGACGACGATGCGGCGCGCGACGGGGGTGGCGGGCCGGACGGTGGCGCTGGCGGCGTGCGTGTCCGTGACGGTGGCGGTATCGGCGTGGGCGTCGGCGTGGGTGACAGCGCCGGTGCCGGTGACGGCCAGGAGGCGGGGGTCGACTCCGTCCCGCGCGTCGCCACGGCCCCCACCGTCGTCGTGAGCCGCCGTACCCGCCGCCGCGCGGACCGCCGAGCGCGTCGGTTCCGCCGTCTCGGCGGCGCCGCCGCCGTCCTCGTGCTCGCGGGCGGGGCCGGGTTCCTCCTGCCGGCAGAGGCCGTCGCCGGGCCGTGGTCGCGGACCACCGTCACGTCCACCTCGTTCGGCGCCGCGACCGCGACGAGCGTCGCGACCCTCACGTGCACGCAGCTGAACAGCAACACCGTCACCATCGCGTGGACGTACACCGGCGTCACGCCCAACTCGTTCGACCTCGTCTACCAGACCACACAGGTCGCGACGGTCGCGGGGACCGAGCGGTCGCTGCCCTACAGCGGTGGCGGCCTGCTCGACCTGGGGACGACGTACACGGTGAACCTCCGCACGAACCTCGGGGGGACCTGGACCGCACTGAGCACCCCGACCGTCAAGGTGAAGGTCACGTCACTGCTCGGCATCTCCTCCGCGACCTGCGCGCCCTGAGTTCTCCACAGGTCGCCGCGGGGCACCCGGCGATGTCCCCGGCCGGCGCTACCGTGACCGCATGCGCATCCTGCACACCGGCGACTGGCACCTCGGCCGCACACTGCTGGGTGCCGACCTGCTCGAGCACCAGGCGGCCTTCCTCGACTGGCTCGTCGACCAGGCACGGGCGCGTGCGGTCGACCTCGTCGTCGTCGCCGGGGACGTCTACGACCGTGCCATCCCGCCGGTCGACGCCGTCCGGATGCTGTCCCGGGTGCTCGAACGGCTGGCCGAGACGGCCACGGTCGTCATCACCCCGGGCAACCACGACTCCGCCGCACGACTCGGCTTCGGTGCCGGCGTGATGGACCCGCGGGTGCGGATCCTCGCCGAACCCGCAGGCATCGCCACCCCGGTCCTCATCGACGACGCCGACGGGCCCGTCGCGGTGTACGGCATCCCGTACCTGCACCCCGACCTCACCCGGTACGCCCTCGCGGCGGTGCCCGACGAGCCGCTCGCCCGCTCGCACCAGGCCGTCGTCGGTGCGGCGATGGACCGCGTCCGCGCCGATCTCGCCCAGCGACCCGGTACGCGCAGCGTCGTCGTGGCCCACGCGTTCGTCGGCGGGACCGAACCGAGCGACAGTGAGCAGGACATCCGCGTCGGCGGGGTCGACCGGGTGGCGCGTGCCGTGTTCGACGGCATCGACTACGTCGCGCTCGGGCACCTGCACGGGCCGCAGCGCGTGGGGGACGGCGACCGCGTGCGGTATGCGGGCTCGCCGCTCGCGTTCTCGTTCGGCGAGCGGCACCAGCAGAAGTCCGTCACGGTCGTCGACCTCGACGACTCCGGGCAGGTGACGGCCGAGCTCGTGCCGGCGCCCGTGCCGCGGCGGCTCGTCGACGTCCGGGCCACGATCGACGAGATCGAGTCCGGGGCGCACCGGTCGGCGGCGGACGCCTGGGTCCGCGTCGCCGTGACGGACACCGTCCACCCGGAACGGATGTACGCCCGGGTGAAGGACCACTTCCCCCACGCCCTCGCCATCACGCACGAGCCGGCCGACCGCTCCGAGCGTGCCGCCGCCCATGCGGTCACGGCGACGTCCGACCCGGTCGAGGTGGCAGCCGACTTCGTGTCGTTCGCCACCGGCACCGTGCCGGACGACGACGACCGCGCGATCCTGACCGAGGCGTACGAAGCTGCTGCCCTGGCCCTCCAGCGTGAGGGGGACCGCTGATGTACCTGCATCGGCTCGAACTCCGCGCGATCGGCCCCTACCCGGACCTCGTGTCGATCGACTTCGCCGCGCTCGCCGCCTCCGGGGTGTTCCTGCTCGAAGGGCCGACGGGTTCCGGCAAGTCGACGATCATCGACGCCGTGGTGTTCGCCCTCTACGGCGGACTGGCCGGTGCCGACGCGAGCGACGACCGGTTGCACAGCCAGCACGCCGACCCCTCGGTGGAGCCCTTCGTCGAGCTCGTGTTCGAGACCGGTGCCGGTGTCTACCGCATCCGACGCACGCCGCAGTACCAGCGCCCGAAGCAGCGGGGGACCGGCACCGTGAAGCAGCAGGCCTCCGCGCAGTTGTTCCGCCTCGCCGGGCCGGCCGACGTGGCCGGTGAGCCGATGTCCTCGCGCATCCCCGAGGTCGCGGTCGAGATTGCCCGGATCATCGGCCTCGACAAGGCGCAGTTCCTGCAGACCGTCGTCCTGCCCCAGGGCGAGTTCGCCCGGTTCCTGCGGTCTCCCGGCGAAGACCGCCGCAAGCTGCTGCAGTCGTTGTTCGGCACGCAGGTCTACGACCGGACGGCCGACGAACTCGCTGTCCGCCGTCGCGCCGTCCTGGCCGAGGTCGAGGGCGCCGACGCCCGGGTCCGCGACGCCCTGAACCGGTTCGCCCAGGCTGCGGGTGTCGACGAGCCGGACGAGTCCGACGTCCCCGCGACCGTCGCGGCACTCCGAGCGACCGCCGACGCTGCCGAGTCCGCTCGCGCCACCGCGTCGCGCGCGGCCGCTGCTGCGGCGGCGCACGAGCAGTCGGTCACTGCTCGTGCAGCCGCACTGGACCGCCGCGCCGTCCTCGTCGCACGTCGTGCGGAACTCGACGCGGGTGCCGACGGGGTCGCCGCGGCCCGCGTGCGCTTGGCGTCGAGCGAACGCGCTGCCCGCGTCGCGGTCGTCGCCGACGGGCTCGACGCCGCACGCGCCCGCTCCGACCACGCCACCGCGGCGGCGGACGCCCTCCGCGCACAGCACAGCGTGACGACCGACCGAGACGCCCTCGCCCACCAGCGGACCGCCGTGACCGAGTGCCTCGCCGCGGTCCGGCACCGCATCGACCTCGAGCGAGCGCTCCCCGGCAGGCGTCAGGCGATCACCGATGCCGTCGCTCGCGGAACCCAGCTCACCGAACGCCTCGCCGACCTCGACACCGCGCTCGATGCCCGCCCCGCCGAACGCGCCCGCATCGTCGAGGATGCCCGGGCCGCCGCCGCGCTGGCCGCCGGGTCCGAGGCCGCGCGGCTCGAGGTCGAGCGTGTCCGTGCACTCCGGGCCGACCTCGTCGCCTGGACCGCGTCCGAGCGGCGCGTGCAGGGTGCCGAGCAGACCGTCGTGGCCGCCCGCGCCACCGCCCACGAGCTCGTCCGGGTCGAGCAGCAGTTGCGGGAGCGCCGCATCGCCGGACTCGCCGGAGAGCTCGGCGCCGCACTCCTGCCGGGCGACCCGTGCCCGGTGTGCGGGGCGACGGAGCACCCGGTCGTCGCGACACCCCAGCACGACCACCCCACGACCGAGGCGATCGAGGCCGCGGCCGAACGTGCCCGGCGTGCCGAGCGCGCCCTCGGCGACGCCGCGACGGCCCTCGCACTCGAACGGGCCGAACTCGCCCGGCTCGTGCAGGTCCTCGGTGACGTCGACGACGACACTGTCGACGCCCTCGCGGCTGCGGCCGACGCAGCCGTCACGGCGGCGCACGACGCGGCCGTCCGCGTGCGCGACCTCGAACAGCAGCGGGCCGCACACGACGAGGGAACGCGCACCCTCGAACGGCAGCGGAACGAGGTCGACGCCGAACGCGCCGTCCTCGCCGGAGCAGCCGCAGCAGACGCCGAGCGCCTCGAGCAGGACGAGTCGGCGGTGTCGGCCGCGATCGAACGCGTGGCCGAACACCTCGACGGTGCGCCGGAGACCCTGCGCCAGGGGGTCGAGTCGCTCGACGCGCTCGTCGGTCGACTCGACGCAGTGCTCCAGGCCGACAGTCGCGCGGACTCGGCAGCAGCAGACGTCCGCGAACGTGCGGCCGAGGTGGACCGGGTCCTCGCGGAGCAGGGGTTCGACGACGTCGCCTCCGCCCGCGCCGGGGTCCTCGACCGAGCGGACGCCGAAGCACTCCGGGCCGAGGTCGCCCGTGCCGACCAGGCCCGCGCGGTCGTCGACGCGGGACTCGCCGAACCGGCGGTCGTCGCTGCGGCCGACGACGACCCGGCAGCACTCGACCTCGACGGAGCCCGCGCAGCACGGGACGCCACCGCAGCCGCGGCCGAAGCAGCCGTCCGCGCCGCCACGTCGGCGGTCGACCAGGCCGTCGCGTCCGAACGGTGCGCAGCCGAGGTGGACGCCGCGGTCCGTGCTCGCGACGACACCTCTGCGCGCAGCCGGGCCGTGGTGCGGCTCGCCGACGTCGCGGCAGGGGCCGCAGCAGCCAACCCCACCGGGATCACCCTCGGCACCTACGTGCTCATGCGCCGCTTCGAGGACGTCGTCGCCGCGGCGAACGACCGGTTGCGGGCGATGCTCGCGGGCCGGTTCACGCTCGAGACCTCCGACGAGCGGGAGTCCGGCTCACGCGCACGGCGCACGGGCCTCGCGCTCGCCGTGCACGACCAGACGACCGACACCGTGCGCGACCCCCGCAGCCTGTCCGGCGGCGAGACCTTCACGGTGTCGCTGTGCCTCGCGCTCGGTCTCGCCGACGTCGTCCAGGCCGAGGCGGGCGGGGTCTCCCTCGGCACGCTGTTCGTCGACGAGGGGTTCGGCACGCTCGACCCCGAGACGCTCGACGACGTGATCGGGCAGTTGTCGCGCCTGACCGCGGGCGGACGTCAGGTCGGGATCGTCAGCCACGTCGAGGAGCTCAAGCAGCGGATCCCGGAGCGCATCGCCGTGCGGCGCACGTCCGACGGCGGATCCCGGGTGACGACCACGGTCTGACGCGCCCGCGCCCGCCCCGCCCCGCCCCCGCCCCCGCGCTCGCGCACGCACCCGCCCCGCCCCCGCCGCGCCACCGTGCGGGGCCCCGAGCTCGGTGCGAGGCCCCCGACGTCCCACCGTCAGCGAAAGCTCGCACGGTGCGGATCCAGGACGCTGCGCAACCCCGCGCGTCAGGGCGACGGCGAGACGTCCACCGTGCCGTCCGGCGGCGGCAGGATGTCCGCAGCGACCCACGGGAACACGAACGTGAACAGGACCCACACGATCGCCGCGAGGAGCACGAGCAACTCGATCACCTTGAGCGCCGCGGGGCCGGGCAGGATGCGCCAGACGAACGGGAAGATCACTTCGACGTCTCCGAGAGTTCCTTCGGGGTGCCCTCCGACGCGGGCATCCAGTAGTCGAGCTTGGCGTGCGTGACGTACCGCTCCTTCGCCGACCACATCGGGTGGCACGCGGTCAGGGTCAGCCAGCGGTCGTCGGCCCTCGGCTCGACCCCGGGCTTGTTCGGCACCGGGGCGATGGTCTCGACGTGGTCGGGCGTGACGATCTGCGAGTCGGTGACCTTGTACACGTACCAGACGTCGAACTTCGTCTTCGCATCGGTCACCCGCACCACGACGTCGTCGCCGGTCTTGAGCTCGGCGATCTGGTTGAGCGGCTTGCCGTAGGTCACCCGGTGCCCGGCGACGGCGAAGTTGCCCTCGGCGCCCGGCATCGCGGTGTCCTGGTAGTGGCCGAGGCCGATCGTGTTGAGGACCTTCTCGCGGTCGGTGCCCTCGCCGATCGGGCGCTCGTAGTCCTTGCCGAACCGGGGGATCTGCATCGTGCCGAAGACGTCGGTGACGTTCGGCGGCTCGGCGAGCACGGGAGCGGGCCCGCGGTGCTCGGTGCCGGTCCCCGAGACGTCCTTCTGCCCGAGGCCGTCGACGAGCTTCGTCTGCTCGTTGACCGCGACGACGTCCGTCCACCACGCCGTCCACACCACGTACAGCCCGGTGCCGGCGCCCGCGATGATGAGCAGCTCGGCGATGAGCGAGACGATGGCGCCACCCACGGTCTGGCGGCGACGCGGTGCCCGTCGTGCAGCACCGGCCGCGCCGTCGCGGCGGTCTCGGCGCGACGGGAGTGTCTCGTGTGCGGTCACGGGGCTCCTGATCCGGATGGGGTGGTCGGACAGGTCTATCAGATCACGACGACGACCCCGTGACGAGGTTGTCCACAGCACCGTTACGGTGAAGTGATGCAGCACGTCCTCCGCCGGTTCGACCCGGCCGACACCGAAGCCGTCGTCGCCCTGTGGCAGGCCTGCGGTCTCGTCCGTCCGTGGAACGACCCCCGCCGCGACATCGCCCGCAAGCTGACCGTGCAGCCCGAGCTGTTCCTGGTCGCCGAGGACACCGAGGACCCCGCCCATCCGGTCGTCGGAGCGGGCATGGCCGGGTTCGACGGGCACCGCGGCTGGGTGAACTACCTGGCGGTGCGGCCGGACCTGCAGGGCTCGGGGCTCGGGCGTGCGTTCATGGCGGAGTTCGAGCGACTCCTGACGGACCTCGGCTGCCCGAAGCTCAACCTGCAGGTCCGGGCCGGCAACGAGCAGGTCATCGGCTTCTACGAGGCACTCGGCTACACCGACGACCGGACGGTCTCGCTCGGCAAGCGGCTCATCCCCGACGCCTGACGCCCGCTCCGGCCGCCCCGAGTCTCGGCTCCGCGGACAGTTTCGCGGCCCTGCGAGCACGAAACTGTCCGCCCAGGCGAGACTCGCCCGATGCGGCGCAGCGACCCCCTACGCGAGCGCCAGCCCCACCGCGGCGCCGAACGCCAGCACGATCCCGGCCCACTGCACGGGCGTCAGCCGCTCCCGGAGCACGATCCCGGCGAGCACGACCGTCCCGATCGGGTACAGCGCGTTGAGCACGCTGACCACGGGCAGGGTCGCCGGGTCCTCACTCGAGTGCAGCCCCGCCTGGATGAAGACGTTCGCCGCGGCGTCGAGGACGCCGCAGGCGACCACCGTCCACACCAGGCGAGCCGGCCAGCGTCCGCCACCACGGATGCCGGGAGGCGCGGCAGACCCCGGAGCGTCGGCCGACCTCGCGGGGTCTGCCGCGCCTCCAGGGCCCTGCCCCGCGACCGCGGCCCGCCGCGTCACCACGACCGCCGCCGTCCCGAGCAGCACCGCCTGCAGCACCCGCGACACGACCAACGGCGCCACCCCCGCGTCCGACGGCGTCATGTCGTACGCGAGCACGATCCCGCCGAAGCCGCACCCTGCGACGGCCGCCGTGACAAGCCCCACCGCGGTCACCCGCGCACCCGACGTGTCCCGCACCGATGCCACCAGGACCACCGCGAGGACCGCCACCACCAGCGCGACCACCGCGAGGCCCGACAACGCCGTCCCGCGCAACACCGCCACCAGGACGGGCACGACGGCGGCGAAGACGGCGGTCAGCGGCGAGAGCACGCTCATCGGGCCGATCGCCAGCGCGCGGTAGAGGAGGAGGACGCCGACGCCTCCGGACACCCCCGCGACCGCTCCCCACAGGACGGACTCCGCGCCGAACGCACTCCCGACCACCACGAGCCCGACCAGCAGGGGCACGATCCCGACCGCCGCGGCGACGGCGGCGACGGTCACCGCACGGACACGACGTGACGCGAGGCCGCCGAGGAAGTCGGCGAACCCGTAGACGAGCGCGCCGGACAGGCCGAGGACGACGGTGAGCACGGCTCCCATCCTGCCCGGCCCGGTAGCCTGCGTGGCGTGAGCGTTCCCTACCACCGCCTGCCCCGCGTCGACGCACGCTGGAGGTGGTGGCGCCCGCTCGTGGCGCTGGCGTTCCTCGCGGGCTGGTACTTCGTCTCGCAGGTGATCATCGCAGTCGCGTACTTCGTGCCGATCGGCGCGACCCAGGGGCCGCAGGCGCTCATCGACCTGCAGAACGACCTCGCGAGCGGGGCGCTCGACCCCACCGACCCGGTGGTGCTGTCGCTCTCGCTCGTGTCCCTCGTGGTCCTGTTGCCGGGCATCCTGCTCGCGGTGAAGATCGCGCGCGTCGGTCCCGCCGGGATCCTGTCGTCCACGCGGTTCCGGGTGCGCTGGGGCTGGACGGCCTGGTGTCTCATCCCGACGCTCGTCGTCGCGGCGATCATGTTCGTCGTGCAGACCGGGCTCTTCTGGGACGGCGGGATGATCACGACGGACGGTGGCTTCGCCTGGAACCACGCCGCGATCGGCCAGTCGACGGTGTCCCTCGGCACGCTCACCACGACGCTCGTGCTCGTCATCGTGCTCGTGCCGTTCCAGGGTGCGGCGGAGGAGTACATCTTCCGCGGCTTCCTCATGCAGACCATCGGCTCGTGGATCCCGGTCCGCATCGTGGGCACGGTCCTCGCCGTCGCGGTGTCGACCGTCGTGTTCGCCCTGCTGCACATCCCGAACGGCTACAACGTCTGGGGCGTCCTCGACGTCGGGTCGTTCGGCCTCATCGCCGCGATCATCGTGCTGCGCACCGGCGGTCTCGAGGCGACCGTGCTGCAGCACGCCTTCAACAACATCATGATCTTCGTGCTGCAGGCGCCGGGGTGGTCGCGGATCGACCTCTCGTCGCAGGACGCCAACGGGACCATCGGCGGCTGGCTCGTCACCCTCGGAACCTCGCTGCTCTACTGGGGCATGGTCGAGGTGCTCGCGCGGTGGCGCCACCTCGACCGCCGGTTCGCGGGCGCGGCCGCACCGCGGTTCCGTGGTCCGACACCGGTCTGGGCGGGTGGCGGGCGCTGGTTCGGTCCAGGAGGCACGGGCTGGGCGAGCGCCCCGGCCCGCCTCGACGAGACGGCCGGCTCGGCCGACGGGGCGGACGCAGCACCTGTGGACAACGCCGTGGGTGTCGCCGGTCGGCCGTAGGCTCGTGGCATGAGCACCACGCCCGCGCCCGCCGCCGTGTCTGCTTCCCGAGCCGCCGCGCTCGACGTCCTGCACCGCGTGTGGGGCTACGACGACTTCCGGGGCGAACAGGCCTCGATCATCGACCAGATCGTCACCGGGGGCGACGCACTCGTCCTCATGCCGACCGGCGGTGGCAAGTCGCTCTGCTACCAGGTGCCGGCGCTCGTGCGGGACGGCGTCGGCGTGGTCGTGTCGCCGCTCATCGCGCTGATGCAGGACCAGGTCGACGCCCTCGCGGCGAACGGCGTCAAGGCCGCGTTCCTCAACTCCACGCAGGGGCCGGACGAACGTGCCCGGGTCGAACGCGCCGTGGTCTCGGGCGAGGTCGACATGCTCTACCTCGCGCCCGAGCGGCTCCGGCTCGAGTCCACGCGCGCACTGCTCGACCGCGCGCAGATCGCCCTGTTCGCCATCGACGAGGCGCACTGCGTCGCCCAGTGGGGCCACGACTTCCGGCCGGACTACCTCGAGCTCAGCGTCCTGCACGAGCGCTGGCCGACCGTGCCGCGCATCGCCCTGACCGCCACCGCGACGCCGCAGACCCACCGCGAGATCTCCGCCCGGCTCGGCCTCGACGATGCCGCGCACTTCGTCGCCGACTTCGACCGGCCGAACATCCAGTACCGCATCGAACCGAAGACCGGGGCGCTGCAGCAGCTCCTCACCTTCATCCGCACCGAGCACAGCGGCGACGCCGGCATCGTGTACTGCCTCTCCCGCAACTCGGTCGAGCGCACCGCGGCCGCACTGTCCGAGCAGGGGATCCCGGCGCTGCCCTACCACGCCGGTCTCGACGCCAAGGTGCGGGAACGGAACCAGTCCGCGTTCCTGCGCGAGGACGGCGTCGTCATGGTCGCCACCATCGCGTTCGGCATGGGGATCGACAAGCCGGACGTCCGGTTCGTGGCGCACCTCGACCTGCCGAAGTCGGTCGAGGGCTACTACCAGGAGACCGGTCGTGCCGGGCGCGACGGGCTCCCCTCGACCGCCTGGCTGGCGTACGGGCTGAACGACGTCGTGCAGCAGCGCCGGATGATCGACCAGTCCGAGGGCGACGCCGCGCACCGTCGGCAGCTCAGCGCGCACCTCGACGCGATGCTCGCCCTGTGCGAGACCATCGAGTGCCGGCGCGTCCGGCTGCTCGCGTACTTCGGGCAGGAGAGCACGGCGTGCGGCAACTGCGACACGTGCATCGCCCCGCCCGAGTCGTGGGACGGCACGGTCCCGGCGCAGAAGTTCCTCTCCACCGTGGTCCGGCTCGACCGTGAACGCGGCCAGCGGTACGGCGTCTCGCACCTCGTGGACATCCTCGTCGGCAAGCAGTCACCCCGCGTGCAGGAGCTCCGGCACGAGTCCCTCGCCACGTTCGGCATCGGCAGCGACCTGGGCGAGGCGGAGTGGCGCACCGTCGCCCGACAGCTCCTCGCGCAGGGCTACGCGGCGGTGTCCGGCGACGGGTTCGGCACGGTCGTCCTGAGCCCGACGAGCGCCGACGTCCTCGGCGGCCGCGTGCAGGTCCGGATGCGGCGCGACCCGGTGAAGGCACCCCGGGCCTCCCGCAACCGTCGGACCGTCGTGACCGACATGCCCCAGGAAGCCCTCGGGCTGTTCGAGGCCCTGCGCGCCTGGCGTGCGGCCCAGGCCCGCGAGCAGGGCGTCCCGGCGTACGTGGTCTTCAACGACGCGACGCTGCGGGGCATCGCGGCGGTGAAGCCGTCGGACGAAGACCAGCTCGCCGAGATCTCCGGCGTCGGCGGGGCGAAGCTCGAGCGCTACGGCCGTGCGGTGCTCGACGTCGTCGCCGCGGCCGAGTGATCGCGACACATTCTGTGGCGGGCATGCGATCGGGGTCGTGATCACTACACTCGGAGACTCCCGTCACGAGGAGGCCCGTGTGTCCGGATCGTCGAAGTACACCACGCTGAGCCGTGCCTTCGTGGCGCCGCTCGCTCGCATGATCTGGCGGCCGCGGATCATCGGTCGGAAGAACATCCCGAAGCGTGGCCCGGTGATCCTCGCGAGCAACCACCGCTCGTTCATCGACTCCCCGACGATCGGCCTCCTCGCACCGCGGAAGGTGTTCTTCCTCGCGAAGAAGGAGTACTTCACGGGCAAGGGCTTCCGGGGCTCGGTGACGCGGGGCTTCTTCGAGGGCATCGGCGCGATCGGTGTCGAGCGGGGTGCGGGTTCGGCGGCGCAGGAGGCCCTCGACCTCGGGCTCGAGCGGCTCCGGGCCGGCGATGCGTTCGCGATCTACCCCGAGGGCACCCGGTCCCTCGACGGCCGCCTCTACCGGGGCCGCACCGGAGTGGCCTGGCTGGCCCTGACGAGTGGTGCACCCGTGGTGCCCGTCGCCCTCACCGGCACCCAGGACGTCCAGCCGGTGGGGTCGCGCGTCCCGAAGCTCGCGAAGGTCACGGTCGAGTTCGGGACGCCGCTCGACCTCTCCGGCTTCGGAGAGGCCTCGTCCGGCCGGGCTCGTCGTCACGCGACGGACGCCGTGATGGCGGCGATCCAGGAGCTCAGCGGACAGGAGCCCGCGAACGC
Organism: Curtobacterium sp. MCBA15_016; assembly: GCF_001865105.1. Classification (NCBI taxonomy): domain Bacteria; kingdom Bacillati; phylum Actinomycetota; class Actinomycetes; order Micrococcales; family Microbacteriaceae; genus Curtobacterium; species Curtobacterium sp. MCBA15_016. The sequence goes on from NZ_MJGR01000015.1 coordinate 15,526, forward strand.
CTACAACAACCCGCCGGCGACGATCGTCGAACGGGTGCGGCAGGTCCTCCGGCGCGACGACCCGACGGCCGCGGTCGAGCCCGACTGACGAGCGCATACACGAAACATGCTATTGCACATCTGAAATACTGGTGGTTGAATGGAGTCGTGCCCAGGGGCACACTCCGACCGCGTCCCGCCCGAGAACGGGACGCCCGACCACCTGATCGGAAGGCAAGCAGCATGTCCTCCACGCCGCTCTTCGACTCCATCGCCCGCCGTGCCGAACGGCCGACCCCCGCTCCGGCGGCACCGGCAGCTCCGAGCGCGCCGACCATCTCCCGGGCCACGTTCGCCCCCGCGCCGACCTCGCCGATGACCGCCCCGGCCGAGCCGCAGGGCCCCGTGTTCGTCCCGGCGTCGCTCGTCGCCGCGATCGAGGCCATCCCGACGCGCGTGGTCGCCGCGACGACCGCCCACGCGGTGGCTCCGGAGCAGCTCGTCCTGGTCGAGGCCGTCGCCGACGCGATCACCCGCGCCGTGGTGGACGCCGTCGTGACCGAGCTCGACCGCATCGCCCGCGACGGCGTCGTCCGCGCCTGAGCCGGCCCTCGACGAAGCCGATGTCCACGACGACGGACCGCCTGCCGATGCGCCCGCGGGGCGCCGCTCGCCACGCGGCCAATGCCCCGGCCGGGGTCGAGCCGCTCCCCACCCGTCGTGCTCGCCGTGCGGCAGAACGTGCGGCGGCGGATCCGACGACCGCGCCCGGCACCCGCGCCGGCACCGGCACCGGCACCGGCACCAGCACCGGCACCGGCACCGGCACCCGCACCGGCACCCGCACCGGCACCGGCACCGGCGCCAGGCCGCTGCGCGCCGCCGCTCCGAGCATCGAGACGCCGGGCACCGATGTTCCAGGCGCCGCCCGCCTCCGGCATCCCGATGTCCCCGCGGCGTCGCCCGCGCCGACACCCCCGGCGTCCGAGCCGTCGACCCCGCAGGCAGCCAGACCGTCGGCCCGGCGGGCTGCGTCGGCCCCGCCGGCCGTCCCGGTCGTGTCCCCGACCGTGACGACCGGAGCCGTCACCCACTCGACCACCGGGGCGGCGGTGTCCCCTCCCGCCGCCCCGGTCTCCACCAGCGCAGGGAACCCCCAGCCCCTGCCGTCGCGACGGGCGCTGCGCACGGACCAGCCCGCGATCCGGCCCACTGCCCTCGGGCACGCCGTCACCCAGGCGATCACGCTGCCGCTCCGCTCGATCGGCTCGGCCTTCGCGTCCGCACGGGCCGTCCCGCTCACCGCGACCGCCGTCGCCGCGTGCCTGTTCGTCACCGTCGCCACACCGCAGACGGCGACGGCAGCGAGCGCCACGTCGGTGCTCCCGGCGCTCGACGTGCAGGAGTACACGACCTCGGCGACGTCGACCGCCCGCGCCGAGCGGGACGGCTTCGCGATCGGCCGGGCACCCGAGCGTCGCGCGGCAGCGGCCCCGTCGTCCGAGTCGGCTCCGGGCGCCTCGGCGGCGAGGCCCGTCGCGGGGACGATTCCGGCAGCGGGCGGTTTCGGCTCGCGGTGGGTCAGCGGCTGCGATGCCTGTTCGACGAACCACCAGGGGCTCGACTTCGCCGCGCGCGAGGGGACGGCCGTCGTCGCGGCGATGTCCGGACGCGTGGTGTCCGCCGGGGTCGTCGGCGGGTACGGCAACCAGGTCCTGCTGCAGCACGCCGACGGCTCCCAGACCCGGTACGGGCACCTCTCCCAGATCGGTGTCCGGGTGGGGCAGACCGTGACGGCGGGGCAGCGCATCGGCGCCGTGGGGAACACCGGTGTCTCGACCGGATCGCACCTGCACTTCGAGGTCCTCCACGGTGGCGTGGCGGTCGACCCGGCGGTGTGGCTCCGGGACCGCGGCCTGCTCTGATCGACGGCGCGTACCGTCGAACGGGCGACCGCAGGGTGCGGCGCAGGGACGGAGACGCGCGTGCGGGTGACGGTACTGGGGACCGGGGCGATGGGTGCCGGGGTGGCTGGGTCGCTGCTCCGCGAGGGCCACACGGTGACCGTGTGGAACCGGAGCGCTGACAAGGCCGCTCCGCTGGGTGAGCAGGGTGCGACCGTGGCGGACGACCCCGGTGCAGCGGTGGCCGATGCCGAGGTCGTGCTGCTCACGCTCTTCGACACGGACGCGGTGGTGGACGTCCTCGAGGCCTCCGCGGGCGACGCCCCGACCGACGCCGTGTGGGTGCAGTGCTCCACGATCGGCGTCGCCGGCACCGAGACCGTCGTGCAGCTCGCCGCGAAGTACTCGATCACCCTCGTCGAGGCGATGATGCTCGGCACGAAGGCACCCGCCGAGCAGGGCACCCTGACGATGCTCGCCGCCGGACCCGCGGACGTGCTCGACCGCATCGACCCGGTGCTCGACGCGATCGGCGCGAAGACCGTGCGTGCGGGGGACCAGGTCGGTGCCGGGACCGCGCTCAAGCTCGCGGCGAACGCCTGGATCGCGTCGATCACGGCCGCGACCGGGCAGTCGCTCGCGGTCGCGAAGTCGCTCGGGCTGGACCCGGCGCTCTTCCTCGAGGCGATCGACGGCAGCGCCAGCGACTCGGCCTACGCGCACGCCAAGGGCGGGTCGATCATCGAGGGATCGTTCCCGGCGCAGTTCGCGCTCGACGGTCTCCGGAAGGACATCGGCCTCATCACCGACGCCGCGCGCAGCACGGGGGTGTCCACGGTCCTGCTCGACGCACTGGGCCGGGTCTACGCCGACGCCAGCGCTGCGGGACACGGCGGCGACGACATCGCTGCCGTCGGCACGGCGTTCTAGCGCAGGTCGTCACGCGGGGCCGTGCGGCGCCCGTCCCGTCCGAGGAACCGTCGGAGCGCGTTCGTCAGGCGACCCACGGTCTCGTCGTTCATCGTGTTGGCGAGGTCGAACGCCTCGCGCGCGGGATCGGCCCCGGCCTGGATCCGACGGAGTGCGGCGTCCGCGCGAGCCCGAGCGTCGAGCTCCGCCAGGGGCATGTCGTCCTCGGGGTCGTGCGGCGCGGGAGTCGCGGTGCCGTCGGTGCCCGTGTCTGCCATGCCAGCAGGCTACGCGGACCGGCTGACGCGGTGCCCACGACCGGCGACGTCGACGCCGTCCACGACGCGGACCATCTCGTCGAGGAACGACACGATGACGGCCATGTCGTCGGTCGACAGGTGCTCGGTCGCCTCGACCGCGCGGGAGTCGAGCTGGTCGATCACCCGGAGTACCTGGCGCATCGAGCCACCGGACGCGGTCAGGATGACGCCGCGGCGGTCGTTCGGGTCCGGGTGGCGTTCGACGTGCCCGCTCCGGACGAGCCGGTCGACGAGTGCCGACGTCGACGCCGGGGTGATGTCGAGGTGCTCGGCGAGGTCCTTCGCGTTGACCGTGCGGCCGGCCTCTTCCGCGTCGAGGAGTGCGCGGAGGGCGAGCAGGGCGTTCTCGCCGATGCCCAGTGCCTCACGCGCGCGTCGCTGTGCCGCGCTCTCGGCGCTCCGGTACCTGCGGAGTGCGTTCAGCACGTCCACCGCGTCGACCCGGGAATCCTCGCCGTACCAGAACCCCGCGGCGCTCGTCGTCACCTCGGTACTCATGGTCACAATGCTAGACGCTCTAGTTAGATTGTCTAGCGAGCGCGGAGAGTGGACCGGGGACGCACGCCGGACGTCCAGGATCGGACCCGGCACACGGGCGCACCAGCGGGGTCCGCGCCGAGCCGCAACACCCGTGACGCGGCGACGAAACACCCTCGCAATCCCCGGTCAGTAGGTTCACGGCATGCAGGAGCCGACGTGCTGAGCCGACTCGCGGGGAGCGTGTTCCACGTCGGGAGCGCCGTGGAACGGGCCGAGGTCGTCGCGCGCATGCTCGACGTGTACGTCGCCCGCGGTGAGCCCGCCGGGGTCGAGCACGACCGGGCGGTCGCCGCCGAGCTCCGGGCGGTCGTGGGGGCCGCGGGACCGGCGAACGACCCGGACCGGGCCTCGACGATCGACTCCCTCGCCCTCGACCGGCACGAACCGGCGTCCATCGCGTCGGCCGTCGCGGTCGCGCGGGACAACGCCCGGCGTGCCCGTGAGGTCGTCTCCACCGAACTGTGGGACTGCCTCAACGTCACCCGGTCGCGGATGCCCCGCAAGGTCGCACCCGATCGTGCCCACGAGTTCCTGGCGTGGGTGCGGGAGCGCAGTGCCCTGGCGATCGGGGTCGTCGAGGCTGATGCGAGCCACGACGAGGTCTGGGAGTTCTTCACGCTCGGCCGTGCGCTGCAGCGGTGTTCGGCCACGGCGCGACTGCTCGCGTCGGGGCTGCTCGACCCGGAGTCGGGTGCGTCGTGGACGACGGCGCTCCGGGCGTGCGGCGCCGGCGAGGCGTTCCAGCGCGGCCGCGATCACCACACGCCCGGGCCGGAGGACGCCGCGGCGTTCCTGCTCCTGGACGAGCACAGTCCGCGGTCGCTGCGGTTCCTCGCGCGGCGGGCGGACGAGTGCCTCGCCGACGTGGCGCCGTCGTGCATCGCCGACGAGGTGCGTGCGTTCGCGGACACCCGGGCGGGCCTCGAGTCGGTGTCCGACGACGGCGCGGTGCTGGCAGCCCGCGCCGCGGGGGAGCGGCTCGCGGCGGCGGCGGACCTGGTGGTGCAGGCCCTCGACGAACGCGTCTTCGCCGCGCCCGAACCCGCGCGCTGAGCCGCGGTGAACGCGCCCGCTGAGCTGCGCCCGAACTCGCGTGCCCGACTGCGCCCTGGACCGATGTGACGACGGACGGGAGGCGCGGTGCGGGGCAGACCCGCGCCTCCCGTCCGTCAGGCGGTCACGTCAGACCGCGCTGGACCGGTCCGCGACCGCCTCGTCGCGCTCCAGGTCCTGCCGCAGCGCCGCGCGCGACGCGCGGGTCCCCACGACCGGCACCGCGTGCGTGATCGCCAGGTGCAGCCGGGTGTCCGCGTCGTACCGCACCCGGAAGCGCTCGTACCGGATGAGCCACACGAGCGCGATCGCCAGGGCCACGAACCCCGATGCCGCGCCGACGGCGATGGCCCAGCGCGGACCCCACGCGTCGGCGACGGCACCGACGATGGGGGCGCCGATGGGGGTGCCGCCCGCGAAGATCGCCATGTAGAGGGCCATCACCCGTCCGCGCATCGCGGGCTTCGTGGTGGTCTGGACGAGGGCGTTCGCGGTCGTCATGAACGTCAGCGACGCGAGCCCGACGAACACCAGGACGATCGCGAACGACCAGTACGTCGGAGCGACGGCGGCCGCGACGCAGGCCAGGCCGAACCCGGCGGAGGCGACGACGAGCGTGCGCATCCGCGGGCGGTCGCGGCGTGCGGAGAGCAGGGCACCGGCGACCGAACCGATCGCCATGACCGAGTTGAGCAGGCCGAACTCGCCCGCCCCCTTGTGGAACTCGACGCGGGCCATGGTCGAGGTGAAGATCGGGAAGTTCACGCCGAAGGTCCCGACGACGAAGATCATGCAGAGCACGACGATGATGTCCGGCCGCGTCCGCACGTACTGGAAGCCCGCGAGGATCTGCCCCTTGCCGCGCTTCGGTCGGATCCGCTCGGCGAGCTGTGCTGGATCGACGAAGCGGAGCGCGATGAGCACGGCCAGGAACGAGGCGGCGTTGATGACGAACACCCAGCCGGAGCCGATCGCCGCGATGAGCACACCGGCGACCGCGGGGCCGATCAGCCTGGCGGCGTTGAAGGAGGCCGAGTTGAGCGCCACGGCGTTGGCGACGTTCTCGCCCTGCACGACGTCGGACACGAAGGCCTGGCGGATCGGGGTGTCGAACGCGGCGACGATGCCGAGCGCGAGGGCGAACCCGTAGAGCGACCAGATCGTGGCGGTGTCGGTCAACACCATGATGCCGAGCCCCAGGCCGAGGGCGCCCATCAACCCCTGCGTCAGCATGAGCATCTTGCGCCGGTCGAACCGGTCGGCGGCGAGCCCGGTCAGGGGCAGGAGGAGCAGCTGCGGACCGAACTGCAGGGCCATCGTGATGCCGACCGCGATGGCGTCGTTGTCGGACAGCTTCGTCAGGACGATCCAGTCCTGGGCGGTGCGCTGCATCCAGGTGCCGACGTTGGACACCAGGGCGCCGGCGAACCAGACGCGGTAGTTGCGGCCGGACAGGGAGCGGAACATGGCGGTCACTGCTGGGCCAGCCTCCTCATGATCTCGGTGGCGTCCGCGAGGGTCCGCCGTTCTGCGTCGGTGAGCTCGGCGAGCCGCGGGGTGAGCCAGCCGTCCCGACGACGACGGGTCTCCTCGACGAACGCGGCACCGGCACCGGTCGCCCCGAGCAGGACCTTGCGGCGGTCGTCGCCGTGGTCGCCCTTCGAGACGAGGCCGCGCTCGACGAGGACGGCGATCGTCTTCGTCATCGACGGTGGGGTGACGCCGTCCTGCCGGCTGAGTTCGGCGAGGGTCATCGGGCCGTCGCGGTGCAGTCGGGCGAGCGCGGAGAACTGGGCATCGCTGACGGTGGTGTCGGCCTTCTGCGCACGGAGCGTGCGGGAGAGGCGGTTCACCGCGATGCGGAGGTCGGTGGCGTCGGTCACAGGTCGTTAGCCTAGCAAATTAGTTCAGCGAACGAACTGGTTTTCGGGTGTATCGTGCTGTTGAACAACAGGTGTTGTCCAGAGAGAAGGAATCATGTCCGAGTTCGAGGGCAAGGTCGCCATCGTCACCGGTGGCGGCAGCGGCATCGGCGAGGCCGTCGCGAAGGAGCTCGCCGCTGCGGGCGCGACGGTCGTCGTCACCGACATCAAGCTCGACTCCGCACAGCGGGTCGTGACGTCGATCGAGGAAGCCGGCGGGACCGCGAGTGCGTTCGAGGCCAACTCGGCCGTCGCCGCCGACAACGAGCGCATGGTGCAGTTCGCCGTGGACACGTACGGAGCCCTGCACCTCGCCGTGAACAACGCCGGCATCGGCGCCGCACCGCAGTCCATCGGCGAGTACGACGTCGCCGCGTGGGACCGCGTGCGTGCGGTGGACCTCGACGGGGTGTTCTACGGCCTCCGCTACGAGATCCCCGCGATGGTCGCCGCCGGCGGTGGCGCGATCGTGAACATGTCGTCGGTGCTCGGCTCGGTCGGCATCGCGCAGAACGCCGCCTACGTGGCGTCGAAGCACGCGCTGGTCGGCCTGACGAAGGTCGCCGCCCTCGAGTACACGGCGCAGGGCGTCCGGACGAACGCGGTCGGCCCGGGCTTCATCGACACGCCGCTCGTGCGCGCGTCGCTCTCGCCCGAGGCGCTCACCGCGCTCGAGGCCGAGCACGCGGCGCAGCGACTCGGCACCGATGCCGAGGTCGCGGCCCTGGTGCTGTTCCTGCTCAGCGACAAGGCGTCCTTCATCAGCGGCAGCTACCACCTGGTCGACGGCGGCTACAGCGCCCACTGAGGCGCTGCGTCCGTGCGCCGGCGCGCGCGCCGGCGCGCGCGCGGGCGCCGCATGGTGAGCAGAAATGGTCGGGTCCGGCGTGCGGACCCGACCATTTCTGCTCACCGAGTGCGCGCCTGGGCGCGCCTGCGGGGTGCGCGGGCGTTCGCGCGCCCCGCGCCGTCGGACGGGAGGCGCGACGGGCGTGAGCGGGTCTGCCCACGCGAGCCGCGCCTCCCGTCACGCATGGTGAGCAGAAACGGTCGGGTCCAGCGTGCGGACCCGACCATTTCTGCTCACCGAGCGCGCGCCTGCGCGCGCATGCGGGGTGCGCGGGCGTTCGCGCGCCCCGGGCCGTCGGACGGGAGGCGCGGCGGGCGTGAGCGGGTCTGCCCACGCGAGCCGCGCCTCCCGTCATGCATGGTGAGCAGAAACGGTCGGATCCAGCGTGTGGACCCGACCGCTTCTGCTCACCAAGCGGGCGCCCGCGCGCCCGCGCGCGCGCGGCGCTCAGTGGAACTGCGGGATCGTCATCCAGATGCCGAAGAGCACGGCAGCGATGCAGACCGCGAAGCACAGCCCGGCACCCGCCAGCGCGAGCGGGGGCGTGTGGCCGGACCTCGGGGTCTCCTGCGCGTACTGGGTGTGCTCACCCCCGGCGTCGACCGGTTGGCCGGTGCCGAGCAACCGCAGCCCGAGCGTGTAGGGGAGCACCACGCCGACCGCGGCCACGAAGCCGACCCCCGCGACGGTGCCGATGCTGGTGAAGTCGATGTCCATCGTCGTCCCCTTCAGTTCCGGGCCGCGACGGGCTCGCGCTCGGCCTCGTCCGCGGTGATGTCCTCGTGCGAGACCGGGCGCCGCTTGGCGAGGGTGTAGAACGTGAGGCCTGCGGCCAGGGCGAGCACCGCGACCAGGACGAGCCCGATGGTCGACGTCGACGCGACCCAGGTGGCGAGGGCGCCGACGACCGCAGCCGCGGGCAGCGTGATCACCCACGCGACGACGATGCGACCGACGACCGACCAGTGCACGTCGGCGAGCTTCTTGCCGAGGCCGGAGCCGATCACCGAGCCGCTCGTGACGTGGGTGGTCGAGAGCGCGAAGCCGAGGTGCGAGGACACGAGGATCGTCGCCGCCGAGCTGGTCTCCGCCGCGAAGCCCTGCGGGGACTGCACGTCGGAGATCTTCTTGCCGACGGTCTGCATGATCCGCCAGCCGCCCATGTAGGTGCCGAGGCCGATCGCGAGGCCGCACGCCAGGATCACCCAGAGCGCCGGTCCGGTGCCGGCGGACTGGTAGTTCGCGGCGATGAGGGTGAGCGTGATGACGCCCATCGTCTTCTGCGCGTCGTTCGTCCCGTGGGCGAGCGACACGAGCGACGCCGAGATCGTCTGGCCGTGCCGGAAGCCCGTCGCCGCACCGTGGGTGGTCGCGTTCTTCGTCAGCGTGTAGGCGATGTACGTCGCGACGAGGGCGATGACGCCCGCGATGACGGGGGAGAGCAGGGCCGGCAGGACGACCTTCGAGACGACCGTCGCCCAGTCGACCGAGTTCAGGCCCGCGCCGATGATCGACGCGCCGATGAGCCCGCCGAACAGCGCGTGCGTCGAGGACGACGGGAGGCCGAAGTACCACGTGGCGAGGTTCCAGAGGACGGCGCCGACGAGGCCCGCGAAGATCATGGTCGGCGAGATGTGGATGCCGTCCTGCCCCTCGCGGATGATGCCCTGCGAGACGGTCTTCGCGACCTCGGTGGACAGGAACGCGCCGACCACGTTGAGGACGGCGGAGATGAGCACGGCGGTGCGGGGCTTGAGGGCCCCCGTGGCGACCGAGGTGGCCATGGCGTTCGCGGTGTCGTGGAAGCCGTTCGTGAAGTCGAACACGAGGGCCACCACGATCACCAGCACGACGGTGACGAGGACGTCCATGCGCGAGACGCTAGGCCTGCTCCGAACCCGCTGCGTGAACGCCGGGTGAACACCGGCGGCCACCTGGCTGCGTCCGACCCGTCTGCGAGGATGCTCACGTGCCCACCTTCTCCGCAGCGCGAGGCGACGCCTCGTTCACCGACGCGCACGGCGTCGAGATCGTCTACTCGACCTGGCGTGCGGCGCGTCCGAAGGGCATCGTGCAGATCGCGCACGGGGTCGGCGAGCACGGACTCCGGTACGAGCCGCTCGCGCAGGACCTCGTCCGCGCGGGCTGGACCGTGCACGCGAACGACCACCGCGGGCACGGTCGGACCGGCCTCGCGCAGTGGGACGGCGACCACGCCAAGCTCGGACGGCTCGGCCCCGGGGGCCTGCGGGCCGCGATCGCGGCCGTCGAGCAGATGAGCGCCGTCGCGCGCGAGGACACCCCCGGCGTCCCGCTCGTGCTGCTCGGCCACTCGTGGGGCTCGCTCATGGCCCAGCGGATCGTGAACACGTCGTCCGGGTCCTACGACGGGGTCGTCCTCTCCGCGAGCGCGTACCGGTTGCCGGGGTGGATGAACAGCGGCGACCTGAACGCCCGGCACGCGGGCTCGGGGCCGACGAAGTTCGAGTGGCTCACCCGGGATCGGGCGGTCATCGAGGCCGTCGCGGCCGACCCGCTCGCGGTCGAGGCAGACGTCATCGGCCTCTTCGGGCTGCGGGACGCCCTCCGGCTGCTCGGGGTCCCGCGTCGGGGCATCGCGCACGACCTGCCGATGCTGCTGCAGGTCGGCTCCGAGGACTCGCTCGGCGGCCCGCGATCGGTCGAGCGCCTCGCGCAGGCGTACCGGCGGCGCGGTGGGCTCTCCGACGTCACCGTGCGGGTGTACGAGGGGGCGCGGCACGAGGTCTACAACGAGACCAACCGCGACGAGGTCGTCGCGGACCTGGTCGCGTGGCTGGACCGGGCGGTCGCGCGCACGTCCTGAGACGGTACCGGCTGACGGCCGGGAGGCGCGGGGCGGCGC
>NZ_MJGR01000015.1:26528-132351 GCF_001865105.1 Curtobacterium sp. MCBA15_016
CCGCCCCGCGCCTCCCGTCCGACGCGGCGTAGGCTCGTGGTGTGCACGGTGAGTACAAGGTCCCGGGAGGCAAGCTGGTCGTCGTCGACCTCGAGGTCGTCGACGGGGTGATCGACCAGTTCCGGCTCGCCGGGGACTTCTTCCTCGAACCGGACGACGCGCTGCCGCTCATCGACGCCACCGTGGACGGGCTGCCAGCCACGACCGACGCCGCGGGCATCGCCGCCGCCGTCCGTGCCGCATTGCCGGAGGACGCCGTCCTGCTCGGGTTCACGCCCGAGTCCGTCGGGGTCGCCGTCCGCCGTGCCCTGTCGCGCGCGTCGACCTGGCGTGAGTACGACTGGGAGATCATCCACGAGGGGCCGATCAGCCCGAACGAGCACCTCGCGCTCGACCAGGTCCTCACGGAAGAGGTCGGGGCCGGTCGCCGCGGCCCGACCCTCCGCATCTGGGAGTGGGACCAGCCGGCCGTCGTCATCGGGTCGTTCCAGTCCCTCAAGAACGAGGTCGACCCCGAGGGCGCTGCGAAGTACGGCGTCGAGGTCGTCCGTCGGATCTCCGGCGGCGGCGCGATGTTCATGGACGCCGGCGCGATCATCTCGTACTCGCTGTACGTGCCGACCGACCTCGTGCAAGGCATGACCTTCGCCGACTCGTACGCCTACCTCGACGAGTGGGTGATCGAAGCGCTGAAGTCCCTCGGCATCGAGGCCTACTACCAGCCGCTCAACGACATCTCGTCGACCAAGGGCAAGATCGGCGGCGCAGCACAGAAGCGGCTCGGCACCGGATCGCTGCTGCACCACGCCACCATGAGCTACGACATGGACGGCGAGAAGATGGTGCAGGTGCTCCGCATCGGTCGCGAGAAGATGAGCGACAAGGGGACGACCTCGGCTGCGAAGCGCGTCGATCCGCTGCGCTCGCAGACCGGCCTCACCCGTGCGGAGATCATCGACCGGCTCATCGCGACCTTCACGAAGCTGTACGGGGCGCACGAGGGGCACGTGACCGCGGACGAGCGGCTGCGGGCGCAGGAGCTCGTGGCGTCGAAGTTCGCGACGCGGGAGTGGCTCGAGCGCGTCCCCTGATCGGGCGGCTGTCGGCCGCACACGGCACCCCCTAGGGTCGGCAGGTGCGCAGATCACCCCGTCCGTTGTCGGTACTCGTCGGAGTCGGCCTCGTCGCGACCGCCCTCGCGGGGTGCTCGGACGGTGCGCCGGACAACGCCTCGAGTGACGCACAGTCCGGGCTGCAGCGGTGGACGTCGCTGATGGAGACGGCGATCACCGACCCCGAGCACGGTCGCGGTGGGGCCGGGGGCGCCGGCGAGGGCATGGTGACCCTCGAGAACGTCCCGGCCGGCGACTGGGACCTGCTGCTCGCGTGCAACGGTGTCGACGGCGAGTACTTCCGCGCGACGGCCGGAGCCGACGTCGCGGACGTGCTCGGGCGGACGGACGCTCCGTGCGGGGCCACGACGCGGATGTCGATCACCGTGCCGGAGCCCGGCGGACTGACGCTCCGGGCGCGACCGCTCAGCGATGCGCCGGAGGCGGTCCGACGGGGTGACGTGGTGACGTACTGGTACGTGGGCGTCGTGCCGAAGGGGTTCGAGGCCGGACAGCGGACCTACGACCTGGGCTGATCGTCCTCGTCGTCGTCGTCGGCGGGGGCGCGGAGGACGAGGTCGATGCCTCCCGACGACTGGCCCGGGCGGAGGAAGGCCTGGTTCACGGGCGCGACGTACGAGCCACTGAAGGTGACCTCGTGCTCGGCGTCGTCCTCCTCGTCGTCGTCGGGCTCGTCGGTGTCGTCGGCGGAGCGGGTTCCGAGCAGCTTCCGGGTCAGGGCGCTCCGCTCGGTGAGCAGCGAGTCGAGCGCTGCACGCAGGTCGACGTCGGCGGGCTCGGCACCGCGCAGGGCCGCACCGAGGACGCTCCGACGCATGAGCTCCTTGGCGAAGGAGCCCGTCGTGCCCTCGGCACGCTCGGCCGCCTCGGCGAGGGCGGCCTCGGAGAAGGGCAGTGAACCGGCGTACCGGCGGAAGAGCCGGACGCGCTCGGGCAGGGCGGGGAGCGGGATCTCCACGGCGAGGTCGACCCGGCCGGGACGGTCCGCGAGGGCGCGTTCGAGCACGGACACCCGGTTCGTGGTCATCACGAAGGCGACGTCCGCGTCGCCGTCGAGCCCGTCGAGGGCGTCGAGCACCTCGAACAGCAGCGGCTGCGGGGAGCTGTGGCGTTCCATCGCGACGAGGTCGATGTCCTCCATCACGACCAGTGACGGCTGGAAGGTCCGGGCGATCTCGGCCGCGGCACCGATCGCCGCGATGCTCGAGCCGGTGAGCAGGATCGCGGTGACCCCGGTCGTCCGGGTGAGGAGGTGCCGGATCGTGAGCGTCTTGCCCGTCCCGGGAGGGCCGTAGAGGAGCACACCGCGCTTGAGGTGCTGTCCGGCCGCGAGGAGGGCCGCACGCTGCTCGCCGATCCCCACGACGTGGTGGACCACCTCGTCGAGCACGCCCGCGCCGAGGACGACGTCGTCGGCGTCGACCTCGGGCCGGCGGAGGAACGTCGCCCCGGCATCGGACCCGTACTCGGACTGCACGAACGACAGGACCTGCCCGCGCAGGACGCTGCGCTCGATCATCAGGGCACGGAGGCGGAGCAGGAACGCGGTGGCGGCGTCCTGGTCGGGCGACAGGATCTCGAGGCTGGCGCGGCCACGGCCGTACTCCGGCTTGGCCGACCGCTGGACGACCGCGACCGGAGCGCCGTCGAAGGTGAGGAACCGGAGGCCGAACGACACGACCCGACGGGTGGTGTCGGCACCGGTGGCCCGGGTGGCGTAGCTCACGGGGCCGGGCGCCCACCGCATGTGGGGGTTCGCGATGAACTCGCTGACGGAGCTGTGGAACCGGCTGTCGTCGCCCGCGATGCCGACGAGGGCGTCGGGGTCGGTGCCGGCGAGCTCCTCGAGGGCGATGTCCGCGTCGACGAGGCGGTGGTCGGGGAACTCCTCGGTGACCACGGGGACCGACTGCGGGTCGACGCCGAGGTGGGCGCCGATCCGTTCACCGATCGGTGTGGTCACCGCCTGCTGTTCGGCGGCGGCGAGTTCGTTCGCCTTCTCGATGTAGCGGGCGAACGCCCGCATGAGGTCCCGGTCTGCGTCGTCGAGCACGTCGCCATCCTGGCACGCAGCGCTGGAACGCGTCCGGCCGCCCGGTCCGCACGTGGTCGGCCGCCCGGGCGGTCGGGGACACTGTGGGGTTCTGGCCGCACGTGGTCGGCCGCCCGGAGAGGGGGGTTCCGGACGGCCGCAGGACCAGTGTGGGTGTCGTCCTGAAGAACGAGCCATGTGGATCGTGAGAATCCTCCGCGCGGCGGATGTCCCCGTCCGATCGCCGACGTAGCGTCGTGTGCGTGAACTGGTTGATCCTCCTGGGGGCGGTGGCCGCCGCGGCCGTCGTGATGTGGATCGCCGATCGCGTGGGGTGGATCGACCTGTCGAACAAGGCCACGCGCAGCGGCGGATCCGGCGGTGTGGTCTCGATGATGGACGAGGTGTTCGCGCCGACCCGTCACGAGACGCAAGCGGAGTACGAACGGCAGTCGCGCCTCCCGAGGGAGGCACCGACGCCGGCGGACGACGACCACGACCTGCTCAGCGGGAGTGTCCTGATCAAGGTGCCGGCGGTGCGCAGCGCCGGTCGGCACGCGGTGCGGGCCGGGACGCACGACCGGTCGTACTGACGACTCGTCCTGGCGGGAACCGGCAACGCGCGGGCCGCGTCAGCGGGTCGTGAGCTCCTGGTAGTCCGGGTGCCGCTCGATCCACGCCGCGACGTAGCTGCACTGCGGGACGACCCGTCGCGAGGACCCCGAGCGGACGTCGTCCAGCGCGTGCTCGACGAGGATCGAGGCGTGACCACCGCCGCGGTGCGCGGGGTCCACCTCGGTGTGGACGAAGCGGATCTCGTCGCCGTCGACCTCGTACGCCGCGAAGCCGATCACCTCGCCGTCCTCGACGAGGGAGTACTGCTGCTTGTCGGTGTCGTTCCGGACCTCGGGTGTCGCCATGGAGCAGACGCTACGCCCCTCCCGAAGAAGGGCCTGTGTGCGCGCTGGACGCCGGGCTAGGGTCTGATCGTGCAGCACGAGACGACCCCGCCGTTCCGCTTCCGGACGCCTCCCGGGTGGCCGACACCCTTCGCTGAGTGGGTGGAACTGCACCAGGCCGCCGAGCCCGCACCGGGGTGGTCGCCCGCACCGGGGATCCCGCCCGCACCCGAGGACTGGCGCTTCTGGGCCCCGGTCCCGCGGTCGTTCCGGGGCTTCGTGCCGGCCGCAGCCCGCCGCCTCCGCGTCGCCCAGTGGATCGGCCTCGTGGTGGCGCTCCTCGCGCTCGCCGCGGTCATCGTCGTCGCGGCGCTCGGTGGTCTGGCCGTGGTCGGACTCCTGCCGCTCGTGGCCGGGATCGCGGTGCTGGTGGTGTGCTCCGCGCGGGCGGGCGAGCTCGCTGACCGGACCGCGGCCTCGATCCGGGACGATGCGGCGGTGTGGCGGCGGACGGAGGTCCCGGCGCGGGCACGGGCGGCGTTCCCGGAGCTCGACGAGGACCGAGCCGTGGCTGCCTGGGAGGCGGCGGCGTGGGGGCTGCCCACCGTGCGGCCGTTCGCCGTGGCGGACACAGCACCGAAGCGTTCGCCGTTGCGCCACCGCACCCGTACGGTCGTCGCCGTGACCGCCGGTGCCGCCGCGCTCGTGCTCGTCGTCGGCGCGACGACGGCCGTCCACCCCGTCGTCCGTGCGCTGCAGAGCAACGGGCAGACGCTCGCGTACGGACTCCAGGACACCGCACCCGACGGCAGCGTCCCGGACGACAGCGGCCCGGACGACGACGCACCGGACCAGAACGCACCGGACGCGGGGGACCCGGCGCCGTGGACCTCGGACGACGGCACGGTCACCGCGTCGTTCATCGGCGACGACGAGACGTGGGATGCGACCTGCGGAGCGATCGACTTCGCGGACGGCTGCTGGTCGTGGCAGATCGACAGCGAGTGCGACGGGCCGGCGCGGGTCACGGTCGGATTCTCCGCCACCGAGGGCGGTGACGACGTGCGCACCGACACCCGCACGGTCGTGCTGACCTCCGGGCGACCGCTCGTCCTCACCGAGCAGGGGTCCGAGGAGTGGGGCGGCATCCGCGACGTCACCTGCTCCACCGCACCGGAGCACGCCGTGGCGCTGACCCGGAGCCCGCTCGACTCCGACGCCGAGGACGCCGACGGCTCGTGGCCGGACGGCTGCGTCGACTACGGTTGCGCCGGGTGGGAGGTCACCCCCGAGGCGTCCTGCGACTCGGCGACCGTGCAGTTCTCCGTCGACGAGGAGGTCGCGACGCTGCCCGGTCCGCACGACCTCGTGGTGGCGACGGCACTGCGCGCGGGCGAACCGGTGGACGTCTGGGCGGGCGGCGCGTGGCTGCCGGACGACGACGCGACGATCTCCCAGGTGACCTGCGGCTGAGCCCGGCCCGCGGGCTCCGCGGGGACGAGACGCCGCGTGGACCAGAATGGTGCACGTGCACAGCGGCGACGATCGAGGACCGGACCGGGTGGTCCTCGGCGACAACCTCGACGTCCTGCCGACCCTGGCGGACGGCTCGTTCACGCTCGTGTACCTCGACCCGCCGTTCAACACCGGCCGCTACCAGCGTCGGCACGCGAGCGCCGCAGTCCGCGAGCCGACGGTCGGCGACGAGGCCGCAGCTGCCGATCGCCGACGTGAGCGGGTGACGGGCTTCCGGGGGAGCTCCTACGAGCGCGTCCGCGGCGACCTCATGCGCTTCGACGACCGGTTCGAGGACTACTGGTCGTTCCTCGAACCGCGGCTGCTCGAGGCGTGGCGGCTCCTCGCCGAGGACGGCACCCTCTACCTCCACCTCGACTACCGCGAGTCGCACTACGCCAAGGTCCTGCTCGACGCCCTGTTCGGCCGGGAGTCCTTCCTCAACGAGATCGTCTGGGCGTACGACTTCGGTGCGAAGTCCCGGTCACGTTGGCCGACGAAGCACGACACGATCCTCGTCTACGTCAAGGACCCGTCGCGGTACTGGTTCGACTCCGAGGCGGTCGATCGTGAGCCCTACATGGCGCCGGGACTCGTCACACCCGAGAAGCGCGAGCGCGGCAAGCTCCCGACGGACGTGTGGTGGCACACGATCGTGTCCCCGACCGGCAGGGAGAAGACCGGCTACCCGACGCAGAAGCCCGAGGGGGTTCTGCGCCGCATCGTGCAGGCGTCGTCGCGCGAGGGCGACTGGGTCCTCGACTTCTTCGCCGGCAGCGGGACGACAGGCGCGGTGGCCCGCGCGCTCGGCCGGCGGTTCGTGCTCGTGGACGACAACCCGGTCGCGGTCGACGTGATGCGCCGACGACTGCCGGGGGCGTCGTTCGACGTGGTCAGCCCGTCGGACGCATCGACGGGCTGACCACGTCGCTACTCGGCTGAGTGACGCCCGTGCCCGTGCTCGTCGGGCCTGGAGGCGCGGCTCGCCTCCGCAGCGTCGCCGCCGGTGGTGTCCGTGGTCGCGTCCGTTGCGGCGTGCGCGGCTCGGGTACGGATCGCGCCCGTGGTGGTGGGCGGCTCGTCGACCGGCGCGGCGGCGGAGTGCGCGCCGTGCGTGGTCGCGTCGGGCAGCGGTGCGCGGGTGCCGTCGAGGGAGACGGTGGAGGCACCGCCGGCTGCTCCGGCCGACCGGGTCGTCGACTGCCCGACACCGACACCGACACCGACCGCGGAACCGGCCGAGCGTGGCTGCGAGACCACGTCCGGCGAGGTCGGGACGACCGCCATCGAGCCGGTGTCCGGCGAGACGAGCGATCCCGTCCGGGCGGCTGCGTGCTGGGCGTCCACGGTCAGGCGGTCCGCGTCGGCGGTCGCCCGCTCGTTGTCCGCGCGCTCGGTGTTCGCCTGCTCCTGCAGTGCCGAGACCTTGCGGAGCGGCGGCACGCGGAAGAACCAGGTGAGCACGAAGGCGAGCAGGATCACGGCGAGGCCGACGTAGTAGACGACCACGGCGGAGTCGCTGAACCCGACGAGGAACGGCCGGGTGAGGCGCTTGTCCGCGCCGTTGAGGAACGACGTGTCGCTCGTCGACGAGCTGGTCGAGGAACTCGCGCTCGAGTCACCACTCTTGAGCTGCTCGACGAGCGTCGGAGCGACCTCGTCGACGACGTTCTGGCGCTGGTCGGCGTTCGAGTAGTCCACCTGCAGCGTGCCGTCCACGACCTCGGCGTTCGCCTTCGACGCGGCGGTCTCGAGTGCCTGCTGCTCGGCCGCGGGCTTCGCGGCGGCGACCTGCTGGGCGATGACCGTGTCCGCCGAGGCCTCGGGGACCGTCCCGGCCGCGACCTGCTGCTGGACGGCAGCGGTGACCTGCTTCGTGACGGCGGCGTCCGCGGCCTCCTTGGCCTGGGCGGCACCCTTGTCGAGACCGTCCTGGACGTTCTGCTGCACCGGGTCGACGATCTTGTTCCAGATCTGGTCCATCACGCCCTTGTTGTCCGACGCGTTCGCGACCGACGGGGTGAGTGCGGCGTTCAGGGCGCTCTTCAGGTCGCCCTCGTTCTGCATCGCCGTCGTGATGTTCGTCGGCATGAGCGTGAACAGGACGGACAGCAGTACGGCGGTGCCCATGGTGCCGCCGATCTGGCGGAAGAACGTGGCGGCGCTCGTCGCGACGCCGATGTCCCGCGGGCTGACGGAGTTCTGCGCCGCCAGGGTCAGGGTCTGCATGAGCTGCCCGAGCCCGAGGCCGATGCCGAACATGCCGAGCATCAGGAACCAGAGGGGGCGGTCGGCGGTGAGGAACGTCAGGACGGTGAACCCGATGGCCGTGAACGCCGTGCCGGTGATCGGGAAGACCTGGTAGTTGCCGGTCCGCGAGATGATCTGGCCCGAGGCGATCGACGAGATCATCAGACCGAGCACCATCGGGAGCATCGCGAACCCGGACTCGGTCGGCGTGACGCCCTTCACGATCTGCAGGTACAGCGGGATGGTGAGCATCGCGCCGAACATGCCGAAGCCGACGAGGACGGACAGGATCGCCGACATCGAGAACACCCGCGAGCCGAACAGCTTTAGCGGCAGGATCGCGTCGTCGCCCATCGCCCGTTCGACGATGATGAACGCGATGAGCCCGAGCGCACCGATCGCGTAGCAGGCGAAGGCGCCGGGGGAGTCCCAGCCCCACTCGCGGCCCTGCTCGGCGATGAGGAGCAGCGGCACCAGGGTCACGATGACGAGCGTCGCGCCCCACCAGTCGATCCGGGGCTTGCCGCGGTCGCCGAACTTCGGCAGGTGCAGGAACGTCAGCACCATGAAGAGCGCGATGATGCCGATCGGCACGTTGATCAGGAACACCCAGCGCCACCCGGCGATGAACAGCAGCTGATCCGCCCCGGCGAAGACGCCGCCGACCAGCGGGCCGATGACGCTCGAGATGCCGAAGACCGCCAGGAAGTAGCCCTGGTACTTGGCGCGCTCGCGCGGGGCGAGCATGTCGCCCATGATGGCGAGCGGCAGGGACATCAGACCGCCGGCGCCGAGGCCCTGCAGCGCGCGGAAGCCGGCGAGCATGAGCATCGAGGTCGAGAACGACGCGGCGAACGACCCGACGATGAAGATGCCGATCGCCGTGAGGAACAGCGGACGCCGGCCGAAGATGTCGGACAGCTTGCCGTAGATCGGTGTCGTGATCGTCGACGCGATGAGGTAGCCGGTCGTCACCCAGGCCTGCTGGTCGAGGCCGTGCAGGTCGTCGCCGATCGTGCGGATCGCGGTGCCGACGATCGTCTGGTCGAGGGCACCGAGGAACATCCCCGCCATCAGGCCGTAGATGACCAGCAGGATCTGCCGGTGGTTCATCACGGCGTTGGACGAGGTGGTGGGTGCCGCGGGTGCGGTCGCGGTCTGGGTCATGTGCAGGGTCTCCCGGAAACTTTGCGCTGGCTGCAAAGTTACATCTGCCGCAAGGTGAAGGGTCGCGCCGGAGTGGGTTCCTGAGTGGATCGGCAGCACCGGCACCGGTTTCGGTGGCGTCTGTCGGAACGTCCTCGCGAGCGCTCCCGACGCCGTCACAGTACGCCCGAGCGTGACGTGCGGTGCGTCAGGACGCTGCGGCGGCCTGTTCGAGGGCTTCTTGGAACCGCTCGTCCACCTCGATGCGCATCGCGCCCGTCTCGTCGTCGAAGCCGGACACCGCGCTGACCCGGCCGTTGCGCGAGAAGTACAGCAGGGGGCTCAGCACCCCGCCGGGCAGGCCGTGCTCGCCGTCCGTGAGCACCTGCACGACCAGGCCGGCGAGCATCTGCACCGAGGTGATGCTCGACGCGTCACGGATCGGGACGGCGAGCAGGAGGTGCCGGTGCGGGATCGCGAACACCGTGCCGAACCCCGCTGCACCGAAGAGCGCCGGGAGGTTGACCGCCTTCGACGCGACGAACAGGGACTCGCCCTCGACGATGAACACCCCGGGGGCGATCTCGGCGTGCTCGTCCACCGGTTCGTCGTCGGTGCCCAGCTGCCCGAAGGCGAAGAGCTCGTCGATGCCGAGGGCGAGCCGCGGCAGGGTCGGACCCGACAGCGTGCTCACCATCGTCGGGTAGTCGACGCACAGCCCGAGCACCAGCCCGGGAGCGAACGGTCGGGCGTAGTCGAGGTCGGTGGGGTCGGACGGGCCGGCGCCGAGGCCCGTGCCGCCGTCCGCGCTGCGGTCCGGCAGGATCCGCAGTCGGATGCGCTGCCGCAGCTCGTCGGCGCCGAGCTCCTCGGGTGCCGGCTCGCTGTACGCCTGGATCATCCGGTCGAAGTGCTCGGCGACCATGTCGGCCTGCACGTCCGGGGCCTCACCGTGCACCTGCGCCGCGAGGTTCTCGAGCAGGAAGACCCGGCCGTCGGTGCCGACCAGGCGAGCCTGCTCGCCGGCCGGCACCTCGACCGTGGTCTCCATGCCGCGCTCGGCGAGGGCCCGTTGGGCGAGCACCACGAGCGTCGGGGCGGGCTCGTCGCGCCGACCGTCCTGCTTCCGGCCGAACCACCCCATCCGCGCGGGACCTCAGGCCCCGAGTGCGGCGTCGACGATCTCCTTGGCTTCGCGCTGCACCTGTTCGAGGTGCTCCTGCCCGACGAAGCTCTCGGCGTAGATCTTGTAGACGTCCTCGGTGCCGGACGGGCGGGCCGCGAACCACGCCTTGTCGGTGACGACCTTCACGCCGCCGACGGCCGCGTCGTTGCCCGGAGCCTTCGACAGCTTCGCCGTGATCGGGTCGCCCGCGAGGGTCTCGGCGGTGATGGCGTCACCGTCGAGCTTCGACAGGCGGGCCTTCTGCTCCTTGCTCGCGGCGGCGTCGACACGCTGGTAGACCGGGGCGCCGAAGCGTTCGGTCAGCTCGTCGTAGAGCTGCGACGGGGTCTTGCCGGTGACCGCGATGATCTCCGACGCCAGGAGAGCCAGGATGATGCCGTCCTTGTCGGTGGTCCACGCGGTGCCGTCCTTGCGGAGGAACGACGCGCCCGCCGACTCCTCGCCGCCGAAGGCCACGGAACCGTCGATCAGGCCCGGGACGAACCACTTGAAGCCGACCGGGACCTCCCACAGGCGGCGACCGAGGGACTCGGCCACGCGGTCGATGATGCTCGACGACACGAGGGTCTTGCCGATCGCGGCGTCGTCGCGCCAGGCCGGACGGTGCGCGTAGAGGTACTCGATCGCCACGGCGAGGTAGTGGTTCGGGTTCATCAGGCCGCCGTCGGGCGTGACGATGCCGTGCCGGTCGGAGTCGGCGTCGTTGCCGGTGAGGACGTCGTAGTCGTCCTTGCGCGCGACGACCGAGGCCATCGCGCTCGGGCTCGACGGGTCCATCCGGATCTTGCCGTCCCAGTCGAGCGTCATGAACGACCAGGTGGGGTCGACGTCGGGGTTGACCACGGTGAGGTCGAGCCCGTAGTGGTCGCGGATGCGGTTCCAGTAGGGGAGCGACGCACCACCCAGCGGGTCGGCGCCGATCTTCACGCCGGCACGCTTGATCGCGTCGATGTCGATGATGTTCTCGAGGTCGGCGACGTAGGCGCCGAGGAAGTCGTAGCGGTCGGGCGAGGCGTGCTCGGTGCGCTGGACCTCGGCGTTGCCGCCGGCGATGATCGCGTTCGCGCGCTCGGCGATCCAGCTCGTCGCGTCACTGTCCGCCGGGCCACCGTGCGGCGGGTTGTACTTGAAGCCGCCGTCGCGGGGCGGGTTGTGGCTGGGCGTGATGACGATGCCGTCCGCCGTGTCCGCGTTGCCGGCACGGTTGTACGCGATGATCGCGTGGCTGAGCGCCGGGGTGGGGACGTAGCCGTTCTCGCTGTCGGCGAGGACGTGCACGCCGTTGGCGGCGAGGACCTCGAGCGCGGTGCGTTCGGCGGGGCCGGACAGCGCATGCGTGTCACGGCCGATGAAGAGCGGGCCGTCGGTGCCCTGCGACGTGCGGTACTCGACGATCGCCTGCGTGATCGCGGCGATGTGGGTGTCGTTGAACGCGGAGTCCAGCGAGGAGCCGCGGTGGCCCGAGGTGCCGAAGACGACCTTCTGCTCGGGGACGGAGACGTCCGGGACGCGCTCGTGGTACGCGGCGATGAGGGCGTCGAGGTCGACGAGGTCGTCTGCAGTGGCAGGGGTGCCGGCGCGGTCGTTCATGCGTCCATCCTGGCATCGCGCGGGTCGGCACGCCCAGGAACGTCGCGCCTGTGGACGACGAGCGCGCCTGTGGACGAGGAGCGAGCGGCCGTCCGCACCGGGGAGAAAGGGGGACACCCCGGGTGGACGACCGCTCGCGGTACGGGGACGGCGTCAGGCCGTGCGGAACGAGCCCGTCGCGGTCCGCAGCGAACCGGTGGCCGTGCGCGTCGAGGACGTCGCGGTGCCGGGCCGACGGGACTGCGTGTCGACGAAGCGGCCGAGCGCACGACCGATCCCGGTTCCGGTGTAGGTGCCGATCGGTCGCCAGGCGGCGTCCACCGCGTAGGCGCCGAGCTCGTCACGGTTCTCGAGGCCGGTCACGTACGCGCCGCCCAGGGGGTTCTGACGGTTCTGCATGGATGCTCCTCGTCGTCGTGCCGAGGGTCGTCGGTCACCGGGCCGGCGACCGCGACGCCGTCGGCTTGATGACCACCACACTACCTCCTTCTTTTGCATGACACAAAAGAAGGAATGCTCAGGCGAGCAGCTCGCAGAAGGTCCGGCCCTCGGCGGTCCAGCTCTGCTTCGCCACGAGGCCAACCGTCTCGGCGTGGTCGAGCAGGGCGTCGACGCCCACCTCGGCCCACGGGAAGCCCGCGCTCTGGTGGCCGTCGGCGTCCACCACGCGGGCGGTGTACACCCGGTCGGCGGTGCGGTCGACGTGGGTCTCGACGACCACGCGGCCGCCGACGCGCACGATCTCGCGGCACCGGGCGAGCAGGGCCGCCGGGTCGCCGCCGATGCCGATGTTCCCGTCGATCACGAGCGCCGTGTCCCAGTGCCCCTCGTCGGGGACGGTGTCGAAGACCGAGCCCTGGATCGCCGTCCCGCCGGAGCGTCGGGCGATCGCCACGGCGTCGGCGGAGACGTCCACGCCGAGCGACGGGATGCCGAGGGTGCTCGCGGCGACGAGCATCCGCCCCGGCCCGCAGCCGATGTCGATCACCGGCCCGTCCGCACCGTCGAGGAGCGACCGGTCGATGCGGTCCGCCGCGGCGCTCCAGCGGCCGACGTCGAGCGTGACCGCCCGGTCCGGTCGGGAGGTGTCCGTCAGCCGGATGCGACCGTCGGTGCGGAGCGCACGCGCGTACGGTTCGCCACCGCCGGCCCCGAAGGAGACGGGTGCTTCCATGGTCATCGGAGTGCCCCCGTGGTCTCGGCCTGCAGCGCGGCGGCGAACGCGGAGTCTGGTACGAGGTCGGCGACGCGCTCGGCGTCCGGCACGGTGTCGACGTCGAGCAGGACCCCGAGGGTGCCCGCGTCGAGGCCGGCGTCGATCAGGCGGGCGAACTGGACCGCACCGGTGTCGTCCTGCGACATCGGCACGCCGCGGAGCAGGTCGCCGTCCGGGTCGCGCAGGTAGAGGGACCAGAACCCGCCGTCCTCGGCCGGGCCGAACCAGGCGTCGCGCTGCGGCTCGTCGAACACCGGTGCGACGTCGGCCGGCCCGAACTGCGGCGTGTCCATGCCGACGAGCAGCGTCGGGCCCTCGACGGTGTCGAACAGTGCACCGAGCCGCTCGTCGAGGCCGCCCGTGGTCTGGTGGATGACGTCGAAGCCCTCGGCGCCGGTCGGCAGCACCGTGCCGTCGTAGAACAGCACCCGTCGGGCGGCGGGCAGCGCACGGACGGTCGCCAGCGTGTCCGCGAGGCTCGCGGCGGCGACCCGTGCGGCACCCTCGGGGGTGAGCGCCGGCGTCAGGCGGGTCTTGACCCGGCCGGGCAGGCACTCCTTCGCGACCACCGCGACGGTGATGTCGGTCGTCATGAGTGGACCTCCTCGGAGTGGGTGGGACCGGCCACGTGGCGGACCGGAGCGGGTGCGACGACGGTGGGTCGCGCCTCCCGTCGGTACTCGCGCAGCAGACGCGACATGTCCTTGACGGCGTTGACGGTGCCGCGGAGCGTGCCGGTGACCTTGCTGTCGCCGATGCGCTGCGCGTACCCGATGTCGGACTCGTCGACGCGCCACCCGGCGGCGTGCGCCGCGAGGACCATCTCGAGCGGGTAGCCGCTTCGGCGGTCCCGCAGGTCGAGGGACACCAGGTCCGCGCGACGCATCACGCGCATCGGGCCGAGGTCGCGCAGCCGGTACCCGGTCGCGCGACGCATGAGGACCGCGAGGACGCGGTTCGCGAACCGGGCGTGCGGTGCCCAGGCGCCGGGCGTGGTCGGCACGCGGCGTCCGAGGGCGAGGTCGGTGTGTCCCGTGGCCACGCGGGCGACGAGCGGGACGAGCTCGGCCGGGTCCATCGAGGCGTCGGCGTCGCAGAAGGCGACGTACTCGGCCGTGGCGGCGGCGACCCCGGCGGCGCAGGCCGAGCCGAAGCCCTTCACCGGTTCGGTCACGACCAAGGCGCCGTGGGCCCGGGCGACGTCGGCGGAGCCGTCGGTCGAGCCGTTGTCGACGACGATCGCGCGGTAGCCGCGCGGGAGTCGGCCCAGGACCTCGGGGAGGGCATCGGCCTCGTCGAGACAGGGGAGGATGACGTCGACGTTCATGTCGCCCATTCGGTGCGGAGCGTCGGAACGACTGGTGTCGGCTCCCGCCGCGCGCGTCGGCGGGGCGGGGCGGTCGGTCTCGTGGGCCGGCTGTCGTTCCATGCCTACGACACAACACGCGATGCGCGGTCGGGGTACAGGATCGGCGTCCCCCGATGGACGTTCCGCGCACTCTCGGTGGCGGGCCACCCCTGATCGGGGGACACCGGGGTGGGGCGTCCGACGGACGCGTCACGCGGTGGACGTGCCGGCCTGGAGGCGCGGCGCCGGTTTCGGGGACCGGCGCCGCGCCTCCAGGCGGTCGCGCTCCTGCCCGCTGGCCCGCCTGCCCGCCCGCCTGCCTGCCCGCCCGCCTGCCTGCCAGCCCGCCTGCCAGCCAGCCCGCCCGCCGGCCAGCCCGCCCGCTTGCTCGCCGAGCGGGCACGAAACGTCCCGTTCGCGGCCGCTGTGCGGCCGGTTCCGCCCGCTCGCCGAACGCGAGCGGCGAGTCGTGCCCCCTCGGCCGCTCAGCCCGGGCGACGCATTCCGCCCGCTCGCCTGCTGACGGCGGCGCGGCCTACTGCACCGCGGCGCGCAGCGGCGCCGTCGCGAACTCCCGCATGCCGCGCTCGAAGTCGACCTCGGCACGCCACCCGAGCTCGGCGGCGATCCGGTCCGACGACGCCGTCACGTGCCGGACGTCCCCGAGCCGGTACTCGCCCGTGACGACCGGTCGCGGCCCCTCGGGACCGGCGATCGCGGCCGCCATCTCGCCGATGGTGTGCACGACGCCGGAGCCGACGTTGTACGCACGGAAGGTCTCCGCCGGGAGCTCCGCCGTCGCGGCGATCGACGCGGCGTTCGCGCCGGCGACGTCGTCGACGTGCACGAAGTCGCGACGCTGGCGGCCGTCCTCGAAGACGCGGGGGGCCTCGCCGCGGGCGAGCGCCGAGCGGAACAGCGAGGCGACCCCGGCGTACGGCGTGTTCGCGGGCATGCCCGGCCCGTAGACGTTGTGGTACCGCAGGGCGATCGCGCGGCCTCCGGTGGCACGGGCCCACGACGACGCGAGGTGCTCCTGCGCGACCTTCGTCTGCGCGTACACGTTGCGGGGGTCGAGCGCGGCGGACTCGTCGATCAGGCCGGGCAGGAGCGGCGTGCCGTCCGGCCCGATCGGGTCGAACTCACCGGCGTCGAGGTCGGCGCGGCGACGTGCGGGCGGGCGCACGGGCTCGCCGGCGGCGGTCGTGTACGACCCCTCGCCGTAGACGACCATCGAACTCGCGACCACGAGCCGGCCGATGCCGTGGCGGTCCATGCCGGCGAGGACGTGGGCCGTGCCGGCGTCGTTCGTCGAGACGTAGTCCGGGGCGTCCTGGAAGTCGACGCCGAGGCCGACCTTGGCGGCCTGGTGGCACACCACGTCCACGCCGTCGAGGGCTGCGTCGAGGGCGACCCGGTCGCGGACGTCACCGTGCACGAACTCGATGCCCTGCTGCTGGTGGGCGGTGACGACCTCGGCGGGGTCGCCGTGCACGTCGTCGCGGAGGGAGTCGAGCACGCGCACCTCGTGGCCCTCGGCCCGGGCGCGGCGGACGATGGCGGAGCCGATGAAGCCGGCGCCGCCGGTCACGAGCAGGCGGGTCACGCGGTGGCTCCCGTGGTCGCTGCTGCAGGCCGTGCGCTCGTCATGGCGCTCGCGCTCGCCTCGGCCGGGACGAGCTCGCGCGGGGTGTAGTCGTCCGGGATCGCCGCCACGATCGAGCCGATCGCGCGGACGATCACCTCGTTCGCACGGGCCAGGCGCTCCATCACCATGCCGTGCGTGACCGGGGCCTCGCCGGCTCCGGCGGCTGCCTGCGCTTCCGCCTCGGCCTCGGACGGGGCCAGGCCGGCGTCGGCGTCGGTCACGAACGAGAGGTTCACCGTCCCGATGCCGAGCTCGGCCGCGAGGGGCACCTCCGGCGTCATCGTCATGTTGATCGTGTGGCCGCCGGCCTCGCGCATCCAGACGGACTCCGCACGCGTCGAGAACCGCGGCCCCTGGATCACCACGCACGTGCCCGTCGGGCGGAACGGCACGTCGAGGCGCTCGATCGCACCGATCGCGACGCGTCGGAGCACCGGGTCGAACGGGTCTGCGAAGGAGAGGTGCTGCACGGCGTCCTCGAAGAACGTGTCCGCGCGGCCCCACGTGCGGTCGATGAGCTGGTCGGTCACGACGAAGGTCCCCGGGGCGTAGTCGGGGTGCAGCCCGCCGACGGCGCTCGACGACACCACGGCGCGGACCCCGAGCGACCGCAGCGCCCACAGGTTCGCGCGGTGGTTGATGCGGTGCGGGGCGACGGAGTGTGCGCGGCCGTGCCGGGTGAGGAACGCGACGCGCTTGCCGGCCATCGTGCCGATGCTGATCGGGCTCGACGTGGCGCCGAACGGGGTGTCGACGTCGATCTCGTCCGCGGTGCCGGGTTCGAACAGCTCGTAGAGTCCCGAACCGCCGATCACCCCGATGCGCGTCTCGTCCACAGCCCCGGTCGTGGTCACGTCGTTCTCCACAGGTCCTCCGAATGGTCCTCGGCGCGTTCTGCGCGCTCGTTACGCTACTGGGACCGCCCCCGGCCGGACCGGGAGCGGGCACACTTCTCACCTGTTCGGAGGCGCACGTGCGAACGATCGGTCAGCACCGCGACGAGATCGCGGCCCTGGTCGCGCCGGTCCTGTCCGCCAGGCGCTCCGCGGTCCCGGAGGCACGGGACATCGACGACCTCGCCACCGGTGCCGGCGGCGGACGGGGGCACCGCGTGCTCGCACGTGCGGTTGTCGCACCCGTGCCGCTCCCACCGTTCGACAACAGCCAGATGGACGGCTTCGCCGTCCGTGCCGCCGACGCCGGTCGCGTGCTGCGGGTGGTCGCCCCGATCCCGGCGGGGACGATGCCACCGGCGCTGGACCCCGGGACCGCTGCTCCGATCATGACGGGGGCGCGCATCCCGCTCGGCGCCGACGCGGTGTTCCCGGTCGAGGCCACCGACCTCGGGGCGTTCCCCGCGGCGCTGGCCTTGGCCGAGGTCAGGGTGCCGGACGACCTCGCCCCCGGGACCTTCGTCCGGGCGACGGGCACCGACCTGCCGAGCGGGGGCCAGCTGGCTCCTGCCGGCGCTGCCGTGACCCCCGCGGTGCTCGGGACGCTCGCCGCGGCCGGGGTCTCGACGGTCGACGTCGTCCGGCAGCTCCGGGTCCTCGTCGTGTCCACCGGCTCCGAACTGCAGGGCGCCGGTGACGCCACGATCGGCGACGCCAACGGGGTCGCACTGCGGGCGGCGCTCGCCGAGGTCGGGGTGGCCTCGCGGTCGGTGCGGGTGCCGGACGACGAGACGACGTTCGTCGCGGCCCTCGACGATGCGGTGGGGCACTGGGCCGACCTCGTGCTCACCACGGGTGGCATCAGCGCCGGGGCGTACGAGGTCGTGCGGCAGGCCCTCGAGCCGCGGGGTCTCGCCGTCACCCCCGTCGCGATGCAGCCAGGCGGCCCCCAGGCGTTCGGTACCGTCGAACTCGCCGGGCGTCCGGTCCCCGTGGTGTCCTTCCCCGGCAACCCCGTGTCGGCCCTCGTCTCGTTCGAGGTCTTCCTCCGCCCGCTCCTGGCGGCGGACGCCGGGATCCCCGACGACCGCGTCGCCGAGGTGCTGCCCGCTGCGGACACCGCGACCTCGCCCGAGGGCAAGCACCAGGTCAGGCGCGGCCGGGTCGAGGACGGCCGCGTGCACTTCGTCGGGGGTCCGAGCTCGCACCTGCTCGCGCACTACGCCACCGCCACGCACCTCGTCCACGTCCCGATCGGCACCGCCACGGTGGCGCCCGGTGACCCGCTGACCGTCTGGAGCCTCCGATGACCGACCCGACTCTGCCCGGCGGCGACGAACTCTCGCACGTCCGCGCCGACGGCACCGCCCACATGGTCGACGTCTCCGAGAAGGACGTCACCGCGCGGTCCGCCACCGCGACCGCGACCCTCGTCACCCGCCCCGACGTCGTCGCCCGCATCCTCGACGGCTCGCTGCCCAAGGGCGAGGTGATCGGCACCGCCCGCATCGCGGCGATCATGGCGGTGAAGAAGACCTCCGACCTCATCCCGCTCTGTCACCCGCTGCCGATCGCCGGGGTCGAGGTCGACATCACCGGCGACGACGACCGCGTCCTCGTCGAGGTGTCCGTGCGGACGACCTCACGGACCGGCGTCGAGATGGAAGCGCTGACCGGCGCGAGCGTCGCGGCCCTGACCGTGTACGACATGGTGAAGGCCGTCGACCGCACGGCCACGATCACGGACGTCCGGGTGCTCGAGAAGCACGGCGGACGCTCGGGGGACTGGAGCAACCGATGACCTCGCAGCCGACCAAGGGCCGGGCGGCCGTCGTGGTGGTGTCGACCCAGGCGTCCGTCGACCCCGCGCTCGACCGGACCGGTCCCGTCATCGCGGGCTGGCTCCGCGAGCGAGCCTTCACCGTGGCCGAGCCGATCATCGTGCCCGACGGCGGCCCGATCGCCGAGACGGTCTCCGCCGAACTCCTGTCGGACGCCCGGGTCGTGATCACCACGGGCGGGACCGGCGTCACCCCGACCGACCGCACGCCCGAGGCGATCGCACCGCTCATCGACCTCGAGCTCCCCGGCATCACCGAGGAGATCCGGCGCCGCGGACTCGCCGGAGCAGGACCGACCGCGCTGCTCAGTCGTGGCATCGCGGGGATCGCCGGCGGCGGCACCCTGATCGTCACGCTCCCCGGGTCCCGCGGCGGTGTCGCCGATGGACTCGCGGTCCTCGACGGCATGCTCGACCACGTCCTCGCCCAGGTCTCGGGCGAGGGCCACACCCCGCGGAGCGCCTCGTGACGGACGCTGCGACGGCTGGCGACCGGGTCGTGGTGGCCGACGTCGTGGACCGCTCGATCACCGTCGACGAGGTCTCGGCCGTCGTCGCCACCGACCAGGACGGCGCCGTCGTCACCTTCGCCGGGGTCGTTCGCGACCACGACGGCGGCAAGGGCGTGACCGCGCTCGAGTACGAACGGCACCCGAGCGCCGGCGACGTCATCGCCGAGGTGGCCCGGACCATCGCGGTCGCCCACCCCGAGGTCCGCATCGCCGTGCTGCACCGCGTGGGCGCGCTCGGCATCGGGGACGTGGCGCTCGCCGCAGCCGTGTCGTCCCCGCACCGGGCCGAGGCGTTCGCTGCCTGCGGTGCGCTCGTCGACCTCGTGAAGGAGCGGGTCCCGATCTGGAAGCACCAGCGGTTCACCGACGGCTCCGACGAGTGGGTCGCCGCCCTCTGACGGATCCTCAGTCGATCTGGTTGCATCGGGGGCGATGACCGACACCGCAGCACGGGCCGCGTCCCGGTGGGCGCTGGCCGAGGAACGCGCACGGCTCGTGCTCGACGCGCAGCCGCCGCGCCGCCTGCCCATCGCCACGCTGACCGTCGCGTTCGCAGCAGCGGTCCTCGCGCTGATCGCCGCTGCACTCGTGTTCGCACCGGACTCAGACGGACGCTGGGTGGCGGCGACCGTCGGCGTCGGCGTCGGCTTCGCGGTCGTCATCCTCGACTCGAGCCGGACGTTCCGATCGAGCCGACACCCCGAGCGACTCCCCGTGACCCGGTCGCTGTCGGGCCGTGAGCGGCATGCCGTCGACCGGGCGATCCGGGGACGTGTGGACGCTCCCGACGAACGGCTGGATGTGGTGCGCGCGACCGCGGTGCAGTCGAGCAGCGGCCGCGCCCTGCTGTCCACCGGCGGCGGGCTCGTCCTCCTGACCTCGGTCGCGGTCTCGAACATCGTCTTCTGGCCGCTCTACCTCGCCGCCGCGATCGCCGCCGCCGTCGCGGTCGGGTTCGCGTTCCGCG
Source organism: Curtobacterium sp. MCBA15_016 (assembly GCF_001865105.1). Classification (NCBI taxonomy): domain Bacteria; kingdom Bacillati; phylum Actinomycetota; class Actinomycetes; order Micrococcales; family Microbacteriaceae; genus Curtobacterium; species Curtobacterium sp. MCBA15_016. The sequence continues at coordinate 46,704 of NZ_MJGR01000015.1, forward strand.
ACGTCGTCGTCGCGCGTCGGTACCTCGCCGGCGACCCTGTGGATCCCCGCAGCGGACCGTTGCCGGATCGCAACCGCGGCACGCGTTCGGGGCGTAGCGCCGGTTCCTAGCCGATCCATAGAATCCGAGACCATGAGCGTGCTGTTGTACGGGGCCGGCGTGGTCCTGCTGGTCTTCGCCCTGATCGACATCCTGACGAAGACCGACGACCAGATCCGTGGGCTGCCCAAGTTCGCCTGGGTGCTCCTCGTGGTCCTCGTCCCCGTCGTCGGCAGCATCGTCTGGTTCGCCGTCGGACACGACTGGGCGCCGGGCGAGCGGAACCACGGCCGGTACCTCGAGCCGGCTCGCCACGAAGACCGCTACGCCACGCTCGGCGATGCCCGCAACGCCCACGGCGACAAGCGGGTGAACGGCACGGAGCAGGAGCTCGCCGAGCTCGAGCGCGAGATCGAGTACTGGGAGGCCCAGGCGCGCCTCAAGCGGGCGAAGGAAGCCGCAGGCGAGGGCGAGCCGACCACCGGGACCTGACCAGCGCCTCCCGACCCGCGCCGCACCCCTGACGGACGCACGGTGCGAAGTCCCGCCCACCGTGCGACCCGAAGCCCGTCGCACGGAGCCAGGAACCTCGCACGCTGCGGAACGCCCCCCCCGCACCGACCACCCGGCCACGCCGCCTACCCTTGACGGGTGGCTCATCTCCTCGGCGCCGAGAACCTGCATCTCGAGTTCCCCACCAAGGTCGTCTTCGACAACGTCACCCTCGGCATCGACGAGGGCGACCGCATCGGCGTGGTCGGCCGGAACGGCGACGGCAAGTCGACCCTCCTCGCCCTGCTGTCCCAGCGCCTCGAACCGGACGGCGGCCGCGTCACGCACCGCCGCGGCCTGACCGTCGGGTACCTCGACCAGCGCGACATCCTGCCTGCGGGCGAGACGGTCGGCACCGTCGTCGTGGGCGACCTCGCCGAGCACGAGTGGGCCGGTGACCCGAAGATCCGCGACATCATCGGCGGCCTCGTGTCGGACATCCCGTGGGACGTGTCGGTGGACGAGCTGAGCGGTGGCCAGCGTCGCCGCGTCGCCCTCGCGCGCCTGCTCGTCGGCGACTGGGACGTCCTCTTCCTCGACGAGCCCACGAACCACCTCGACGTCGAGGGCATCCAGTGGCTCGCCGAGCACATCAACCGCCGGTGGTCCGCGAACCAGGGCGGCATGGTGGTCGTGACGCACGACCGGTGGTTCCTCGACGCGGTGTCGACCGACACGTGGGAGGTCCACGACGGCGTCGTCGACCCCTTCGAGGGCGGCTACGCGGCGTACATCCTCCAGCGCGTCGAGCGTGACCGGCAGGCCGCCGCGAGCGAGCAGCGCCGGCAGAACCTGGCCCGCAAGGAGCTCGCGTGGCTCCGCCGCGGCGCCCCGGCCCGCACGAGCAAGCCGAAGTTCCGCATCGACGCGGCGAACGCGCTCATCGATGACGTGCCGCCGATCCGCGACACGGTCGCCCTCGCGAAGACCGCCACCGCGCGACTCGGCAAGGACGTCGTCGACCTGCTCGACGTCAGCGTCTCGTTCGACGGCACCGAGATCCTCGACCGGATCGAGTGGCGGATCGCGCCGGGGGAGCGCACCGGCATCCTCGGCCCGAACGGTGCCGGCAAGTCGACCCTGCTGAGCCTCGTCTCCGGGCGCCTGCAGCCCACGAGCGGCCGCGTCAAGACGGGCAAGACCGTGCAGGTCGCCGTCCTCGACCAGCAGCTCGCCGACCTCGCGCAGTTCGCCGATGACCGCGTCCGCGAGGTCGTCGCCCGCAAGAAGACGAGCTACGTCGCCGACGGCAAGGAGATGACGCCGTCCCAGCTGCTCGAGCGGCTCGGTTTCACCTCGGCGCAGCTCTCCACGCCGGTGAAGGACCTCAGCGGTGGCCAGAAGCGCCGCCTCCAGCTCATGCTCATCCTGCTCGACGAGCCGAACGTGCTGATCCTCGACGAGCCCACGAACGACCTCGACACCGACATGCTCGCCGCCATGGAGGACCTGCTCGACACCTGGCCCGGCACCCTCCTCGTCGTGAGCCACGACCGGTACCTGCTCGAGCGCGTGACCGACCAGCAGTACGCCGTGCTCGGCGGGCACCTGCGGCACCTGCCGGGCGGCGTCGACGAGTACATGCGGCTCCGTGCGGCCGGCACCGGTGGCGGGACCGCGTCAGCGGCTGCCGCCGCGTCTGCCGGGAGGCCCGACACGGCTGGCGGGACCGGCTCGGCCGGTGCTGTGGCCGGGTCCAGTGCACCGGCCGGTCCCGGCGCGTCGGCCGCGGCCGCCTCGGGCTTGTCGGGCGCGGAGCGTCGGACGGCCGAGAAGGAGATGTCGGCGCTCGACCGCAAGATCGCGAAGGTCGGTGCCGACCGGAAGCAGCTGCTCGACCAGTTCGCGACGCACGACCAGTCGGACTACGCGGGGCTCGGCGAGCTGCAGGCTCGCCTGGCCGCTCTGGAATCCGAGGTCGAGCAGCTCGAGGAGCGCTGGCTCGAGGTCGCGGAGCAGCTCGGGGTCTGAGCCGGTCTACTCGGCCGGCCGAGGGTCCGACGGTGCCCCGCCGCCGGGGTTCGCGACGACCTCCCACAGGTGCCCGTCGGGGTCCTGGAAGAAGCCGGACCACATGCCCCACGGCCGCGTGTACGGCGGCGCGAGCATCGTCGCACCGGCGGCCCGCGCGCGGTCGAGGAACGCCTCGGCGTCGTCCTGGCTGTCCACGAAGTGCCCGATCGTGCTGCTCGGCGCGGTCGCGAGGGAGACCCCGGAGTCCTTCGCCATGTCGTCGCGGCCGTACACGCTGACGATGAGTCCGTCGTCGAGCGTGAACATCGCCGTGGTGCCGCCCGCCTCGGTGTCGGTCGCGGGGTACTCTGTGCCGATCACCCCGCTGCCGTCGATCCCGAGCAGGGCGCGGTAGAACTCCGCCGAGCGTGCGACGTCGGCGACGGCCAGGGTGATCGCGTGCATGGCCCGGAGGCTACCCCCGCAGCGCCGGAGCGTGTCCGCCGCACCGCCACAACGCCGCTGCCAGGGCGTCGATCTCCTTCCGGGCACCGGGGTCGCTCGTGCCCTCGGCGAAGACGGTGAACACGACGCGGTCCCCGCCGACCTCGTCGGTCACCCCGGTCAGGCCGTACATGTCGTCGAGCGTCCCGGTCTTGCCGCGGACGTGCCCGCGGGCGTCCGCTGCGGCACCGGTGAAGCGGCCGTGGTCGCCGAGCGTGCCCGTCCGTCCCGCGACCGCGAGCCCGGCGTCGACCGGACCGAGGCCGTCCTGCTTCGCAGCGACGGCGCGCATCAGCGTGGTGAGCGCCGAGGCGGGTACCCGGTTGTCGGGGCTGAGGCCCGAGCCGTCGACGAGGCGCAGGCCTCCGGTCGGCACCCCGTAGCGCACCAGGGCCTTCGTGCTCCCGGCCTGCACGGCGTCGAAGGAGCGGCCGGCACCCTCGGCGATGGCGACGTGGCGGGCGAGCACCTCGGCGAGGGTGTCGTCGGAGTCCGTGAGCAGCATCCCGACCAGCTCCGACACCGTCGCCGACCGGACGGTCCCGAGCACCTGCGCGCCGGACGGCGCCGGCACCGAGGTCGTGTCCACCCGGACGTCCGGCCCGAGGAGTGCCGCGAACGCCGTCGCAGCGCGCGCGACCGCCCCGGCGCTCCGCAGCGAGTACGACTCGGTCGGGTCGTCGCGGTCGCCGTCGACCATGAGCGACGTGATGTTCGAGACGCTGCCGCTGGTCCGGGCGCTCTCCGGCCAGCTCGGGTGCCACGCCGGCCCGTCGAACAGGCTGGTGTCGACCTGCACCGAGGTCACCGGCTGCCCTGCACGAGCCTCGAGCACCTGCCGCGCCAGGTCGTCGAGGTGCGGTGCGTGCGGGTAGACGCTGTCCTGACCGGACGGCAGCCGGCTCAGGGTCGGGTCACCGCCGCCGACCAGCACGACCGCGTCCGGATCGGTGCCGGCGACGACCCGGGTCGTGAACCGGTGGTCGGGTCCCAGCGCGGACACCGCCGCGGCTGCCGTCACGACCTTCATCGTGCTGCCGGTCTGCGTGGGCTCGTCACCCCGGTGCGTCAGGACCGTCTTCCCCGTCCGGGCCGATCGCGCGTCGAGGAACAGCACACCGCTGTGCCAGCGCGCGGTGAGGTCGTCTGCGGTGCAGAGCTCGCCCGCCGCCTTCGCCTGGCGCTGCGCACCGATGGCCGAGGTCGTGGCCGTGATGCCCGCCGCCAGCAGCAGGAGCACCAGCACGAAGAGCAGGGTGGAGCGGCGGCGACGGATGAGGGCGCGGAGTCTGGGCACGTCGATCATCGTGGCCGGAGCCGGCTTCGTCGCACATCGACCCGACGACCGAAGCCCGGCCCGTGGACTCGGCCGAACGGATGAAGCCGCGCGGTGGCTGGATGAAGCCGCTCGGCGGTCGGGTCAGTCGCCGAGCCCGAGGATGAGCCGTCGCAGCAGCCCCGACAGCTGGTCCTGCTCGGTGTCGGACACCCCGGCGAGGATGGCCCGCTCGGCGGCGAGCAGGTCCGCGATCGCGGCGTCGACCGCTGCGCGCCCGTCGGCGGTCAACGACACGAGGATGCCCCGGCCGTCCTTCGGGTCGGTCCGACGCGCGACGAGCCCTCGGGCAGCCAGCCGGTCCACCCGGTTCGTCATCGTGCCGCTCGACACCAGCGTCTGCTGGAGGAGCGTCTTCGGGCTCAGCTCGTACGGCTCACCCGCCCGCCGCAGTGCCGACAGCACGTCGAACTCCCACGGCTCGACGTCGCTCGCGTCGAACGCCGCCCGTCGTGCACGGTCGAGGTGTCGGGCGAGCCGGTCGACGCGGGACAGGACCTCGAGCGGGCCGAAGTCCAGGTCGGCGCGCTCGCGACCCCACGCCGCGACGATGCGGTCGACCTCGTCCTCCTGCGGCATCCCACCATCTTGGCGGAAGCAGGGGCTGCACGGCCAGCCGCCGCGGCCCGTGCCCGGGGATCAGTCGAACGCGAGCACGATCTTGTCCCGGGTCTCGCCCGACTCGAGGAGCCGGTGCGCCTCGCGGGCTTCCCGGACCGGCAGCGTCAGGCGTCGCTTGAGGCGGAGCGCTCCGGACGCGAGCAACGGCATCGTGACCGCCAGCGCGTCCGGCGCACGGTCGGGGCTCGGGTGGGACAGGAGCGCTCCGGACGAGGCGACCTCCGGGCCCCCGACGAGGGTGACGACCCTGCCGGGGTCACCGACCACGGACACCGCCTCGGCCAGGCCGCCGCGACCGGCCGCGTCGATGACCGCGTCCACCGTCGTGTCGACGTGGTCGAAGACACCGGGACCGGACGCGACGAACTCGCCGCCGAGGTCGCGGACGAGCGCGGCGTCGTGTTCCCTCGCGACGCCGATCACCCGGATGCCCCGGGTCCGCGCCAGTTGCACGACCATGCTCCCGACCGCGCCGGCGGCACCGAGCACGACGAGCGTCCCTCCGGGCTCGATCCCGACGGCGCGCATCGTGCCGACGGCGGCGTCGGCCGAGGCGGGCAAGGCGGCCGCGGCGTCCCACGGCACCGAAGCGGGCTTCGGGTACCAGACCGGGGTGGCGACGAGCTCGCCGTACCCGCCCTGGGCCGGCAACAGCGCGGCGACCTCGTCCCCGACGCGCGCATCGGCCCCGGCTCCGACCTCCTCCACGACACCGGCCGCCTCGAATCCCAGGACGTCGCCGGGGCGCTGCGGGAAGACCGACGTGAGGTTGCCGGCGCGGATGTGCAGGTCGGTCGGGCCGACCGCCGCCGTCCGGACACGGAGGAGGACCTCGCCCGGCCGGACCACCGGCGGCTGCACTGAGCGCCACTGCAGGACCTCCGGACCTCCGAAGGCTGAGATCACGATCGCGTTCGACATGGTGCTTCCGTTCCTGTGGCCGGCGAGGACTGCTTCCCCGTCCCTGCACCGTAGGCAGTTCTCGGGAGGCCGAGCGTGTCCATGGCGCGGACACCCTGCCCAGGAGTGCGCCGTCGGACTCGTCGGTCGTGGGAGGATGGCCGGGCGCCTCCGTGCGCGTTCCGCCTTGGTGTAATGGCAGCACGACGGCCTTTGGTGCCGTTAGGTCCGGGTTCGAATCCTGGAGGCGGAGCTCGGGACCGATCGGTCTATCGGCGGAATCGCTTCGGTGTATTGCGCTCGAGGCTCTCTTGGGCGCGTTTCGAGGGTCCAGGCGACTTCAGTGGGCGCGGTCGAGTGGCGTGGGGAGCGCCCGCTGGGCTGCGAGCGGATGCAGAAAACCCCCTGGCCCAGATCTGGGCAGGGGGTGTTGGCTCGACGAGACTGATTCTGCGTCGTGCAGGGTTGGTTGTGTTCAGTTCGGAGTGGGCCTGGTCAGGCCGCGGCCGGTATGTCTGGCGGTGCCGTGGACGCGCGGCGGTCTGCCCAGTACTTGGCAGAGTCACGCTGCTTGTACACGGCGGGATGCGAGCGGTTCTTGCGGTTCCTGTGTGCGAGATCGAGGCGTTCCTGGTACCAGTCGACGATGCGGCTGATGTTCTCGCATGCGGCTGCCATCGCCGCGCAGAGCGCAGCGAACCACGGGCCGCGAACAAGGCGCTTCATTGCGATTCCGAGTGCGAGGTGCTCCGGGTTCTTCACGGATGCGTTGCCGGATTCGACCGTGTTGCGCAGCCCGTACATGCGCCGCCACTTTTCGGACTTGTACTCGAACTCCTGGCCGTACTTGAGGTGCTTGACGTTCTCCCCGTCCCGCTTGCTTCCGCCGATGACCCCTGGAATGAGAACTGTCTTACTCGGCACCGTGATTTCGACGAGTTCCGCCGTCTGAGGGTCGATGTCGACGCGGTCTTCGGGTCGAAGAGCTGGGTAGAAGTACTGGCGAGCTCCGTCGGCGCGGTGGCGGCCTCGGGGCTCGAGGCGGAAGCGAGAACGACGTGCGCGCTGGAGAACGACCAGCGCGTGGGCTGCAGCGATTCGCTCCTCTCGGACGGTCTCGTCCTCGATCTTGCTCGCCGCCTTCTTCGCGTCGGCGTAGGTCTTCTCGGCCAGCTGGAGCGCTTCTGGCATCGAACTGAGGTACCAGCTTCCGTCGCACATCACGAGGTTGTGCTTGCCGTCTGGGCTCGCCCAGAACGCCTGCTTCCCCTTCTGATCGATGCCGTAGTCCATGATGAGCTTCACACCGTGCTGCGCGTACGGAAGCTGAAGGTCTTCGACCTTGGCGTTCGGCGTGTAGGCGCGGTCGGCGATGAGTGTTTTGATCTTGATGCCGTTCGCGATGAGCGACTCGAGCATTTTCTGCCCGTGACCGGCGAGCTTTCCCGGCTTGTGATCTCCGATAGCCGTAAACAAGAGCGGGAAGTCTTTGTCTGCGTCGGGGTCGTTCCGCACCCAGATGCAGTACTCGATTTCCTGGCCGTACTTCCGCTTGCCAGGCCCCTCTTTGGAACCGTCGTGGTCGCCGTGCCGAACGTAGAGGCCGCCGCCATGGTTGGTGGGCATCTTGTCGGTCGGCTTCATGTTCTTGAACGTCTTGTGCATGCCGACGAGTTCCGCGATGGTGGCATCGATAGCGTGGACGCCCTCAGATCGGTCCCGAATCTCCTGGGGAAGGAGAAGGACTGAGCCATGGACGATCGCGCTCATGAGTTCGGCTCGTCGCCGGGTTCGGGCGGCCATTTCCTCGGGATCGCGGTTGGCGACCGCCTGCAGGTATTCGCCGAAGAGCATGCCTTCGTGGCGGTCGCCGGGCTCGTCGTCGACGAGGTCCCGGAGCCGCGCCAGTGCGGCCCACACCCGGTCGTACATGAGCTCCTGACGGTTTTCGACAACCTCGGTGATCCCGAGGCGACGGCGCTGCTTCCAATTCATCCGCATGAGCATCTCCACGGCCGCCATCAGGGACATCTTCCCGTTGACGCGGAGTGAGACGAACACGAGCATGAGCGCGCTCGCTTCGCTGAACTTCGCCTTCTGACCGGCGTTTGACTTGCGGGTCTCCGCCTTGGCGCGCTCGATCACCGCTTGCACATCGCCGTGGCGACAAACGAGTGATACTTCACGGACAGCGCGCTTCACTGACTTGCGGCCAAGCTCAACCCATTTGCCGAGGGGCATCTCGAGGCTCTGTTCGAACCACCGGTCGACGTGTTCGGCGTCGTGGTACTTCGAGAGTGCTGCGGTCATCGTGTGACCTCGGCGCGGAGCTGACGGCGGTACGAGGCGGCGTCGAGGGCGGGGACGTGGGCGACGAGCTGGTCGAGGTGTTCAAACTTGGTGACGCCAGCGGCGGTCATGAGGGCGCGCATGTCGGTGCGGGCGATGAGGTGGGTGATGAGCCAGGTGTTCCGCATGCGGGTGGTGACGGGGTCTGGTTCGTTGCCGCGGTCGGTGTCGTAAAGGAAGGTGGTGAGGGTGCTGATGCCGTGCTTGATCCGCTTCGCCGAGCCGAACACCCAGTCCTCGGCGGCGACGTCGGTGATGGAATCGAGCAGCAGGGCTTCGAAGCGAGCAAGCAGCGGCACGGCGCGGCCGGTGGACGCGACGGTGACGAGGATGCCGTCGGTGTCGATGGTGATGTCGCGGCGGCGGACCTGAAGGAGTTCATTGGCTTTCAGGCCGGCGCCGGTGCAGAGAGCGAGGGTGACGCCGGCGCTCCGACGTCGAGCCGCGGTCGATTGGCCCGTCGCCCAGCTCTCGAGGAGGTGCAGGTCGAGGTCGTCGTAGGGTGCTGCGGTGTTCTGCGGAGTCGTCGGTGCGAACTCGAGCGGCACCTCGCCGACGAGGATCTCGGACATGCGCATCAGGGCCGACCGGTATGTGCGACGGGTGGTGTCGGACCAGGTGACGTCAGTCCGTGTGATGTAGCGCCGGACGATGACGGGGTGGAACACGACGGCGGTCTTCGTCGGGTATCCGTTGACGTTGACGACCCAGTCGACGAAGGGTGCCGCGACGACGATGAGCCGGTCGGCGGGCTGAGCGATGGACGTTGCCGCCTCGGCGACTGCGCCGACGACGAAGTCGCGGACAACGCTCCAACGGTCCTCCGCGAAGTTCGGAACGTACTTCACCGGTGTTCCTCCTCGAGTGAGGAACGACAGGATGGCGAGCAGCATCGCGGCGACGTACTGACGCGGTGACCGGAGGATCTGGCTAGGCATGCCCGGCCTATGCAGGCGAAGTGGGATGAGCTGTGGGAACGCGTCCCAGATTTTGATCTCGCTGCCGATCGATCCGCATTCCTGCGCGGATCGGCGGGGGCCGCCGCCGGCGCGAACGGTCGCGTCAGCCCGGGCGTGTCGTCGCTTGCTCGCACATGTGGCGGTGACGTCGGCGTCGTTCGCGTGACGCTGGCGATGTGCATGCGATCCGGGCGGCCTTCTGCTTCGGGGACTCAGAAAACGTAGTGATCTTCGCGGCCGGATTGGTCCTGTTTGTGGACCCCGCTCGTCTGCGACCCGCGCGTCGTTCAAGATCCCGCCCGTTCCGCGCATACCCCCTCCGAGGCCGATCGCCGGCCTCGGAGAGGACCACATGCCCACCTCGACCACGGCGCTCGCAGCGCTCCACGCCGAGTACGCCGACCACGCAGCGCAGTCAGCCCTGACGCTCACCCTCGACCATCGGCGCGGCGTGGCGTTCTACCTCGCCGACACCGATGACTCCGTCGAGGTTGAATCCTTCGTACGACGCTGGACCGACCGAGTGCACGACCTCGACGACTTCATCGACGAGCACGGACGGATGCCCCGTGCCGACTCGACCCGTCCTCGCCCTGCGACCGCCGAGCAGACCCTCGTTGACGCCCTCACGTACTTCCGGCAGGTCGGCGCTGCGGGTGGCTACTGCTCGTACCAGGTTCGACGACTTGAAGCGGTGCCTGGCTTCGCCTGGAACCCCCGTGACGCGCAGTGGTCGTCAATGCTCGCCGCGCACCAGCAGTTCTGGGTCGATCATCAGCGACCGCCGCGTCGTCGCGCAACCGACCCTGCCGAGGTGACGATCGGACGGTGGGTTGCCCAGCAACGAGCCCAGCACGCCCGCGGCCGCCTGCTGCCCGAACGCGAACAGCAGCTCCGGGCAGCACGGTTCCGTGTCCTCTGATGGCGTTACCGAACTTCGCGTGCTTCGCCGAGGATCCGTCGACGGTGCTCGGAAGCGTCCATCGTCGGGATGTGCCGCAGGGACGTGACCAAGTGCTCGGGCTTGCGCAGTCCGCCGGCGGCCATGAGCTCCCCGATGTGCGTGCCGCCAGCGAGGTGCGTAGTGATCCACGTAGCGCGCATTCGCGTGGGGACTGGTTTCGGTTCGTTGCCGAAGTCGGTGTGGTTGATGAACGGCGTGACGAAGTTGTAGGTCGTCTTTCTGTCCTCCCCGCCAAGCACCCATACGTCGTCCGGCACGTCCGCGAGGGAGTCGATGAGGAGCTGCTCCCATCGTTTGAGCACGGGCACCAACCTCGGCGTCCCAGCCCGTACGTCGACGAGCGCTCCGTCACAGTCAACGCGCACGTCGCTGCGCCGGAGGTGCTGCATCTCCCACGGGTCAAGCCCAGCACCTGCTCCCAGGGCGAGGACTGCGCCAGCACCTCGACGTCGCAGTGCCGTTGACTGCCCGCGCGCCCAGGACTCAAGCAGGTTCAGTTCGAGGTCGGTGTACGGGGCGGTAACGGACTGCCCGTTCAACGGCGCAAACTCGATCGGACCCTCGTCGGGGAGGACGACCTCCGAGATCCGGAGCAGGAAGGACCGGTAGTCGCGGAGCGTCTTGTCCTTGAGGTGGAGGTCGACGCGGGATATGTACCGGCGGATCAGCACCGGGTGGAACACGTTCGCGACCTTCTGCATCCCGTTGACGTGGACGACCCAGTCAACGTACGGCGTCACCGCAACCATCAGCCGCTCAGCAAGGTAGGCACACGCGGGCGCGACGAGCGCGACAGCGTCCAGCACGAACGGCTCGATGTTGGCCCACCGGTCGGCGGGAACAGACTGGTTCCGGTACTTCCGCATCGCGTGGAGGGGCTCTGGGCGAAGCTGCGCGACAAGAGTCCCCTTGTCTGCGTTTGAGCTTCGGTCCCCGAGCGTTGAGTCCCCGAGGGTGAGCGGCGCGGGTTCCCAACATTGGACGTGCGAGCAGTGCTCGACGGGACCTTGACGTGGGAACGGACGGCCGAAGGCGGCGCCCATCGGCCGCCCCAGGGCGGTCGCGGACGTGATGGTCTCCTGGTTCGGCACGACGAGGTGCTCGGTTGAACTCGGTGAGCGGAGCGCCGCTCGAACGGCGGTAGGGAGCGAAGGCATGCCACGGCTATGCCTGACGGTCGGACCCTGACGTAAGGAACGCCGAGAGGTAGACCGACACGGCCTTGAAGGACCGCTCCTAGCCGACTTTCCCAGCTGGTTCGGGCGTGCCGGCATAGCTCCAGGACAACGACTCCTGGAGGACCCCTTGGACTACCGCACCGCTACCCGTGAAGAACGAGCCGCCGAGTTCATCAACTTCGCGACGAAGCTGCACGACAGCCGATACGACTACGCGCATGTCCGACGCGGCTACGTCAACGGCGATACCAAGGTCACCATCATCTGCCCCGACCATGGGCCCTTCGAGCAAACCCCGCGCGAGCACCGCCGAGTCCGCGAAACGCCCTGGGGCCCGCAGCGCGGCCAGGGATGCCGAAGCTGCAAGGGCTTCCGCAACGCCAACCAGGAGTTGCGCACGCAGCGTTTCATCCAACGTGCAACCAACCGGCACGGCGACAAGTACGACTACGCGAAGGTCGTCTTCATCGACCAGAAGACTTACGTCACGGTGACCTGCCCGCTCCACGGGGACTTCCAAGAACGCCCCGACAACCATGTGGCGGAGGGCTCGGTCGGCTGCAAAGACTGCCGTCGCCTGGTCCGAAGGGCAACCCGATCGAGGACGAAGCGGAAGTAGCCGGTTCTCGGCCGGAGCCACTTCTACTTCGAGCGAGCACGGTTGCGCAGTTGGCGACGGTCGAGGACCGACGAGTAGAGGCCCGGTTCACTATCTACACCGCGGTTGGCAGAGGCGCGGACGAGGGCCGTCGAAGCTATGTGCTCGAAGCGGTCTACCCCGTCGCAGCGGACACCGAACTCGACCTGCCTTCAGAGACTTGACGGCGGGTCGCCTACCTACAGCGCCCACCTCCCGACGACTGAGAGAACTTGTGGATGCGATACAGGTGAGCAAGGTCCGATCGCGTAGCGCCACCATCCGAGCTTCGGATCTCGCTTTCATGGCGTCCGGTAGCCGGACCAGGGCCCGGTAGCGCAGAGGGAAGCACTCCAGTAACCATCGTCATCCCTCCCGCTCGCCGCTTCGGCAGTACCGAACTGCAATCGACCTAGCGAGTAACGCCGTGCGAGACGGTTCAAAATGGTGTCCGATAGCCGATCCCCTACTGGAACGACCACCATCGGCTGAGGCAGCGGTCGGTAGCCGATCGGCAACTGAGGCGATGGTCGGCCCCATGGCTCCTTACGTCAGCACGTGATCCGAGGTCCGTTGGACTATCCCACCCACACCGGCCAATGCTCCGAAAACTGGGCGATGACCACGACACCCAGGTGCGCCAGCACGTTCGATCGCTGGCGCTGCGACCTTCCGGCCCAGCACACCAGCGACCACACGGCGAGAACCGCCAGCGCGACCACTCGGTGGAACGACGCAGCGACGGGCCGAACCTTCCACACCTTGACCAAGACGCACACGACGGGACCTGCCGCCAAACAAGCTCCGCGCCGATGAGTAGACCGCTGCCCTCCGGGTTCGATTACGTACTGACCGAAGGAATCATGGTTCCCGACGACTGATGCGTAGCTGGCGGCGTCTCGTGGCTTCCTGATTCGATCATGGGGCGCCGTCTCATCACGCAACCCCTACCGCGACGCGGACGTTGGAGTGCTGTGGCTGATGCGCGCAGTGCAGCAGCGTTCTGCACTGATCAGCAGCGATGCGGCATCGGAGATCAGTGACCGGATCGCTGATCACGCGGAGCGGGTTCTCGATCCCGCATCGTGATCCGACTCTTCCCGGTAAGCGATGGGTCAGCGGACAGTCCGGCGGATGGTGCTGGCTGCGTCGAGTTCCAACTCACCGTGAAGGCAATGGCAATGAGGAGGACCGCGCTGACGAGTCCGGTGCCCGCGTCGAGGCCGCCTCGAGAGTGTGGGACGGCGATGTAGTCGGCGAAGGTCGCGCCGATGGGTCGGGTGAGGACGTACGCGGTCCAGAACGCTGTGACAGGGCCGAGGACCGCTGTTGCCCGTGCGAGGACAACGACGATCATCGCGGCGACGAACAGGAGTCCACCGCTGAGGTAGCCGAGGTGGAAGGTGCTGGCGGCGAGATCTCCGGCGGCGGTCCCCATTGCGAACGTCGTGATTACGGCGGCCCAGTAGAACAGCTGCCGGCTGGTGCTGGTGATCGTGTGCACGTCGACGGTTCCCTCGACGTGACGCCACAGGGTGAACACGGCGACGAGTGCTGCGAGGAACACGGGCGTCGACACTGCGTAGGGGATGCCGAGTGCGACGTGGGTGACGTCGGCGACCATGGTGCCGAACACACCCACCATGGACACGGTGCCCCAGTACAGCCACGGTCGGTACCGGTCCGTTCGGAGTTGGACGGCGAGGATCACGGCGAAGAGCACAGCGGTAACGAGCACCGTCGGGACGGGGTCGAAGCGGGTGACGAGGAAGTCGGAGAGCGCTTCCCCCATCCCGGTCGTGAGGACCTTGATCAGCCAGAACGACGCGGCGGGTTCCGGCACGCGGTTCTGCGCGCCTGTGCTGGTACTCACTGCTCGCGGGCCGTCCGCTCGGCGGGTGCGGGTGAAGGTGCGGACGTGTCGCGGTGCTTCCGAGCGACGTGGCGGCGGCGGAGTGCGCCGACGACGATCGGGAGGATCGAGACCAGGATGATGACGATCATCAGTGCGTCGATGTTGTGGGCGATGAGCGGGATTCCGCCGAGGAGCACACCGACGGCGGTCAAGCCGCAGGCCCAGGAGATCGCGCCGATCAGGTTGAACAGCAGGAATCGGCGGTAGTGCATCTGCGCGGTGCCGGCGGCGAGGGGGACGTAGGTGCGGACGATCGGGATGAAACGGCCGAGGACCAGGCTGAGCCCGCCCCACTTGGTGAAGAATGCTTCCGCCTCATCAAGCCGAGCGGTGGTGAGGATGCGGGCATCGTCCTTGAACAGGCGCCGGCCATAGCGTTTGCCGATCCAGTACCCGACCTGGTCGCCGGCGATCGCGGCGACGGAGGCCACGAGGGCGACCTGCCACGGGGTCACGCCGAGGGTGCTGCTGATGATCGCTGCGGTGACCAGGAGCGAGTCTCCGGGGAGGAACGGGAACAGCACCCCGGACTCGATGAAGATCAGGAGCGCGATACCGGCAAGGACGTACGGGCCGAATGCGTGGAGGACGGAGGCCGCGTCGAACAGGCTCACGGCAAGCGGAACGGTGTGGAGCACGAGGTGCCTTTCGCGGAGAGCGCTGGTGCCGCCAGCGTCAAGATCGGGCGCAGCACCAGCTGTAGGGGTCAGACAGTGAGGCGGCTGCGCTGCGCAGGTTCGTCGCGGCGGAGGCGGATCACGAGGAAGCTGATGATCGCGGCGATGATGACGAAGAACACGACGCTCGTGGTGATCGTGCCGATGCCGAGCCCGCCGTCTTTTGTCGACGCGGACAGCAGGTCACCGGTGGAGGCTCCGAGCGGACGGGTGAGACTGTACGCGATCCAGAAGCAGAGCACGGGGCCGCGACGGCCGAGGAACCAGACGGCGGCGGTCAAAGCGATCGCGCCAGCGAACAGCAGCAGGGACGGGAAGTAGCCCAGGCCGGTCTGTTCGGCGATGAGGTCGCCAGCGGCGGTGCCGAGAGCGAAGGTGAACAGGATCGCGAGCCAGTAGAACGCTTCCCGGCGGACGGTGTCGATGCTGTGGATCGAGAGCGTGCCCTCGGTGCGGTACCAGACGGCGAAGACGGCGAGCAACGCGACGCCGAAGACGGTGGTGCTGACGGCGAGGGGGACGCCGAGGCCGTCGGTGAGGTTGTCGGTGACGCAGGTTCCGACGATGCTGATCAGCACCACGGTGATCCAGTACAGCGGCGGCCGGTAGGCCCGGGATCGGAACTGCAGGACCAGGAACACGGCCAGCGCGGCGGCCATGATGAGCGTCGTCAGTGGTAGGCCGAGCCCGACGGTGTCGCTGAGGAGGTCAGCCGCCGTCTCTCCGACGGTCGTGGCGAGGATTTTGACGATCCAGAACGATGCAGTCGGGTCAGGCACCTTGTTCGAGCGCGTCCGGGTCGGCGGCTGCGCTGCAGGCGAGTGGGACATGGCGTTCTCCTCGTCGGGTCCGGCCGTGCCGCGGGATTCGCAGGACCGGCGATGCTCCGACGGTAGGAACGGGCGCGCAAGACTCCACCAAGAATCACCTCTGCCTGCCCAGCCGGGGTTTCTTAGCTGTTTTTTGGCCGACGACGCCGAAGCTCGGCGTGCCGGTGCTGCTCCGAGTGAGGCAGGATCGAGCCAACGCGGTGACGCCGGAACGCCTCCCCCTCGCGTTCCGGCGTCGCTTGCATGGAAGGGGTCACATGTCGGCTGGGTGGCGGTCAGCGATCGCAGAGACGCTGGCTCGATGGTCTTTCCGGTCTGGTGCTGAGACCGACCCGGACCGGTTGGCGTACCGCCGATCGGTGATCGGCATCGCACTCCGGGTGGCCGTCGTGTCAGCTGCGCTCGTGATCGGGATCATCGTCCTCGTCGTGGCGTACGTGCTGTGGCAGCTGACGCCGAACCAGCTCCACGAACGCCCCGGACCGACCGACATCCACATCTACCTCGACACCGTCGACCTCAGCATCGCGGTCATCGGTGTCGGTGGTCTCGCGATCGTCCTCGCGGGCATCGCCGCGTGGCTGATCGCTCGCCGCGCGGTCCGGCCGATCGCGGAAGCCGCCAGGATCCAGCGCACGTTCGTCGCTGACGCCAGCCACGAACTCCGCACTCCGCTGACGGTGCTCCACACCCGGGTACAACGGCTGCAACGTATGACCGCAGCGGACGATCGGCGGCGACCGGTCGTCGACGACCTGCGTGACGACACGCAGATCCTGATCAACATCGTCAACGATCTCCTCGAGGCCGCGGCTGGTTCGGGTGACCCGGACGAGACCGCCGACCTGCGGACAGCGATGGACGCGGTGCATCGCGACATGAGCGTCCTAGCCGGCGGTCGGGACATTCGCCTCGACGTCGACCCGATCGATGCCCTCGTGCGGGTGTCGGAGACCCAGCTCCGCCGATGCCTGATCGCGCTGACTGACAACGCCATCGGCCACACACGAACCGGCGGACACGTTCGCGTCACCGCGACGGCCACCGGAACAAGTGTGACGATTCGCGTCGCGGACGACGGACCCGGTGTCGTCGGTATCGAGCCGGCACGGGTGTTCGACCGCTTCGCCCATGGCACCCCACCCGAAGCAACAGCAACGACGAGCACCCGTACCGGGTACGGCATCGGGCTGGCGTTGGTCCGCGACATCGCTGTCAGAGCTGGCGGCGACGCTGTCGTCGAGCGCACCGACAGCAGCGGGACGGTCTTCGCACTCCACCTCCCGATCACCACCCCGGAACCCGACAGGAACGCTTGCGCATGATGCCCCGCCTCCTCCTCGTCGAAGACGACCCCCGCCTTTGTCCGCTCGTCGCCGACGAGCTCGGTGAGCAATGGACCGTGACGCTCCGCACTGACGGTGAATCCGCGCTCGAGACCGCTACGAAGGAGTACTTCGACGTGATGGTCATCGACCGTCGACTTCCCGGCATCAACGGCATCCAAGTGGTCGCGGCCCTGCGGCAGCGACGCATCAGCACCCCCGTACTGATGCTCACCGCCCTCGGCGAGGTCCACGACCGTGTCTCCGGGCTCGATGCCGGCGCGAACGACTACCTCGTCAAACCGTTCGACTTCGACGAGCTCACCGCCCGGCTCCGCGCCCTCACCCGCGACTACACCGGCGTCGGCACCAGCATCGACATCGGTGGGTGGGCGTTCTACCCAGCCGACAACAGCATCACGTCTCCTTACACCGGCCGGGTCATGCTCACCGAGAAGGAAACCGCGCTGCTGCGGCTCCTCGCGGCCCAGCCGTCCCGCGCGTTCACCCGGCAGCACCTGCTGTCGGCGGTGTTCGACAACGGTGAGCAACTCGGTACCGTCGACACCTACGTCCACTACATCCGACGGAAGACCGACCGCGACCTCATCAGCACCGTCCGAGGAGTCGGCTACCGGCTCGGCACCCCGGCCTGACCGAGGCTCAGTCGTCAAGGAGGGCTTCCTGCTCCACTTCCGATGCCACTGCGAAAAGGTTCCGGGGGTCCGGATCGAGACGTGGATCACAGCCGAACCTTCCGACCGGGGCATCGAAGCCATGGAGCGGATGCGCCTTGTCCGAGACGACATTCGCTCTCGAGTCGCAGACCTACGCAACCGGCTCTGAATCGTTCCGCACGAGGCTTGGGACGAATCGCACGAAGATCACCATGCCGATGAGTTCGACGAGTGTCTGGGTCACGACAACCACCGGAGCAAGCGACAGCGACGCCGGCAGAGCCAGCGCAAGCGGCAAGACCACGAGCGAGTTCCTTGTCGCGCCACTGAACACCAGGGCCCGGGTCGCTGGCACGTCGAGCCGGAAGATTCGGCCGGCACCGATGCCGAGGGCCGCCATGACGACGAGGAAGCCGACGTAGATCGGCACCAGCACGAGCAACTGACCCAGGGAGTCTCCGACAGCGCCGGCTTGCGAGACCACGACCGTGAACAGGGTCGCCATCATCAGCAGCACCATCAGCCCCAGCATCGTCCGCTCGATCAGGACTCCGGTTCGGTGTCGCCGGGCGATTGCCTGCACGAGCGCGGCCGCGGTGAGTGGGACGACGATCAAGAGAAGGAAAGCCCGAGCGAAGGGGCCGACCTCGGCCACGGCGACGCCCTCGCGGCCGATGAACAGCAGCAGGTAGAGCGGCAGGAGCAGGATCTGCGCCAGCATCAGCAGTGGTGCCGCGGCGAGGAGCCGTTCTGACGCGCCGCCAGCAAGGCCGGCGAACACGATCACGTAGTCAATGCATGGGGTCAGCAGCACCAGCAGCACCCCGAACAGCAGTGCTGGCTCGTCCGCGACGAACCGGGACAGCCCGTACGCGACGAGCGGGACGACGACGAAGTTCAGCACCCCGACCGCGGCGAGGAATCGTCCGTCGCGGAGGGACTTCCCGATCGCGGCGAACGGCACCCCGAGGAACGTCGCGAACAGCAGCAGCGCGAGCACGGGCTCAATCGCTGCCTCGAGGTGGTGCGCGCCCGGCAGGGTGAGGCCGACCACGCCGGCAGCCACGATAGCCACCAGGTAGAGGCCGATCTGCCGGTGTTCAAGCCAAGCAACAACCGCGTTCACGGCAGGACCGGTGTGGAGGAGGAAGGCACATCAGCGACCGTAGAGGTTCGAGCCGCTTGAAGGTCAAGCGGCTCCGGCAGCTCTAGGGTCGCGGTGTGCGAATCTCCGAGGTCAGCAAGCGCAGCGGCGTCCCCGCGACAGCGCTCCGGTACTACGAGTCCATCGGGCTGTTGACCCCTGCCAGAACCTCGAACGGGTACCGGGACTACACCCCGGACGTTCTCAGCCGGCTCGACCTGATCGAGGCCAGCAAGGAACTCGGTCTGCCCCTCGATCAGATCGGGTCACACCTCAGCAACATGGAGTCGACGTCTTGCACCGACGTCCGAGAAGCGCTGCGCCCGCTCCTGGCCGAGCAGGTGCGCCTGATCGAGGAGAAGCAGGCCCGGCTCGACCGGCTCCGGTCGCGTCTCGCGCGCGCCGAGCACGACCTCGCCGAGTGCCCCGACCGGTCTGCGCGGTGCTCGACCGAGTGCGTCTTCCGTCGCAGCGCCTAGGTGGCTGCCCGCGCCCGGAGAAGGATCGGTCACCGGACACCCCAGCCGTACGCCGCTTCGACCCGTAGTCTCTGCACGTGACAGACCGGTTCTGGCAGCAACGCGATCCGATGGAGGTGCGCAGCCATGATGGGTCGGGGCGAGCGTCTGCCGGGTGGGTGGCCCTCGCGCTCGTAGCGCTCTACTCGGCGCTGCTGGCGCTCGTGCTCTCGGTCGCGAATACTGTCACGGCGGCGGATCTCGCCAGTGCAGGCGCAACACGGCACCCGTTCGATGACCCTCCGGTCCTGGTTGCTTGGGCGGAGTTCGTGGTCGGGCCCGTCGGTGTCGCCGCGCTCCCCATCGCCCTCGCCGTGATCGCGCTCGGGTACCGCGGCGTGGTCCGAGGCTGGGTCGCCGGTCGACGAGTTGGCTGGGTGGCGCTCATCATCGGCGGGGTTGGTCTGCTCCCCGCCCTCTTCGCCTGCTTATTCGGGATACTGATCTGCGTACTCGACGGAGGAGTGGTCGCCGGTAGCTGACCATCGAAGCGAGCGAGTCTGTCTCGACAGCCGATTTCTCACCGAGCTCATCGCCTGCACGATCCTCGTGCGGCAAGCTGGAGTGCTTGCACGGAACGTCGTTGTTGTTCCGCGCGGTGGTGGCCGTTGGCGGGAGAGGGGTGTGGCGCCGCGATGACGGGTATGAGTTTGGGGTGATCGTCCAGGGTGAGATGCCGCATGACTCCGTCGAGGGCAACGGTCCCGTACGTGACGATGGCGTCGAGCACGGGGAGCGCCTCGAGCAAAGCTCCGAGGGCGCGTCGCCCCTCATCGATGTCCGCAGGTCGTACGCGGCCGGGCACTTCCCAGGGGATTAGGTTCCAGCGGAGGTACTCGTTGCGTGCGAGTCCGGACTCGATCCGGGCTGCGCGGAACGCGGCCGCGGTCGGGCCCGGGTTGTCCTCGCTGCAAACCGCCGCGTGCGCGGCGGCAATGGTCTGCGGGCCGGGCGACTGCATGAGGACCAGCACGCGGCTTGATGTGCCGCCGGATCGTGGGTCGAAGCTCGGGACGAACCGTCGCGAGCCGTCCGGTGCGGTGCGCCATGTCTCGGCGAGGACGTTCAGCGGTCGAACGTCCGCGAGCTCGTCTGCGAGCTCCTCGGCGGTGCTCACGCCGGCTGTGGTGGTGCCAGGAGGGTGCCTCGGATGACGGAGCCGTGGAAGGTGCGGACGGCAACGGTGATCCACGCGGCGACGAGGCCGACGTAGTAGACAACTGCGAGGACGGCGACGACGGTGAGTCCGGAGTGCAGGGCCAGGCCGTTCAGGCCGGTGACGCAGGTGCCGACGGGGAACGTGAAGGACCACCAGGTCAGGCTGAACGGCAAGTGCTCTCGGGCAGTGCGGATGGTGATCGCGAGGGCGATGACGGTCCACAGCAGCGCGAAGCCGAGCATCGCGAACCCGTACACCAGCGCCACGACCAGCAGGGCATGCGCGGTACTCGCATCGACAACGGTGGGAGCGTTCGATGCGAGGAGGTTCACGGCGGTGATCGACTGTCCGACCGGCCCGAGGACGATCCACAGAGTCGGGACCATGCCCGCGGCGCCGACCTTGTGCTGCGCGAGACGGTGCCAGATCAGCGTGATGACGACCAGCGACGTGATGAGGCTGAGGCCGAAGAAGCCGTAGCAGGACCACAGCAGCGTCTCCCGCGCCTGCCCGGCGGGGGCGTACGGCAGCAGGAGCGCACCGGTGGAGGCGGACACCATCGGCGGGACGATCGGCATCAGCCAACCGCCGAACGCGGAGCCGGGCGTGTTCTCGTGGCGGGTGAACGCCAGGTACGGCACGAGCACTGCCGTGAGCAGTCCTCCGATGGTGCCGATGCTCCAGAGGACCCAGTCGACGGTGACGGCAGCCGGGAGGCCGATCCAGTCCTTGCCGAGCAGGACCGTTCCGGCACCAACGGTGAGGAACGCCATCGGCGGTGCCCCGTAGAAGTGGGAGATGACCGGGTGCAGGTGATGCTTCGCTGCGGTGCTCCGGTAGCGCACCGAGTGCAGCACCGTCGCAACGGTGAGGGCGACGAGCAGGACCGCGGCAATCGCCCATACGACCGTCGCCGCAGTGCGCAGACCTGGGAACTGCAGTGGCAACGACGCAGCCGCGACGGCGACGATCCCGGTCCCCATGATCGATGCGAACCAGTTCGGGGTCAGGTTCGACACGATCAGCCCGGGCCGCTCCAACTCCCGGAACAACCGCCGTTCTTGCACACCATGCTCGGAACGTGCGGGTGCGTGGGCGAGGTGAGCGGACATGCACCCAGCGTGCGCGTGTTTCCCATGGTTGGGAACGGCGAACTCGTTGGCGGGGCACAATGTTTGCTTGTGGCACTGCGACGGCTGACCGACCGGACCCTGGACCTCGACACGCTCGAGGTCCTCGTCCGCGTCGCGGAGACCGGTTCGTTGACCCGCGCGGCCGAAGTGTTGGGGGTGACACAGCAGGCGGTGTCTGCGCGACTGCGTGCCGCGGAGCAGGCGATCGGTCAGCCGCTGGCGCACCGGAGAGCATCCGGGACAGCTTTGACCGACGCCGGCCGGGTGGTGCTCGGTCTGGCCGTTCCGGTGTTGGAGGCGTCGCAGCGGCTCGAAGCAGGACTTGTCGCGCTTCGAGAACCGGCGGGATCCCTCGTGGTCGCAGCGTCGCAGACGATCGCCGAACTCTTGCTGCCTGGATGGTTGCTCACCCACCGTGCTGCCGCGCCCGATGCGTCAGTCCGATTGATCGCGGGCAACTCCACCGCTGTGATCGACCTTGTTCGCTCCGGCGCTGCCGACGTCGGATTCACGGAGACCCCTGCTGCGCCACCTGACCTCTCCTCTCTGGTGATCGACGAGGACGAACTCGTGGTTGTCGTCGCTCCGCACCATCCGTGGGCGCGGGCTTCGAGCATCACCGCGGATGACCTCGCAGAGACGCCGCTCCTGCTCCGTGAGGAAGGGTCCGGCACCCGCGCCACGGTCGAGGCGTGGCTCGACGATGCGGGCCGCACCCTCGTTCCGCCAGCGGCGGTACTGGAGACGACGGGCATCATCCGCGCCAACGCTCGAGCGGGCATCGCTCCGGCGGTGATGAGTCTCCGCACCGTCGGCAGGGACCTCGCCGACGGTGCCCTCGTCCGAGTGCCGCTGCTCGGCGCGCCGCTGATCCGGTCGCTGCGTGCGATCTGGTCGGGCCACCCCGGGCCTGCTGTCACGGCGTTCTTGGACACCGCTCGCAGCTCGAGTGCCGGTGGTCAGATCAGTCCGTAGGGCAGATCCGTGTGCTGCTCGGCGATCTCGGTGAGCCGGTTGTACTTCGCGACCCGTTCGCCGCGGGCGGGTGCGCCGGACTTGATCTGCCCAGTGCCGGTCCCGACGACGAGGTCGGCGATGAACGTGTCCGTGGTCTCCCCGGAACGGTGCGACACCTTGCTGGCCATCCCGATGCTGGTGGCGGTGGCGATCGCGCCGAGGGTCTGGGAGACGGTGCCGATCTGGTTCGGCTTGATCAGTGCCGCGTTCGTCAGGTGTTGCTCGCCGCCGTCGCGGATGCGTTGGGGGTCGGTGACGTAGAGGTCGTCGCCGACGATTTGGATCCGGTCACCGAGCGCCGCCTGCATGCGGCGGAACCCGTCATGGTCGTCCTCAGCGCACCCGTCTTCGATGCTGCGGATCGGGTACGTGTCGATGAGTTGCCGGTAGAAGTCGACCAGCCCGTCCCGGTCGAGGCTGTCGTCGAGCATCCGATACGAGCCGTCTCCGAGGGAGAACTCGTTCGCGGCCGGATCGAGGGCGATCGCCACCCGGTCGACGCCCGGCTCGTAGCCTGCGGCGCGGATCGCGGTGACCAGCAGGTCGAGCGCTTCCTCGGGTGCAGCGATCGATGGTGCGAAGCCGCCCTCGTCGCCGAGGCCGAGGCTACCGAACCGGTCCCGCACCAGGCCCGCGAGGGCGTGGTACACGTCCGCGCCGATGCGGACTGCGTCGGCCATCGATGCGGCGTTGACGGGGGCGATCATGAACTCCTGGAAGTCGAGCTTGTTCGCTGCGTGCGCGCCGCCGTTGAGAACGTTGAAGTGCGGGACCGGCATCCGCGGCGTCGAGCCGGTGATCTCGGCGATCCACTGCCAGAGCGGGAGGCCCGCGGCGTGTGCGAGCGCCCGGGATGCGGCGATGGAGGTTGCGACGACGCTGTTCGCGCCGAGCCGGCGGTACCCGGTGGTGCCGTCGAGTTCGGCGAGGGCGGCGTCGACCTGTCCGATTGCGGACCACGAACGCCCGGTGAGGAGGCCCGCAATGTCGGTGTTGATCAGGTGGAGCGCCTGGGTGATGTCGCGGCCGCCGAACGCTGTTCCGCCGTCGCGGAGCTCGATGGCTTCGTGGGCGCCGGTGGATGCGCCCGCGGGGGCGTCGCCGGTGACGGTGCGGCCGTCGTCGAGTTCGAGCAGGACGCGGACGGTCGGGTAGCCGCGGGAGTCGAGGATGCGGGTGCCGTGGACGGCGTCGATGGTGACGGGGTGGTCGTGGTGGGTGACGTACTCGCCCTGGTGGGATCCGTGGTGGTGGATGCCGCTGATGTAGTCGTTCATGGTGACGCTCCTTCTGGTCGGGTCATGCGTCGTGGTCGTGCGGATGGAAGGGAGAGCCGCGGGGAGGCGGAGGGGACGGCCTGCTGGCGATCACTCGGCGCCAGTGCCTCCCCGCGGCGGTCAAGGGGCCCGTGAATCACGGGTGTCGGGTGTGCGCTTCCTGTGCGGTGCGGATGACGGCTTCGGCAGCAGGACGGTTGGCCCATCCGTTGGTGGTGACGTGCTTGCCGTGTTCGATCTCCTTGTAGTGGGAGAAGAAGTGCTCGATCTCGATGAGGGTGTGCTCCGGGACGTCGCTGATGTCCTGCAGGTCTTCGAACCGGTCGTCGCCGGCGGGGACGGCGAGGATCTTGTCGTCGCCGCCGTTCTCGTCGACCATGCGGAGCATCCCGACCGGCCGGACCGTGATGACGACGCCCGGGAACGTCGGTCGGGGCAGCAGCACGAGCGCGTCGAGGGGGTCGCCGTCATCGCCGAGCGTGTCATCGATGGAGCCGTAGTCCTGGGGGAACACCATGCTGGTGAACACGGCCCGGTCGAGCCGGATCCGGCCGGTGGTGTGGTCGACTTCGTACTTGTTGCCGCTGCCGCGGGGAACCTCGATCGTGACGTCGAACAGCATGGGAAGGCCCGTTCCAGGATGTGGGGTGGCGGTCACAGCAGACCGCCGAGGAGGATGCCGGCGATGGCTGCCGCGACCGAGAGGACGAGCATCCCGAGACCGTTGACGGCTGCGGCGGTGATCCGGCCGCTGCGGGCGAGGCGGACCGTTTCGAAGCTGGCGGTACTGAACGTGGTGTAGCCGCCCATCACCCCGGTGCCGAGCACCGCCACGGGGGCTGCGCCGAGGTGACTGGCTGCGCCGACGATGAGCCCGAGCAGCAGGGACCCGGTGATGTTGATCGTCAACGTGCCGACGGGGAGCCGGAACTCCCGGCCGGTGTTGATCAGCCCGTCGAGGAGGAACCGGCCGGCAGCGCCGACGCCGCCACCGGCGGCGACCGCGAGGAGGATGCCGGCGTTCATGCGGACACTGTCCGGGGGCGGAACCAGCCGGCGACCACCAGTCCGACCGCGGTCGCGATCGCACCGGCCATGACGGTCAGGAGCGCGTACCCGGTGCCGGTGAGACCGTGGCCGGTGAGGACCAGTGCGGCGGTGGACTCAGCGAGGGTGCTGTAGGTGGTGAAGCCGCCGAGCACTCCCGTGCCGAGCAGCAGACGCAGGACACGGCGGCGGCCCGCGTCGGGACCGCGATGCGCCAACGCTTCCAGGAGCACGCCGAGCAGCAGCGCTCCGCTGATGTTGATCCAGAAGATCGACCAGCTCACCCCGCCGTCTGCTGGGAGCAGCGCACTGATCACGTCGCGCAGGAGTGTGCCGACCGTGCCTCCGACCGCGACGAGGCCGACGTACCGCCACCGCAGGTGCACGGGCCGCATGCTCGCTGCGGGATCGGAGACGTCCACATCCGGGTCGGAGGGGAGCTGATCGTCGAGCATTGGGATGTCCGTTCGGGTGTTCATGTTCCGCCTTCTGCTGCGACCAGCGCCGCGGCGTGCTGCGCTGCTGCCGGATCCAGATACGTCCCACCCCGTGGGGCGAGGGCACCCGTCGGCGTGAGCTGGTACTGCAGCGGCTGCCCGGTGGGCAGGTTCAGTGCGTGTAGTTCCAGGTCGGTGAGGTCGTCGATGCACGCGCACACGGCGCGGAGCGAGTTGCCGTGCGCGACGACGAGGACGCTCCGACCCGTCCGCACCGTCGGTACGAGCCGGTTCTGCAGCACGGGTCGGACCCGTTTGATGACATCGGAGAGGGCCTCGGTGCGCCGGAGGGCAGCGTCTGGCAGGCCGCGCAGTGCGGAACTCGACCGCAGCGCCGTCCACGCCTGCAGGCTCATTGCCGGTGGAGTGCCGTTCCGGGACCTGCGGAGCCGGGTGTACTCGTCGTCGCCGAGCGTTCGGCGGGCATCGGTCTTCGTCATCCCGGTGAGTGCGCCGTAGTTGCGTTCGTTGAGCTGCCAGACCGTCTCCATCGGGATGACGATGCCGAGGGTGTCGAGGACCAGTTCCGCGGTGCGCACGGTGCGCTGCAACGTCGACGTGAGCACCTGGTCCGGCAAGATGCCTGCCGCCTTCAGGAGCCGCCCCGCGGTCACGGCCTGCCGTTCACCCTCGACGGTCAATGGTTCGTCGCGGAGGCCGGTGAAGGTGCCGGACCGGTTCGCGGTGCTCTCCCCGTGGCGCAGCAGCACCAGCCGGCCCGTCACGACGCATCCCACGGCAGGGCGCTCTCGAACCCGACCGGAGCGTGTGGAACGACCACGACGGGACGGTGCTGCTGGTGCGTCAAGCGGGCGGCGACGGATGCGTTGAAGAACTCCGCAACCCGCCGTCGGCCCGTCTGCGACCCGACGACGATCATTCCCGCGTCACGCTGCTCCGCCACCGCAGTCAACGCCCGGCTCGGATCCCCGACCCGGATGAGAATCTCCACTCGAACAGACCGCGCTGCAGCGAGATCGTGGATGACGGCGACGTCGCGGTCGGGCAGCTGCTGCGGTTCGGCGTCCGCCGTGTCCGGATCGATCGGTTCGATGATCTCCGAACTGTCCCGACGAGCTCCCGCGCTCAGCAGCGCCGGATCCACCGCAACACACACCACCGACGCACCGAAATGCTTCGCGATCAGCGTGGCAACGCCGACAACGCCCTCCACCTGCCCGGACTGCACACCGGCAACAATCGTGCGGGCGGAGTCTGCCTCACCCATGTCATCTCCCTATCTCGGGCACGCTGACGCGCACCATGCTGAGATAGGGACTGTTGTCGACAGATGTCGAGGTTGGGTCCGGCAAGCCCCACTACCGGGTCCGAAGACACCACCAGTATGCACCCACCACCACGCATCACGACAGAAAAATCCTCGGACTTCTTCTGAAGGGGAGTGCCTCTGGCACGGTACGGTCGCGCGATGCCTACCCCTGTGCTGATCGATCGGCTCGCCGCCAGAGACAGCGCATACCCCCAGGGGGTACAGTTCTACTCGGTCGACCTCGCAACGGAACGTGCTTCCGCTGCAGCCCGACGATCCGCCACCCCTCGTCCTGATCGAAGAATCGATGCTCACCACCACCGCTTCCCCGCGTCGCCGGCTGCTGTTGCAGGTCACGGCGACGTTGGCATTGCTGCTGCTGGTCGGGTTCACGGTCCTGATGCACACGATGGCCGGCCACACCGCCGGCCACGAGCACCCGATGGCAGCTCCCGCCGCCACCACCGAGCACGTCCATGCCGTCGGAAACCGCCACGGGGAGCATGCCGCTCCCGCGGCCGCGGTGCTGACGGTCCTCACCGACGCCGGCTGCGACAGCGGCCTGTGCGCGCTGATGTGCTCGCTGATGGGGATGGCGTGCGCGCTGATGATCGCCCTGTTCGCATGGGCGCTACTGCGCGCACGGACCGGCGGCGTCCTCGCGCTGCTGTCGCGACTGCTTGCGCTGACTGACCGGCTGCCGCGCCACATCGCAGCACCGAAACCACCGTCACTGACGGCACTGCAGATCATCCGCATCTGATCCGCCCCCTGCGGGACCACACCGCCGCAGGGCGGCTCCCGCATGCCCAGAACCGGGAGGCATCCGCCTGCCCGGACCAGCTGACGCATCCACGGGAACGGACCTTTCATGCACACCACCACGACCACGCGCACCCTCGCGATCGCCGCCTCGCTCACCCTCGGCCTGACCCTCGCGAGCTGCTCCACCAACAACGGCAGCTCCGACGCGGGCTCGTCCGCCTCGTCGAGCTCGGCCGCGTCGGCGCACAACGACCAGGACGTGATGTTCGCGCAGATGATGCTGCCGCACCACGAGCAGGCCGTCGAGATGAGCGACGTGCTCCTCGCCAAGGGCGACGGTGTCGACCCCGACGTCGCCACCCTGGCGAAGCAGATCAAGGCCGACCAGGGGCCGGAGATCACTCAGCTCACCAGCTGGCTGCACGGCTGGGGTGAGCCCACGGAGTCGGAGCACCCTGGGTCGGGGCACTCCATGTCCGGAATGATGTCCGATTCCGACATGACCGACCTCGACCACGCATCCGCGAAGGACGCCGCGAAGCTGTTCCTGCAGCAGATGGCCCAGCACCACGAGGGCGCCGTCGATACGGCCAGGAACGAAGTCGACAAGGGCAAGAACACCGACGCGGTCGCGATGGCGAAGTCAATCGTGTCGAGCCAGACCGAGCAGATCACGCTGATGAAGGACATGCTCGCGTCCAAGTGACACCGGTCCCAGGTCGAGGTGGGCAACGCAGTCCGCCTCGGCCCGAGACCGGTTCTTCCCCGTTCGTGACCACCCTGTCGCGGCAGAACATGCCCGCGACGTGAAGGAGCAGGTGTACATGTTCGTGATCAACGCAGTCGGTGACGCCCTGGTAGCAGCCGGCTCGATGGGGTGGGAGATCCTCTGGCCCCTCATCCTCGGCTTCACCCTCTCCGGCATCATCCAAGCCGTCGTCCGCACCGACCAGATCACCAAGCTCATGCGCGACGACTCCCCCCGCGCGATCAGCGTCGCAACCGGCATGGGCGCACTGTCCTCGTCCTGCTCCTACGCCGCCGTCGCCCTCGCACGGGCGCTCTTCCGCAAGGGCGCGAGCCTGTCGTCGGCCATGGCGTTCGAGGTCGCCTCCACGAACCTCGTCGTCGAGCTCGGCCTGATCCTCGCGTTCGTCATGGGCTGGCAGTTCACCGCAGCGGAGTTCGTCGGCGGACCGCTGATGATCATCCTCATCGCCCTCGGGTTCCGGCTCTGGATGCGCGGGAAGATCGTCGACGCCGCCCGCGAACAGGCCGACAAGGGCCTCGCTGGCGCGATGGAGGGCCACGCAGCCATGGACATGTCCGTGCAGGGAGACCAGGGCTTCTGGCGGCGACTGTTCTCGCGGCCCGGGCTCACGAGCGTGTCGCAGTACTTCGTGATGGACTGGGCATCCGTCATCCGCGACATCGTCATCGGCCTCCTCATCGCCGGCGCCTTCGACGCCTGGGTCCCGAAGGCGTGGCTGCAAGCACTGTTCCTCGAGGGACACCCGACGCTCGCGTTCCTGATCGACCCGCTCATCGGACCGATCCTGGCGATGGTGAGCTTCGTCTGCTCCGTCGGCAACGTCCCCCTCGCAGCGGTCCTCTGGAACGGTGGGATCAGCTTCGGCGGTGTGATCAGCTTCATCTTCGCCGACCTGATCATCATCCCGATCATCATCATCTACCGGAAGTACTACGGCTCGAAAGCAGCCCTCCGCATCACCGGGATCTTCTACGGCGCCATGGTCCTCGCCGGCTACGCCGTCGAACTGCTCTTCACCCCGCTGCACCTGATCCCCACGAACCGGCACCTCACCATCGTGACGACCTCGATCAGCTGGAACTACACCACCTGGCTCAACATCGTGTTCCTGCTCGTCGCGGCGTTCCTGCTCGTCGTCTTCACCCGCAGCGGCTCATGGCCCATGCTCCGCATGATGAGTGACCACCCCGATACCCACGACCAGGCAAACGCCAAGCACAGCCAGGCCTGACCCGACCGGCCACGCCGACAGGGCAAGCTAGGCCACAGCATTGCCGGAATCACGCCACAAAGCGTTCCCAGCCACAGGTTCGACTGCCACCTGAGAGCGTTCGGTAGCCGATCGGCTACCGGCCATGCACTGACACCGCGGGTCAGCTGACCTTCTTCGCGATGGTCGCAAGGTGATCCTGGATTTTCCGCAGACTCTCGTCGATCGTCTTCATCCGCCCCTTCGTCGACGAGGAGCTCACACTGTACGTCGTCAGGGTTACCGTCTCGATGGTGAGGTCGAAGGAGTCCCGAATCCGAAACCAGCCGAGCCCCTTGTATGAGACATCGACCCGCACCTCATCCGGGGTCGGCTCCCGATTCGTTAGTTCGGCGCCTGAGCCGGCTTCACCGGCCCACCAGGTGTTGGACAGAAGCTGCCCCGGATTGAGAACAGGGATCGCCCGCTGATACCGCTGCACCAAGTACGGCGTGACCAGTCCACTGGTCTCTGCGGGCAAGGTGATCGGGGGTGTGAACCCGACCCGAACGTCGCGCGCGGGAGTCGCGCCGAGGTTGGATACCACGAACTCGATCGATGAATCGTTGTCTGATGCCGGCCGGAACTCTGCCGTCACCATCGGCTGGGACCGCGCCTTACTGTCCGACGCAGCAGAAATCAACGCCAAGATCGCCACGAGCGCTGCCACCACACCTGCTACCGCGCCAATCGCTGACCCGTATTCGTTGATCCAGTCCCACACCATCTACACCCCTGATCGTCGTCCTCGGATGGTACTGGCGACACAGACGAACGGGGCTAGCGAGCCGCCTCGATAGCGGATCGGTTACCGGACGGTGGTCATCTCAGTCGAATTGGTCGAGCTGGTACGGCGCCGATGCGCCAGCATAGAAGATGACCTGGGCGTGCGGCCCGACGTCGCTCTGCAGGCGGCCGGCTGTTCGGAGTCCGAGGGCTCGGGTTCCAGCGTCGCCGAACGGCGTCTCGACTCGCTCGGTGAGGGCTCGCCAGTGGACAATTGCTTTGGCTGTTCCCTCCCGTGCGCGGGCAGCACGCGCCGATCTGACGTCGCGCTTCCCGTTGTGGAAGAACTCGACGTCGTTGCCTGGTCGTCCGTTCGGCAGTACAACGGCCGTCCCTGATTCGGTCAACGTGTCGATGCCGCTGCCTGCGCCGCACCGGACGTGGACGTCGTCGCCGAGTTCGAGCTGTACGCGACTCGCGAGGGTGAAGGACTCGACTCGGTGTGCTTCCAACAGCTCGGGGGACGCCGAGGTCGACGGGACTGAGCTCGACCCGTCACGATCGTCGAACACTTCTTGCCTCACCTGCTCGAAGATGTCGTTCCATGCCTGTAGGTCGTGCCGGAGTGACGCGCTTAGGCCGAGGTCCGTGGCCTCGGCAACTCCGGAGTGTTCTCTAGACCGCGACGCGCGGTACCACAGCGGGGAATCGTCGACCATGTACTCGGCCATCACGAGGATGATCATGCTCACCACTCGCACAGCGTACGACGGCGTCCGGCAAGGGATCCCTCAAAGGCACGGCGCCCGATCAGTCCTTGACGCGCCTGCGCTTGTCTCGGAGGACTAGTCCGGTAATGATCTCGGTGAGGGCCCCGTATGCGAACGTCGGTGCGGGCTTCTACTGTCGCGGTCATGGGTCGTCGTCGTTCCGATCGTTGGGTGCCCGGCTCGCCGTTCTCGCTGGAGGAGGGTGCTCGTGGCATGGAGGTGCGTGAACTGCCTGCACCGTTGCCGGTGCATGCGTGGTTTCAACTGCCTGACCGCCTGATTCGTCGAAGTGACGCCCAGGCGTACCGCCTCACTCGGGACGCGGTTTGGGTGGAAGCCGGTCGCGGCGAGACCAGGTCGGTGCGACACCGACCTAATCGGATGTTTCTCAGCTGGGCAGGTTGTGGCGGAGGTCGTATCCGGTGTCGGCGAGAAAGTGCAACCGATTACGAACTTCTCCGAGTGACGCGGCGTCGTCGTCGTTGCGCAGGTCGGCGCGGAGGAGCGTGTTGGCGGTGATGATGTCGTCGGTGCGGTCTGTGTACTTGGCGGCGGCAGCGGTGAAGAAGATCGTCGGGTCCGCGGGTCGGATGAGTTCGGCGCCGGCGAAGCCGATCGTGTCGGGTTTGAAGCCGAGCGCGGCCATGTCGACTTCCTGCTCGGTGAACGCGACGACTCGGTACGGCATCTCGCGCTTGCTGATTGCGGAGTAGCCGGGGCGGTCGGAGATCGCGCGGCCGGAGATGCGACAGCCCGCGTCGATGAGGCGTTCCGCCTGCTCGGCGAGCGGCAGGTCGGACGTCCATCGGGTTCGGATGCCGCCTGGTCCGGGGTAGCAGGCGATGGCGAAGTCGACGAGACCGCCCACCTGCCGTGACTCCCACCCGATGTCGGTGCGGTGCACGCGCTTCCCAAGGCGGGCGAGGCCGTCGTCAACCTGCCCGGGAGTGAGCCCTGCCCGGACGAGCCGGTCGAAGGTGGCGCCGTTGACGGCGAGCATTCGTGCGACGGCGAAGGTGACGTAGATGGGGGCGGCGTCCTTCCACCGCTCCTTCGTCCCGAGGGTTTGTCTGCCGTCGATCCAGACACGACGTCGGTCGACGTCGACCAGCAGCACCGACGCGGTCTGCTCCGCGAGCGCGATCTGCGTCGCAGTGACAGTCCTAGGCGCCAGCAGGAGCAGTTCCGCGTCATTCGGGTCATCGTCGCGGGGGCGTTGGGTGAGTGTTGGGAAGCGCGCGCGGCGGCCGTCGGCGAGGCGGATCGTTTCGTGCGACTCCACGACCGCGCGAAGCCCAGCGAGCTTGAGGACCGAGAGGGTGTTGGTGAGGTCGGTGGTGTCACCGAGCCCGTACGGCATCGTGAGCTGCGGCCGGCCGGAGTACGCGGAGTTGACCCATTCAAGCCCAGGCATCACCAGCTGCGCTCCTTCAGAGCCTCGGGTTGGGTGAGGGCGATGAGCCAGCGGGTTTCTTCGAGGAAGGGTTCCCACCCACTGCGAGTGTCGCCGTGTGCTGGTTCGCAGATGTTGCCGGTGTCGGTGCTGCGGATGATGATCTGCCGCAGCGCGGTGCTGGGTGGGTCGCGGAAGAACACATGTCCGTGCACGCCGGTGACGTCGAACGCGACGTTGAGGAGGAACAGGTCCGGCCGGCTGGTCATGGTCGCCACCGTCGTCCGCGGAACAGGGCGATGATCGTCGTCAGCGGTCGGCCTTCTCGCATCCAGTCCAACGGTGTCAGGACTCGGTCGTCGACGGTGAGGAAGTCGAGGGGTGTGGTCATGAACTCCGTCATCGCGGCGGCGTCGAGAAGTGGTTGGGGTGCTGCGGCGTAAAGGACGTCGAGCCCTGGCAGCAGCGACGCCGGGTCGCCGAACTCGGGGAGGGCTGGCTTCAAGAGTTGCCAGTCGGGGATGCGTTCTTCCCCTTCAAGGTCGAAGCTCATCAGCCGGTTCGACTCGAACAGCTCACCGACCTCGTCGATGCTGACCTGCAGCGCTGCAGCGACTTCTGGCTCGGTGAGGGTTGTGTTGAGGAGGTGCCGGCGGATGCGTGCCTGTGTGGTCTGCCACCAGTCCTCGGGCACGTCCGCCGGGTCGACGGCACTGGGTTCGGGTGTACGGGGGATCTGTCGGCCTTCGTCGGCGTACGCGGACAGCTGCTCGCGGGTGACTTCCCCGCGGGCGTACATCCACAGCTGCGACTGCCACGGCACATCGTCCGGGAACCCTTCCAAGTAGCCGGAGTGGATCACCGCCCGGACGGCTTTCTCCCTTCGTGCGACCTCGGAGGCGGGGATGAGAAGGGTCTGCACGATACGGTTCGCTTCCCGCACCGCCGGCACCGTCAGGTCCGACAGGACCGCGTTGGTCCTGTCGTAGAGCTCATACCCCGGCTCGACATCCACGGCGCGGACAAGGATCTGCGCCAGGTGTGCGTCCGGGTTCTCGGTGTCCTCGAGGAGGACATGCCCCGAGAGGATCCGGTCGTTCGAGAGATGCAGGGACACCAGATGCATCATCAGCAACTATCTCCAAAGGGACGGGCGTGAGCAGAGCGGATCAGGGCTGGGGGAAGTCGGCGGGAGTGCGGCCGATGCGTTCGGGCGTGTAGCGGAGGAGGAACCGCATGATGCGTTCCGCCTCGACCATCGCCGGGACCGAACGATCCTGCCCGTCCGGGTCCACGTTGGTGAGCCGGAACCAGGGCGGTTCATCCGTGTGGTCCACCAGGACCGCGGCGGGATTGTCGTCCGGGTGGGTGGGGTCGGTGAACATGACGGAGCCGAAGAATCGGGTGTCGTCGTACGCCAACGTCAGTGACAGCAGTTGCAGCATCAGCCCTCCCTGCCCTCACCGCTGCCGGGGTGCCAGCGAAGGTCATGGGCAAGGTCCGACTTGAAGTGCAGCAGCTGCCGCAGCCCGTTCACCGCATCCGTGTTCGCGGCCACCCAGCTGTCTTCGTAGAGAACGTGCGCGGTGATGAAGTCGTCCGCGCAGCACCCCTCAGCGCCGGTCAGGACGGTGGTGTCCTGCGGGATGACGACCGACACTGTCGCCTCATTCATAGTGGCGGGCTCGTAGCCGAGCGCCTGCATGTCGGGATGCTCGGCGAAGAACGCGGTCAATCGGTCTGGCGGGACGAGTACGCCGGACTGCTGCGCCGCCCACCGGTCCGACATCACCCCACCCAACGCAATCAGCTGGTCCGCCTGCTCGTCGATGGTGGTGTCGCGGCGCCAGCAGGTCCGGATTCCACCGACACCGGGGTAGGCCGCCAGCGCCCAATCGCACAGGGCGGCGCGATCGGCTGCTTCCCACCCGATCGGCGTGAAGAACACGTGTGTCCCGAGAGCAGGCATCGCGGCACGCACAACATCAAGTGGAATGCCGATGCGGTCCGCGATTGACTGAGAACCCCCGCCGTGGATGGCGATGGCGCGGGCGATCGCGAACACGGTCCGCCACCCTGGGGTCGCTTCCCGTTGCATCGACGTGCCGGACAGCTGCCGCCCGTCAGCCCACACCCGCCCGCGTTTCCCGTTCACGACCACCAGGTCGGGGTATCGGCGCACCAGTGACAGCACCCCGCCCTCGGACCCGCCGGGCAGGAGGATCACATCATCCACCCGGCCCTCGCCGCCGTCGCCGTCGGTGACGGTGGTGGTCGGGTCCGGGGTGGCGAGAAGCGCCGTGCGGCCGTCGTCGAATCGGAGCCGGTCGAACGTCTCCACGCGTGCGGTCAGCCCGGCAGCAGCGAGGGCGGTGAGGGTCTCGGTGATGTCGATCGTGTAGCCAAGCCCCAACGGCAGCGACAGCATCGACTGCTCATGCCGGATGGTCCGCACCCACTGCCGGTCAGACATCAGCCGCACCAGCCGCTTCAGGACCACGCCCCACCGCACGAAGCTTCGACAGTGCGTCCATCACTTGAGTCGCTGCCTCACGCAGCGGGTCCGCAGGATCCGACAATGGTGTTCCGTTCAGGAGCGTGAACACCCACCCGTCTTCGCTGGTGCGGACGTTGACGGTCCGCTGCAGGATCTTCGGCCCGGTGGAGTTCGTGAACGTCATTCCGGCCAACGTCGGCCAGATCCCGGCGTCGAACTGCGCCGACAACGACAGCAGCCGCAACGGCACCGGCTCGAATCGCAGCGCCGCCCCACGCTCAGGCATCGCCAGCCAACCGTGGGTCGTCTTCGGAGAGCCGCTCGAACCCGAGCCCTGATGCGTCGAGGATGGCGTTCTCTGACTCTTCGGTGGCTACGAGCGACCCGATTTGCGCGTTGATCGCGACAAGAGTCCCGATCCGACTCCGCGCGTCCAACACGACCGCGGCGACCTCCTCAGCCGTGCAGTCAGACGTGAGCTCCGGCTTCGATGGGTGCAGGGCAGGGAACTCGAGTTGCTGCACCGGCGGGTGCCACTTCACACCGATGCGCAGCACACGGCCGTCGGTGTCGTTGCGGTAGAACATCGACCCGAACGGGTGCCCCATGTCGAGCGTGAGGTCCGCACCGTACAGCGTCCAACCCTTGGCCGCGTAAGCGGGATCCCAACGCTGGACGGTGAGAGCACCGAGCCCCATCTTTAGGCCCGGGATCAGCGCCTGGCCGTCCTGCAGTTCGGCGTAGAGGGCCTGGAGGTTCGGGGGACTCTGGTCGCGCAGGTCCGATAACGGGATGCGCGCCATGCCACGAATCGCGGCGAGCTGCTGACGCTGCTTCGCGGTCAGCGCCGTCTCGTCGGGGCTGCCATTCACGAAGCAGACCCGTCACCGGTCTCGGCAGTCCTCTCGGGACGC
Source organism: Curtobacterium sp. MCBA15_016 (assembly GCF_001865105.1). Taxonomy (NCBI): domain Bacteria; kingdom Bacillati; phylum Actinomycetota; class Actinomycetes; order Micrococcales; family Microbacteriaceae; genus Curtobacterium; species Curtobacterium sp. MCBA15_016. The sequence continues at coordinate 82,268 of NZ_MJGR01000015.1, forward strand.
CCGGTCGGACTGGTGATGGCACTCCTGGTGTGACTCGCGATGCGACGCATGTTGCGCACGTTACGAGGCCCGCGCCACTCATGGGGCCGTTCGAGCGGCGCCGAGTCCACCAGCAGGAAAACCCGTCGCCGCCATGCGCTTCAGCGACTCCTGAGTCCCGGTCCGAACTCCCGGCCCGGACTCCCCACTCCTGGGGTCAGAAAACGCCGAACAGGCAACATTCTGGCCCACGAACGAGGGGCAAAACGGCTCTTAGAGTCCCAAATCAGGTCCGCGAACAGTGTCGGCGCCCCGCTCGCAAGCACGAGCTCGCATAGGGGTGGCGTAAGCGAGCAACCGCCTCGCTCCGACCTGAAGGACACCACCGTGGACCGCAACCTCATCATCAGCAACACCCCCATCACGACCTGCACGCAGACGACGCACCACATCCACAGCGTCGAGGAGCTGCAGCAGCTGCGCATCGCCCTCCGCCGAGCCGGCCGCCGAGGCCGGCAGGAGTTCACCTGCCCGATGATCCGTGCCTGGCGCCGTCAGTTCGTCGACACCTACGCGGTGGACGCCACGTTCATCCCGAGCGATGCGTCGCAGTCGGACAAGACGGAGCTGCACGGCAGCCGCGTGCTGGAGGCCGACATCCAGGTCGGCAACGTCCTGGTGCGCTGGCACTGCGACGGATGGCCCGTCGCCACGCCCCGCACCGCGGGGGAGACCAACCTGGACGGAGATGCGCTGCAGCCGGCCCCGACGCCCGCGCCGAACGACCCGAACTGCTTCGGGTACGCGCACCGTGTCCCCGCCGCGATGCTCCCGCCCACCCGCAAGTACGACCACCTCGAGGGTGCCCAGCGGCGCTCCACGCGGAACCTCATCGAGCAGCAGAACGCCGACCAGCAGAGCGTTGACCACTGGGCCTCGAACGCGTCTACGCCGAGTCAGTGGAGCTACCTGCCGGGTGTCAGCCAGCGCGTCGAGCTCGACCCGACCCCGTCGCACGCTGCGGACAACTCGGCCGGCTCCCGCGAGTCGAACTACGAGCCCGGCTGGTACGACGAGCGACCGGCGACGGCGTTCCGACACGCGCCCTGGGTCATCGAGCTGATCGTCATGAAGCGCGACGCGTCCGAGTCTGAGCCGAGCCTCCTCGACCCTGACCTCCTCGACTGAGTCTCGTCGGCAGCGACGACCGCCTGCGGTAACGGTGTGGCCGCTGTCGGCCAGCCGCGCCGGGCCGTCGAAGCGCCGCTCACCATTGGTGAGCGGCGCTTCGTCATGCCGGCGAAGCGTTACGGCCCGGTCCTGGTTCCTCCAGCTGAGAGTGCAAGATTGAAAGGAGGAGACGTCTGCTCTTGTGGTGATCCTCCGGCTGCTGCACCGACCTCGGTTCCAATGGCGGTGAGATCGACCAGAGATCGCCAGCTTGCGACGTCCCGCGTCGAGCGCACTCAGTTGAAGGATCCACCCGCGGCCGGCAGGTCGCTGCCCATCACCCTGACGCAGCATCTCGCTGACACGCTGTGGCACACCGGCACCACGGGCCCCCAGATCCTCCGGGAGCAGCGAGACCGCTTCGAGAGCGACCCCGCCCTACCCGACCCGGACGACCCCATCTTCGCTCAGTCGTTCATGCGCTGGTGCCGCACCGCCGCCGACGCGGTCCTCCTCCTCGCCTACGAGCAAGCCACCGGCCACGCCACGACCATGCTCTGGGACCTCGACCAAGACGAGCGCGTCGTCCTCAGCACCCGCCTCCACGAGTAACCGCCAACGACGGACCGTGAAAGGCTGCGCCTCGAACCGTCCCACGCTCGATGAACCCGATTGCCGGTGTGGGCGCGCTGGACCCTGTGCATGCGGCCACTATCCGGTTGACCGAATGAGCGTTATCGGCGTCGTCGGGAGGGCCGCACCGGGCGAAGCAGACCCACTTTCAGCTTGCCACTTCAGTCCGTCAGCTACGAACTTTCCGAGACGTACCGGAGGAACGGGGAGGGCGACGTTGCGCGCATGCCGTACCGCGTTCGGCGGCGAAGAGCTCGTGTTAGAACCAGAGCTCGCCGGGCGCGCGTTATCGCAACGTAGAATGTGCGCAGTTCACTCTCCAGGTCTTCAGGTGTTCGAGCCCGAAAGTCGGGCATTTGCCCATCGTTCATTCCGACTATACCGACTGCCTTGAATTCTCTTCCTTGCGCCTTGTGAATGGTGAGTAGCTGAACGCCTTTGAGTGCTGCGCCCCGCTGACGTTGGGAGCAGAAGCGCCTGAAGTTCGACCACGTTCGTGAATCGGCATCGGTGACCGTAACGAAGTCTGCCCAGGCGCTTTCAAGTTCGGCGGCGTCGGATTCCCAGGCAGCCTGGTCGGACACATCGGCGGACTGCGGCACGGCGATCCTGCCCAGACTTTCGATCAGTTCAGAGACGTCCTTCGCGTCGAAAAGCTCGGCGACTGAGGAGATCGTCTGATCTGGATGCCTGACTATCGCCGTCCTAACGTCGGCAACGGTCGTAAGAGATTCCTCCGGCGTGCCCAGCAGCCGGCCCAGTCGCCAACGCGTTGACACCTGATCGGGCGCGGCACGCAGTGCGATGACTTCCAGTACAAGTTGCCCAACGGTGCCCTGCAGCCAGTCGCCCGAGCCGCTCGCTGCTGTGTACGCGATGCTTTGGGCGTCGAGAGCGTCCGATACGGCTCGAAGGGCCGAAGCCGATCGCCCGAGCACTGCGATCTCGTGGTCTCGGACTGTCCCAGCTTCCCCCTGCGCTAGTGTCGCGGCTGGCAGCCCGTTCTCGAGGAGATCAGCTATCCACCTTGCGATGTGCGTCCCTTCGGCGGTTTCATCAGGCAGCTCGCGGGTTTGAAGGAGGCCTGCGGCTGCGTGAGGAGGCACAGGTTGTCGGCGCTGGTCAAGTTCGCTGGCCACCCGCTCGCTCAGAGCGCTCAGCACACGAGCGGAACGGAAGTTCTCGCGCAGTCGGATGACCTTTGCGCTTCGTTCCCGAACGAACTCCTGCAGGAGACGGGGATCGGCACCCGCGAAGCTGACGATTGATTGCTTGTCATCGCCCACGAGCATCGCTGCTGGTCCGTCGACGCCCGCCCCGAGTACTTGGTCCAGTAAACGGTATTGAGCCGGCGTGAGGTTCTGCGCTTCGTCGACAATGATCTGAGAGTAGGTTCGCGTCATTTGGCGCTGAACACTTTGAAGTTCGAGGAGGTCGTGAGCCGCATCGAGAAGGCCTGGATAGTCCAGACCCGGCAAGCTGGCTAGCGCGTTTCGCCAATCCGCGACTTTCTCGCTAGGGCGGAGCCGTGCTCGGGCTAAATCCACATCTCTCAAAAATGCGAGAGCGTCATCTGACGGCGGCAGCCCTTCACTCGCAAGCCATCTCGTCAATAGTTCCACTCTATCTTCATCGCGAGTGAGGAGCTCCGGGTCTACCGGTAGGCCAATCTTCGTACCGTGCTGCTGCACTAGGGCATGCGCGAAACCGTGAATGGTTTCCGTAGTGACGAGGTGAGCGAGGCTTCCCGCCCGAAGGCGGAACCTCTCCCGAAGTTCCTCGGCTGCCTTGTTCGTGTACGTCAGCGCAAGGATGCGATGACCTTCTTCGGACTCCTCGACCAAGCGCAACACGCGACGGGCTACGGTTTCCGTTTTTCCGCTGCCGGCGCTCGCCAATACAACGACCGCGCGGTCATCCGCGTCGACGGCGTTCTGCTGGTCTGCAGTGAGGGTAAACGCGTCAGATGATTCGCTTGTCATGAGGTGATCTCCACGCTTCTCACTAGTTCCTGGACCGAGGTTGGCCAGTCGCTGACTGATGGATAAGAGTGAATAAGTTCTTCCGCAAGGAAACGGCCAGAGCTGCCTTTAATCTGCTTCAGGCGCTGTTTCGTGTTGCCAATGGTTCCCGGGCGTACGCGATCGCACGCGCGTTCACACAACTTTTCGTCGAACTTGAGAAGCATGTCCTCGATCGCGCCGGGAAGAGGGTTGCCTTCCCCGTCTTGACCGTTGATCCATATGATTTCGATCGGGTAAGCCCCCGCGACGCCTTTCAGGTCCGCGACGGCGATCAAGCCCGACTCGTCGCTATCGGCGAACACAACGCACGGCATTTGTGTCATCGCGGAAAACTTGACGATGGCTTTCGCGAGTTCGCCGTTCAAGCTTCCGGCATCGACGGTGGCAACTCCGTGCGAACGATGCTGCAGCGCGTACCGCAACACTACAGGCACAAATCCTCGTTCCGTTGCGCCGTCCCCTAAGACAACCGAGCTTGCAAAAAGGAGTTCGCCGAACGGACGCTCCACAAGCCGTCGAATCTTTTCCATCTCGGCTGTGTGTAGAGCGGGCCGGAACGCACGATGGGTTGCTGCACTCGCATCTGCCGCGGGGCCAAGGTCGACAGGAATTGTCTCCGTGCCGCGCGTCTGGATGAGACGAACCGCCCTCGGTTCCACTGCGGTGACGAGGTGCGCAGAGTGCGTGCTCACTACCTTTTGTCCGCGAAGGTTGCGCAAGAGTTCTGGAAGCTCCATCGAGGCCTGTGGGTGTAAATGCGCTTCCGGTTCCTCAACAAGGGTCACTGGCGTCGGAGCGACCGCGCCACCATCCTTTCCTAGCCGTCGGTTATAGAGCACACCTTGCACCTGGAGGGACGAGAGGCTTCGTGACCCTGCTCCGTGCAGTCGGATCGGCAGCGGGCCGCCTCCGGTGTCGAGATCGATCGAGATGAGGCGGCTGAGTTCGTTCAGGTTGCCGGGGAGCGGATTGAGAGCTGGTTCGCCAACGCTGCCGACTAACTCGTGCATTCGCCCAAGCTCCTCGGATACCGATTTCAACGTCGCGCTTTGCTGCACAATTCGACTGCTTAGCTCTTCGAGATCATTTTCGAGACGCTCCCGTGCTTGCTGTGGGACCTCTAGGTCGGCCAAAATCCGTCGGATGTTCGAACCCTGTCGCCCAAGTTCATCGCGAAGGTCTCGTCCTGTGTTGATGAAGTCGACGGCAAAGGCGCGCCGCTGCCTAGTCGAGACCGAATCCGCGTTGGCGCTAGGCACCCACTTTCGTTCGTTAACGTCGAAGGTCAAGAACCTAGCTTCTGCACGCACACCTGCAGCCTCTGCCGACCTTGCTATGGTCGTTCGCCAGCCAATCCGCTCTCGTAAGGGCTCTTCCGATAGCGTCTGTACCTGGCGCTCGAATAGAGCGGTAAGCGGACGTGAAAACTCTTCGGCTGCGGACTCTTCTTCTGGAGGCGCCGGAGCGACAATCACGTCAATCTGTGGGTCGCCCGCTCCGCCTGCTGTGAAGTCATCGACGTCAGCGGCGCGTCCTCCAAGCGCCAGTTGCAGTGCTGCGATGATTCGCGACTTCCCGGCGTTGTTTCGTCCTGCCAACACAGTCAGATCAGGTTCGAGTTCGAGTTCGAGTTGCTGAATACCCCGGAAGTCATGCAGGACGACGCGTTCGATGTAGGGGTCGCGGGGCGCGTCGGGGGAGAGGGCAGGCACGACCTCAATCTAGCTGGCGAAGCAGACCTCGGGTCGTTTGAGCGAGCGACGCGGGCGTACGCGATGAGCAAGCCCGTGACGGACTGGACGCGGCGCGGAAGGCAGCGGACCGTAGCTGGCGTTCCCCGCGGGCAACGATCGGTCGGGCTCTGGGTGAAATCCGTCGAAGTTAGGAGGCTCCGCGCGGATCGATCGCGGCTCCTCGAACAGCCGCCTGGTGCGCCTCCTGGCCCGTGATAGCTCCAGCATCGCCGGACACGGAACCTTCGCGCCGAAACTGAGCAGGGGTTGGGGCACCATGGGCTGGGACTACCGACGAAAGGCACCTATGTCAACGCGATCGATCCGAGAGTTCATGTGGGGATTTCAGCCACACTTCCGTAGCGCGGCGACGAGCTTCGTCAACGAAGCGTTGTTGCGAATCGGTCTTCCTGCGGCGCCGGAGGTGGTTCTGGTCGGCTTCCGCGAGGCGGGTACGGGGCCGAATCCCATCTGCGTTGAGCCGGAGGACGGCGAGTACCCGTCGAGTTTGTTGACCAGCGCAATGGACGAGGCAGAGCGCAAGTTCGAAGCGAGTTCGGAGAGGGACTCATTCACCACGGATCCGCGGTTGGAAGAGAGTCGGGTCCGGCGTAGTCGAGAGAACTTGCGACGTACGGCTATTGAGTCCGCCCTCGCTGACTCTCCCCGTGGGGCAGACCGGTACTTCTTCGCGGGCCGACCTGCGCGGGTTGCTGACTACCGGGTGTACCCGGTGGTGGCAGCCTTGAAGTCCCGTTGGGACTCCGCGCCTGCCCTCCCCGCCGAGATTCCGCCTGCCGATCCGGTTGTTGGCAGCCGTGGGTACTCCCAATCGTTGCAGCACGCGGTCGTCCGAAGGGCGCTCGGCGAGATGACTTTGGCTCTCGGGTTGACGTCGGAACCGGAAGGACTTCGAGATTGGACTCCCGATCTTGTTCCAGAGACTGTCCGAGTTGCGGCCAACGAACTGCTTCGCGGAATAGTTTCCAGCTACGGCAACGTGTACGGAGGGGACCTTTTCAACACTATGAATGCCGTTTCTGCACAGCCATATGAAGGGCGCACCGGCGTGGGAACGCTCTTGCTCGGCAAGCATCAGAGTGGTCATTTGGAGGTCGATATTCACTTCAAGACCGGAGTGCGGTTGGATCAAACGCGAGCACTCCGAAAGGCGCTTGAGATGACAGGACCGAACCTGGCACTCCTTACCGACGGCTCGGTGGCTACGGGGCTCGGGCATACGCGCACGGATCCGGCAGCTGAGGGCGTTTTCGAGATAACCGTCACCGGCCGAGGGCAGTGGGGCTTTGGAACACGCGAGCTCGGGTTGCTTGCCGTGGACAATGGCAACCCCAGCCTCCCCCGTGACCGGATCAGCAAGGAGACTTTCCTCGATGCTGTCGACCGGGTCTTCAAGGGCGTCGGTGATGGCGATGCCCTTTGGGTCCTGACCGAAGCGGCATCGAGACAGCAACACGGCACGATGCTTGTCGTTCGTGTCGATGCAGACGCGGAGGCTGAGCGTCTTGCGCCACAGGCACTCGCGATCACTCCGCGGCGCCTAGATGCTTCGAACCTCGCCAGCCTCACGGCAATCGATGGCGCCATCCTTGTCGCTCCGGATGCGCAGTGCCACGCCGTCGGCGTGATCCTGGACGGACAGGCCACAGCAGGTGTGGGAGACCCGTCACGTGGTGCTCGGTACAACTCCGCACTGCGCTACCACCAGGGTGCGGCCGAAGGGACCACACTCATAGTGATCGTTAGCGAGGACGGAATGATCAACCTCCTCCCTAATCTTCGTAGAAGAGTGAGTCGCAGTGCGGTGGAGTCCGCCGTCCGCGAGCTCGTTGGCGCAGCAGTCGAACCTGTGGTCTTCGAGAAGGCTGCTAAGGCGTCAGCGCGTGTTCGCTCCCTCGCCTTTTACCTCTCGGAAGAGCAGGCCAAGCATGCCAACGCTGCCTTCGAGGCAATTGAGCGAGCGCGGGAGAAGTCGCTACGTCCTGGTGAGACCGGGATCACGCGTGTCGGGTACGACGAACTAGTTCCTGAGCCTGAGATGAACGACGACTACTTTCTCGACTGACCCGACAAACGGAGAATAGCGCCCACTGCCGACTGGACGGGAGCTCCGAGTAACTTGGTTCGAGGCGATTGCGCCGGTGCCGCTTTCATTCGCCCCACGCCGATGCTCGGCGGACTGGACAGATTGCTGATCTCGGCGGAGCGCGAAATGTTATATATCGAGCTGCTGGGGACGATCGCGGTACCGGCGACCCCCAGCGGAGCAGCGGTCGCGCATGGACGCGCATCCGCCGTGCGTGCCATCGGTTCTGTTCGCGCTACCTCTCCGAGCGCAGACGGGGGCACGCGTAGCGAGGTCTTGGCGGACAACGCCTAGAGTCCTGTCGTCGATATGAGACGGGACGGGGTAACCGGATGGTGCATGTAACGACTTGTGTGATCTGTCGAACAGCGCCGGGCATCGGCAAAGGCGAACATGTCTGGCCAGCCTGGTACCTGGGAGACCGCGACGCTGCAGGACCACCCGGCGGCGGCTGGGCGAAGAACGGTGCACCATTGCTCGGCCGCGGCGACCTGCCGCTGAACCTCGCGGAGCGTCAGCGCGTGTTCGTTCCAGCATGCGAGAGCTGCAATAACGAGATGGACCGGCGAGTCGAGAAGCCGGCGAAGGAGGTCATCCGACGCCTGTACCCGAACGCTTGGGGAGGTCCGGCCACACATGATGAGTTGCAAGCCATCGGGGTCTGGTTCGCGAAGATCATGCTCCTTCTCGGCCATGGGGAAGCGCGGTGGACTCATCCGAAGGTTGATGAAAGCGCGATTCGCTTCGACGGAAAGATGCCGAACTTGGAGTGGCTCGCAGATGAGGGCCAAGCTCTTCCCGATGGCTTGTCTATCTGGGTGTTCCGGACGGACGGGTCACCCGGTGAATCGACCTATCGGGTCGTCATCCCGCGCCGCGTCAAGCATGACGGAGGCGAGGCGGACTTCCACTTCCTCCTCCTGGTGGAGAACGGCCTCTGTGTCACGATGCTGTGGCACCCGGGCTGGGATGTCACTCATCCGCTGGAGGAGAGCGGGTCCGCATGGGAGCTTCTCCATGGTGCTCCGCCCGCAGGCGGGGACCTCTCGACGCTCCCTGTCCTGCCATGGAAGACCATCCAGTGGCCCGCCTACGACATGGAACTTCAAGCTGGACAGCACCTTGACGGATCGCTCGCGCCCCTGGCGGACGGGCGGATCCCGGAGCTGCCGATCGATCTAGTGTCGATGATTAGCCGCACGGTGTCGCCGTCAAGGTCCTCGGATGTCCAGGGGGCTGAGCAGCCCGACGCTAGCCTAGGGCTTGCTAGCGAAGACTGATCGAACGGGGCCGATTAGGGCCGCTCCGTAGGTCCGCTCTTGCCTACCGGGGCCGACCGCGGTGTAGCCGGAAGGCGGTTGCCGTGGAACAGAATCCCGATACGCGTGGAACGCACGTCGGTACGGGGATGCGAGAACCGCGCCACCACTGGCATCCGCGAATAAGCCGAACACCTCGCTCGGCTCGATCAGAACATCGTGTTCGCGTTGGCCGCTTGCTCCGGTACCTGCTGCATCACGTCCCAGTGCTCGACGATGCGTCCGTCCTCGAGCCGCCACAAGTCCGCGACGGCCATGCCGCGGTCGCCCGGTGCGAGGTGGAACGCACTGTGGGTGACGACGAGGTCGCCCTCGGCGACGGTCCGCTTGACGTCCACGTGGAGTCCGGGGAACCGTGTGCGCATGGAGTGCACGTAGGCGATGAATGCCTCCGCACCGTCAGGGGCCGAGGGGTTGTGCTGCACGTAGCTCGTGCCGAGGGCGCGCGATGCCGCGGCCTCGGGCTCGCCGTCGTTGAACGACTGCGTGTAGAAGCCCACGACGGTCTCGGTGTTCTCGGCGGTCGACATGGGTGTTCCTCTCCGCGGTGCGCCCTCTGCGTTCCGCTGACCAGATCTTCGCCGGTCGCGCGGCCCGGCAGCCTGCCCCCGACCGGGACACGCTCCCGGGCCGTCGCCTCCGTACGGTCGCTGGCACCAACCGAACGGAGATCCGATGCCCGCTGTGCAGTTCACCCGCGAGTCACCCGAGGTCGGACGCGTGGTCGTCTCCGATCCACCCGTCGGCCTGATGACGGGGGCGACCGTTCACGGCCTGGCCGACGTCGTCGCGGGGCTCGCGGGCGACTCGGACCTCAAGGTGCTCGTCTTCGAGAGCAGCACCGACGACTTCTTCCTCAACCACTTCGACCTCGCGCGGATCGACGACTTCCCCGGAGGTGCGGCCTGGCTCGATCTCGTCGTCGCGCTGTCGGAGGCCCGGTACATCACGATCGCGGTGATCCGTGGGCGCACGCGCGGCGGCGGCAACGAGCTCGCGCTCGCACTGGATCTGCGGTACGCGAGCCGGCAGCGCGCCCGCTTCGGACAGCCCGAGGTCGGCACGGCGGTCGTCCCTGGTGGTGGCGGGACGGAGCGACTACCCCGACAGATCGGACGTGACCGAGCGCTGGAGGTCATCCTGACCAGCGCGGACTACGACGCAGACACCGCCGAGCGCTGGGGGTGGGTGACGCGTGCGCTCGACGACGACCAGCTCGACGAGTACGTGGCCGGCGTCATCGGGCGCCTCGCTTCCTTCGACGGCGACGCGCTCGCGACCGCGAAGGCGATGGTCAACCGTGCCACCCTCCCGCCGAAGGCCGACCTCGAGTCCGCCTACCGCACCTTCGAGGAACGCATGGCGAGCCCGTCGTACCGCGCACGGGCGGCGGCCGGTGCTGCGCGTCTCGATGACGACCAGCTGCTCGCCCTGGAACTCGAACTCGGTGAGTTCATCGGAGCGGCCGCTCGACGTCGGGTCGCCGACGCGTGAGACGGCGGACGGGAGGCGCGGTGCGGGCCCGACCCGCGCCTCCCGTCCGATCTGCGGTCGCGACGGGAATACCTGACGCGTCAGGTAGTTGTAGCCGCTGTGCAACAGCGACTGAGCGAGCGACAACTGGCCACGTGGCAACGGCTCCAGGTGGTGACGGAGCGGCTGCGCCGCCGTGTCGGCGCCGACCTGCGCGACGGAGCCGACCTGTCGGAGGCGGAGTTCACGGTGCTCGCGCACCTGGTCGACATGGGCGGCGACGCCCGGCCGACGACGTGCGCCGCGGCGATCGGCTGGGACTCCAGTCGCCTCGCCCACCAGCTGCGCCGGCTCGAGCGACGAGGACTGGTCGAACGGCGCGGAGGCCTCCGGGACGCGCGCGGATCGTCGATCGTGATCACCGACTCCGGGCGGTCCGCCCACCGGGCCGCCGTCGGGTCGCACCTCCGTGCTGCGGCGACGTGGTTCGGCGACGCGCTCGACGACGCAGCACTGGCAGGGCTCGACGGCGCACTGCGCGCGCTCGAGGAGCACATGCGCCGATTGGACGGCGACGGACCGGACGACGGACGTCCGGAAGCAGACGAACACGAGGAGCACGGACGATGAGCACCATCGACACATGGACGACACCCACTGCGGACCTGACAGGACGGACGGTCGTCGTGGTCGGCGGCAGCGGCGGCGTGGGGGAGGGCGTGGTCCGGTCGATGCTCGCCGCGGGCGCGACCGTGATCGCGACCGGACGGGACGGCGCGCGACTCGCTGCCGTCGCGGCACGGCTCGCGACGGCCGGGCTCCCCGGCACCCTGCACACGAGGGTGCTCGACGCGATGAACCCCGGGCTGGACGACGACGTGACCGCGATGGCGCAGGAGTTCGGGGCGTTCGACGGCGTGGTCGTGTCGCTCGCATCCTGGGGCGACCAGGGCCGGAAGCCGGCGCTGGCGCTCGACGACGACGAGTGGCAGCGCCTGCTGGACGGCAACCTGACGAGTGTCTTCCGGGTCTTCCGGGCGTTCCTGCCGCGGATCACCGGGACCGGAGTGCTCATGCAGTTGAACGGCATGAGCGCGGACATCCCGTTCCCCGGGAGTGCCGGGGTCGCGCTGAGCGCCGCGGCGACGAAGTCCCTCTCCCTGACGCTGGACGCCGAGCTCGGCGGACGCGGTCCACGCGTCGCGCAGCTCGTGCTCGGGGTGGTCCGGACCCGCGCCCGGCAGGCCGCCGGGATCGACGACCCGCGGTGGATCGACGCGACCCAGGTCGGCGACCACGTCGCGCACCTGGTCGCCGGGAGCAGCCCGCTCGCCCGCACCGCCCTGCAGTACTTCACCGATCGAGCCGAGGGCCCGCGTCCCGGGTCCACCGTGCGCTGAACCGAGGAACCATGGACATCGTCCGACCCAGCGACACCGGGTACGCCGCACTGCAGCACGTCTACTCGAGCACCGGCCGACCGGGATCGATCCTGCTCCCGCGCACGACGACCGAGGTCGCCGAGGCGCTCGCGATCGTGCGCGCGTCGGGGCGCCCGTTCGCGGTGCGCAGCGGCGGGCACGGCATCAGCAGCATCGCCACCAACACCGGTGGCGACGTGATCGACCTCCGTGCCCTCGCGTCCGTCGAGCCCCGGGGAGGCCGGTCGGTCCGCGTCGGGCCCGGCGCGCGCTGGGGCGCCGTGGCGTGGGCGCTCGCCCCGCACGGCCTCGCGATCAGCTCCGGCGATTCCGGTGACGTCGGGGTCGGCGGTCTCGCCACGACCGGTGGCATCGGCCTGATGGGCCGTGCGCACGGCCTCACCATCGACCGCCTGCGAGGCGCGGAGATCGTCACGGCGGACGGAACCGCACGGCGCGTCTCCGGCGACGAGGAACCAGACCTGTTCTGGGCGATCCGTGGCGCCGGCGCCAACTTCGGGATCGTCACGGCGTTCGACTTCGAGGCCTCGGAGACCGCCGACGTCGTGCAGACCACCGCGGTGTACCAGCCGATCGACCTCGCCGCGTTCCTGCAAGCCTGGGGCCGGACGGTGGAGACCGCGGCGCGTCGGGTGTCAGCCTTCCTCTACCTGGGGGCGGGGCCGACGCCCTTCGCGCAGGCGACCATCGTGTACGCCGGCGACGACCTGGAAGCGGCGGCCCCGGAGATCGAACGCTTCCTGCGGATCCCGGGCCTGGCCGGGCAGCGGGCCGCCGTGACGCCGTACGCGGCGGTACCGCTGACGAGCGGTGCGCCGCACACCGGGCAGCAGCGTGCTGCCACCCACACCGGGCTGGCCGTGCACCTCGACCAAGACCTGTCCGACCGGATCGCGGTGTTGCTCCGCAGCGCCGGCGTGGACATGGTCCAGATCCGCTCGGTCGGCGGCGCGATCAACGACGTCGACCCGGCGGCGACCGCCTACGCGCACCGGCACCAGAACTTCTCGGTGACTGCGGTGTCGGTCCGGGGCGGCGACGCGTTCCACGACGCGTGGGAGTCCGTGCACCCTCGGATGGACGGCATGTACCTGAGCTTCGAGACCGATCACGCACCGAGCGCCGTGGCCGAGGCGTTCCCGCCGGCGACGCTCGCGCGACTGCGGGACCTCAAGGCCCGGTGGGACCCCGACGACCTGTTCGACCAGAACTTCGACGTGTCGCGGACATCGGCGGAGCTCAGCTGAGGGCGACGGCGCCCGCGATGCGGTCCGCGAGGTCCGCGAGCGCGGCGGCGCTGTCGGATCCCGGCACGGCGTGGTACGCGCAGAGCAGGTACCCCGGTGTGTTCGGGACCACGAACGTCTGGTGGCGGAGCGTGATCTGTCCGTACCCGTCGACCGAGGGCCGGACATCCCCGTCGTAGTACGGGTCGACCTCGTGGCGCTCCCAGAGCCGGCGGAACACCGGGTCCGCCTCGGCGAGCCTCGCCGCGGTCTCGTGGAGCCGGGGGTCGTACGGGTGCCCGTAGAACCGCATGCGGCGTGCGGTCCGGTCGGCGAGCGCCGGCCAGGTCGGCAGCGCTCGGACCTCCGGGAAGGTGAAGACCACCTCGGGGATGCTCCTGCCGACCTCGAGCCCGAGCGGGACCACCCACCGCGCGAGGGCGTTCGAGAGCACGACCTCGTGGCGGGAGTTGATGATGTACGCGGGTGTGTTCGGCCAGGAGTCGAGGATGGCGGACATCGCCTCGATCGAGACCGCGGCCTCGGCCGCCGCCACGTCCAGCGGCTGCACCGTGCTGAGCCGCAGCAGGTGCTGGACGCCGGCATCGTCGAGCCGCAGTGCCCGGGCCAACGCGTGGAGGACCTGTTCGGACGGTGCGCGGTCGCGACCCTGCTCCAGCCGCAGGTAGTACTCCTGGCTGATCCCCGCGAGCCCGGCGACCTCGTCGCGACGGAGCCCCGGGACCCGGCGGCGCGTGTGCGACCGTACGTCGACGTCCTCGGGGCGGGTCGCCGCTCGACGCGCTCGGAGGTAGTCGCCGAGCGGTGTCCCTGTCGCGATCACGACCCGTCCTCCCTCCCTGCCGGCGCGTCCGGCGCCGTGGTTCCTCCATCCTGGCGCAGTCCCGGTCCCGGGATGCGCCAGGTGTCCCCGACGGGGACACCCTCGCGCCTGCTCGGACCCGTACCGTCGGCGCAGTGCGAAGGGAGTGCCGTGCACGATCCACCGGTCCGCCGGGCGCACGTCACCGTCGCCGCCCGTTTCGACTGCTCGCCGAGCGCGACGTGGTCCCGCTTCGTCGACTTCGCCGACGGGCACGTCGGTCCCGACGGTGCGACCGAGCTCCTCGCGCCCGGTACGAGTCGCTGGATCCGGCGGCTCCCTGGCGACCTGGGCGTCGTCGAGGAGCGTTCCCGCACCGAGGACGGCGTCGTCGCCTATCGCGCTCGCGTCCCCGGCGGTTCGGCAGTCGACGACGTGGACGGCGTCGTCCGCGTGTCCCAGGAGGCAGAGGGGAGCCTCGTCACGTGGACGACCGAGGCGGTCACCGCCCCGTCCGCGTCCGAGCGCGAGCGCGTCCGGCAGTGGCTGGCGGATCGGCTCCGGACCGCGGGGGGCACGGTCCTCGCCCCCCTCACCATGGACGTGTGGCTCGGCGGCTACCGGGACGTCGCCCGCACCGGTCTCGACGGCACGGGCACCGCGACGTGGTCGCCCACGACGGCGACCCTGGTCTCCGGCGAACACGACGCCGTCCTCGTCGACGCCCTGATGACGGCGGACGAGGCCGACGCCCTGGTCGAGTGGATCCGAGGCAGCGGGAAACGGCTCCGGACCGTCGTGGTCACCCAGGGCCAGGCAGACCACTTCTTCGGCCTCGGTCGCGTCCTGCGGGCGTTCCCCGACGCGGTCGCGACGGCCGTCGCCGACGTCGCCACGCGTGCGCTCGACCAGACGGCGCCCGCGCACCGTTCCCGGTGGGAGTCGTTGTTCCCCGGACGGCTCCCCGGATCCCTCACCGCTCCGACCCCCGACCCGGCCGGGGTCGTCGACCTCGAGGGCCATGCACTGCAGCTGTTCGACGTGGGACGGATCGGCGACCGGCCGACGAGCCTGGTGTCGGTCCGGCACCTCGACGCGGTGATCGGCGGCGACCTCGTCTACAACCGCGTGCACCCGTGGCTCGTCGGCACGGACGCGGATTCCCGACGGAGCTGGGCACGGGCACTCGACCTCGTCGAGGCGCTGCGTCCGGCATGGGTGATCGCGAGTCACCGGCACCCGGCTTCCCGTTCCGACGCCGCTCGACCGCAGGTCGCCGCGCTCCGCAGGTACCTCGGCGACGTCGAGACGGTGCTCGCGGACCACGGTGATGCCGGTGGGTTCGTCGGTGAGATGCTCCGGCGGTGGCCGCGGTTCGGCAACCGATCGACGTTGGAGGCCTCCGCGGTGGCCCTGTACACGATGGGCCCCCCGCCATCGGAGGCCGAGTTGCCGGACCTGCTCCCGCGTCGTCCGCAGGACGAGGCGGACGAGCCGACGGACCTCGTCTGAGACGCGACTCAGGTTACGCTGTCCCCGACCGGGAGGAGCGTCGTGGGCGACACGGACCTCGCAGCGCGGCTCCGGACACTCCGGCTCGCAGCCGGCATGACGCTCGAGACTCTCGCGGAACGATCGGGCGTGAGCGTCCGGGGCATCAGCGACATCGAGCGCGGCCGCAGTCGCCACCCGCAGCCCCGCACGATCGAGGCGCTGGTCTCCGGACTCGGGCTCGACGACGCGGCACGTCGATGGCTCCGGGCGCCGCTGGTGGGCGCGGGGCCGGACACCGGACGCACCGATTTCCGCCCGCCACGCGTGGCGGACTTCACCGGGCGCTCGGGTGAACTCGACCGGCTCGTCGCGGACCTCGACCGGCCGTCGGGCCCGCCGGTCGTCGTCGTCTCCGGGCCACCCGGCATCGGGAAGACCGCGCTCGTGACGGAGGCGATCGGACGAGCGTCCGCCGCCGAGCGCCGCGTGTTCGTGGACCTCGCCGGACACGGCCGACCGGCGACGACCGCGTTGGAGGTGCTCCAACGCGTCCTCCGACAGTGCGACCCGGACGATCCGCCCGGCACGTTGGCGGCAGCGAGGGCGCGGTGGTCGGAGCTGTGCTCGGCCGAACGGGTGCTGGTGCACCTCGACAACGTCTCAGGCGAGGACCAGGTCCGACCCGTGCTCGTCGAAGGACGGTCGACCGTCGTCGCGACCTCGCGTCGGACGCTCGCGGGTCTCGACGCGGACCGGATCGTCCTCGACGTGCTCGGACCGGAGGACGGTCGTCGCCTGCTCGAACGCATCGTGCCGGCCGAGCAGCGCGATCCTGCTGCGGTCGACGAGCTCATCGCGCTGTGCGACGGATTCCCCCTCGCGCTCCGCGTCGCCGCCAACCGCATCGCGAGCCGTCCGGCCACGAGCGTGGCGGACCTCGTCGCCCGCATGCGGTCGACCGATCGCCGACTCACGCTGCTCGTGGCCGGCGATGTCTCGGTCGCGGCGGCGATCGCGGTTTCCTACGACGACCTCGACCCGGCGACGGCCGCCGTGTTCCGGGCGACCGCGGCACTCGACGGCGTCACGTTCGGCGCCGACGTCGTCGCGGCGGCGGTCGGCGCGAGCCCAGACGAGACCGAGGCCCGACTCGAGGGACTGGTCGACCTCGGCCTGGTCGAACCCCGGGGCACGCGGTACCGCGTGCACGACATCATCCGGCTGTTCGCGCTCGAGCGGCTCCGCGAAGACGCCCGGACCGAGGCAGCTGCACGCGAGCGGCTCACCCGGTGGTTGCTCGACCGGCTCCTCGCGGCCGGGTCCGCGTTCGTGGTGCCCGGCCGTGCCCCCGTCGCACAACCGGACGCCGATCAGGACGTCGCCCGCGACTGGATCATCGGAGAGGTCGACCACTGGTGGCCGGCCTTCCGTCGGGCCGCCGCGCTCGGGTGGCACGAGATCGTGGTCGCACTCACGACCGTGCTGCAGTGGTTCGGGAACCTCTGGCCGGACTGGGGACGGTGGTACGAGCTCGACCTCGTGGCACAGCGAGCAGCGGACGAGCTCGCGGACGACGCCGCGCGTTCACGAGTGGCGGGACATCTCGCCTGGGCCGCGCACGTCGAACGAGCCGACCACGGACTGGCCACGCAGCACGCGGACGAGGCGCTCGCCGCGGCGGAACGTACCGGTGCCGTCGATCTGATCGCATGGGGGCACTACCACGTCGCCTGGAGCGCACTCGACCGCGGGGATCCGGTCACCGCCGAAGTACACGCACTCGCTGCGGTCGCGGGGTTCGAGAGCGAGGACGACCCGGTCTTCCTGCACCAGGCGCGGGGCATGTTGGGCCTCGCCCTGCAGGCACAGGGTCGGTACGACGAAGCGGTCGCCGCGCTCCGAGCGGCGGTCGACGGCATCGTGGAGGGGCTCGACCCCGTCGACGAACGCGTTCGGTACGCGCAGGCGCTGGCCCGCGCGGCGCTCGCCACCACGCTCCTCGAGTCCGGTGCGCCGAGCGAAGCGCTCGACGTCCTCGACGCCGGGCTCCGGACGCTGCCGGACGACACCGGGACGTCCATCGGGCTGCTGCTCCGTTCGCGGGCGGCGGTGCTGGTGGAGCTCGGACGACCCACCGAGGCGCTGGCCGACGTGGACCGCGCGCTCCGCGCCTTGCCGGCACGCGTTCGTCCCGCCCGCCTGGACGCCCTGCAACGGGAGTTGGCGGCGCTCCGCGACTCGCTCACCGGCCCGAGCGGCTGAGGGCCCGCGGGACGAGGGCGTCGCCCGGCGGTCAGACCTCGACGGCGCGTCGTCCAGGAGCGGTCGTGACCTCGTCTCGCAGCGCCGCCAGCGCCCGCGCACCGTCCGTGCCGTCCGCCGCGTGGAAGGCGGTGAGCACGTACCGCTGCGGGCCCGGGACCTCGAGCGTCTGGCACGTGAGGGTCACCCGGCCGTGGCCGTGCACGTCCTGGTCGATCGAGCCGTTGAGGTACGGGCGGGCGTCGTGCCGTGCCCAGAGCCGCCGGAAATCCGGGTCCCGGACGGACAGGGTGCCGATGATCTCCTGCAGCCGCCGATCGCGGGGATCGCTCCCGTACCGCAGCGTCGCCGCGGTCCGGGCGGCGGCCTCCGGCCAGTCCTCCATCACCGCGCGGCCGAACGGCGAGAACACCGCCAGCGGCAGGTTCACCCCGGGTGTCAGCCCGCCGCCCGTCATCGCCCGTGCCAGCGGGTTCACGACCAGGACGTCCTGGTTGCCGTCCATGATGTACGCCGGCGTCCCGGTCCACTGGTCGAGGAGGCCGCTCAGCGTGTCCATGACGCGAGCCGGCGTCGTGTGGTCGTCGGAACGAGCCTCGCCGGTCTGGATCCGGACGAGGCGGTCCATGTGGTCCACCGCGTCCTGGTCCAGGCGGAGCGCACGGCCGAGGGCGTGCAGCACCTGGTCCGACGGTTGGCGGTCGCGGCCCTGCTCGAGTCGGAGGTAGTACTCCTGACTGATCCCGGCGCGGCGGGCCACCTCGTCCCGTCGCAGCCCGACGACCCGCCTCGGCGTCGACGACACGATGCCGACGTCCTGCGGCTGCACGAGTGCTCGTCGTGCGCGGAGGTACTCACCCAGAGGCGTGATCGCAGTCGGCATGGCATCGCTCCCGCTCGTCCTCGCTGCACCGTCGTGAACGGTGCTGCATGATGTCGGGTACCAGCCCACCAGGCACCCGGCGTCGGCACCATGCAGAACGCAGGCAGGAATCGAGGAGCACGTGCAGGAACGACCCGACGGCGAGCTCCTCCGGCGGCTGCGCACCACGGCGGGCCGGACGCTGGCCGACCTCGCCGACGCCGCCCACGTCGGCGTGCGGACCCTCAGCGACATCGAGCGAGGGGTCGCGCGGCGCCCGCAGCGCGCGACGATCGAGGCGATCGCGGCGGCACTCGGCGTGACGTCGGCAGAACGGGACGCGCTGCTGTCGATCGGTCGGGCCCGTCCGTCGACGCCGGCGAGCGCCCCGGACCTCGTCGGCGACTTCACCGGACGCGACCGCGAACTCGGCAGGGTGCTCGACCGCCTCCGGGGCGCACACACGGGAGCGGTGATCGTGTCCGGCGGCCCCGGTGTCGGCAAGAGCACCTTCGCTGCCGAGGCGCTCCGCGTCCGCGGTGTCCCGTGGATCCACGTCGACCTCGGTGGGCAGACAGCCGCCCCGCTGTCGGCGCTCGACGTCCTCCGCCGTCTCGTCTCCCTCGCCACCGACGGCACGGAAGAGGCACCGGCGGTCTTCGACGCGGCGGCAGCACGGTGGCGCGAACTCAGCGCCGACCACCGGCACGCGGTCCTGCTCGACGATGCCGGCAGCGAGGCGCAGGTGCGTCCGGTGGTCGACGCGGCGGGACCGGGGGTGCCGGTGGTCGTGACGAGCCGGAGTCCGCTGGCCGGACTCGACGCCGGACTCCGCCTCCAGGTCGAGCCGATGCCGCTCGCCGATGGCCTCGCGTTGCTCGAGCGGATCGTGCCCGACGCGGCGAGCGAGCCGGCCCTGGCGGCGGTGGCCGAGCACTGCGCGGGGATCCCGCTGGCGCTGCGGATCGCCGGGAGCCGCATCGCGGCACGGACGGACGACGTCGACGGCTTCCTCGGTGCCATGCGCGCCGAGGAGCAACGGCTCGGCGCCCTCCGGCACGGTGACCGCTCGGTCGAGGCCGCGTTCGCCGTCTCCTACGAGCGGCTCCCGTCCGTCACGGCGCAGGTGTTCCGCTCGCTCGCGGTGATCGACGGGACGAGCTTCGATGCACGGACCGGCGGCGCTCCCCTCGGACTCGACGACGTGACCGCCGAGGACGCCCTCGAGGAGTTGGTGGACCTCGGTCTCGTCGAGCCACGCGGTGGGAACCGGTACCACGTGCATGACCTGCTCCGGGCGTTCGGCGCCGATCGGATCGACGCCGAGGACGGTCCCGGCGCGTCCCGTGCGCTGCGGGAGCGACTGCACCGGTCGGTCCTCTCGTCCCTCGATCGAGCGGCACGGCGGTTCGCTCCCGAGTCCGCCCGCCGTGACCAGGCCGATCCGGAGTTCGCCGACCCGGCAGCGGCGAAGCGGTGGATCACCGGTGAGGTCGACCACTGGTGGGCGGCGTTCCGCGCCGCGGTGTCGGACGGGCTGCACGGCGACGTGATCCGGACCGCGGCCGGTCTCGAGTGGTTCTCCAACCTGTGGCCGGCATGGGGGCACTGGTACGAGCTGTTCGGCGACGCGGTCGACGCCGCGCACGCGGCCGACGACCGAGCGTCGGCAGCGCGGCTCCTCGGTCTGCAGACGTGGGCTGCCCTCATGGAGCGCGGCGACCGGACCGGTGCGCTCGAGCTCGCCACGAGGGGTCTGGCGGACGCCCGTGCGGCAGACGACGACGCCGTGTCCGCGAGCGCCGAGTACCACGTTGCGTGGGCACACCTGGCGCTCCGACAGCCGGAGCTCGCGCTGCCGCACATCGACGCCGCGATCGACGGGAACACGAGGACCGGGGACGACGCCGCGCTCGTCCAGTGTCGCTCGATGGCGGGCGCAGCACTCCACCTGCTCGGCCGGCACGCCGAGGCGATCGCGTCCTTCCGAGCGGTCCTCCGCGACCTCGAGCGGGTCGGGGAGGGCGACCCAGGGGCGGTGTTCACCCGGGTGGTCGCGCTGGAGGAGATCGCGAAGTCGGCCAACGCGCTGGGGCGATGGGACGACGCCCGGGACGCGGCGGACGCGGGGTTCGGTGCGGCGTCGGCGCTGTCGTGGGACACGGGTGCTGCTCGCGCGCTCCGACAGCGTGCCGAGGCGCTGCTCGGTTCCGGGGAGGCCGATGGAGCCCGACGCGACGCCGAGCGGGGGATCGCCCTGGTCGACGCCGATCGGGCGGACGCCCAGGCGGGTGCGGTGCTCGGCGAGCTCCGCGCGCTGCTCGAGCGGATCGACGGCCGCGCGCCCTGAGCGGAGCCTGTCCCCGGCAGAGACAGGCGCACGGCCTTCCTCGCTGGCTAGCCTGCGACGGTGCAGCGAGACCCTGATGACCGACCCATCGTGCGCGCCCGCGACGTCGAGCACGCCTATCCCGGTCGCGCGGCCGAGCCGGTCCTGCGCGGGGTGTCGCTCGACGTCCAGCGCGGCGAGATGCTGGCGGTCGTCGGCCCGAGCGGCTCCGGCAAGAGCACGCTGCTCGCGTGCCTGTCGGGTCTGGGACGCCCGCTCCGGGGCACCGTGGAGATCGACGGCACCGACATCGGCCCGCTCTCGCGGCAGCGGTCGGCCCGGTTCCGACGCGGTCGGGTCGGCTTCGTCTTCCAGTCGTACAACCTGCTCCCGGCACTCACCGCCCGGGAGAACGTGGCGCTGCCGGCACGCCTGGCGAAACGCCCCGCTGATCGCCGGACGGTCGACGCCGCCCTGGACGCCGTCGGCATGCTCGACTCCGCACACCGGTACCCGGATTCGATGTCCGGCGGACAGCAGCAGCGCGTGGCGATCGCCCGGACGCTCGTCGCACGGCCGCAGGTGGTGTTCGCCGACGAACCGACCGGGGCGCTCGACACGGTGGCCGGCGGCGCGGTGCTCGACCTGCTGCGGCACACCGCCTCGGGGCAGCGTTCGGTCGTCATGGTGACGCACGACCTCGCGGCCGCGGCGCGGGCCGACCGCGCGATCGTCCTGCGGGACGGCGTCGTCCACGCGGAGCTGGTCGCACCGGACGTCGACGCGCTCTTCGACTCGATCGAGCGTGCGTCGGTACGCGCATGATCCTCGTCCGACTGGCGGCAGCCGATCTCCGCACGTCGTGGCGCGTCTGGGCCGGCCTGTGCGCGGTGTCCGCGGTCGCCGCACTGGCCGGCAGCGTCCCCGGTGTGCTCGTGGTCGGCGGCCTGCGGACACCCGGGGTCCGGGGGCTGGCGCTGCTGTCCATCGCGGGCACGACCGCCGCGTTCGGGCTCATCGCGATCCTCGTGGTGGTGTCCGCCGTGGTGCGGCTCACCGCGGGGCTCCTGGAGCGGACGTACGCCCTCTGGCAGCTGGCCGGCGTCACTCCTCGAGGGGTCCGTGTGACGGTGCTCGTCCAGACCGCACTCGTCGCCGTGCTCGGCGCCGTGGTCGGAGCGGCCGCGGCTGGCGTCGTCGTCCCGGCCGCCGTCGACGCCGCCCTGGCCGGAGCCTCCGGACTCGACGGGGTCCGGGTGGCCGCTTCCTGGGCCGAGGCCGTCGTCGTCGTCGGGCTGACGGTCACCGCCGCGGTCGTCGCCGGGCTCTCGGGGAGCCGCCGCGCCGCCACGACCCCGACGCTGCTCGGTGTCGGACCGGGTGTGCGCGGACGTCGACCGCCGATCCTCCGTGCCACGGTCGCGGCACTGCTGACGGCGCTCGCGGCGAGCATGCTCGCCGGACTCCCGGCGTCCGTACCGGACGGCGCGGCGTCGGCACTCCTCATCGGTCCGGTGCTGGTCGCGGTGGTCGCCGTCCTCGGCAGGTCGGTCGGTGCACCCGTCGTCCGGCTCTGGACGGCGGCGGTGCCGGCGAGCGCGTCGGTGTCCTTCGCTCTCGCGCGCGCAGCTGTCCGGCGGGCTGCGGCTCGGAGCGACACGACGCTCGCGGCGCTCCTGGTGGCCGTGGCCCTGCCGACGGCGCTCGTCGGGGGTCAGCGGACGGCGGCGACAGCGATCGGAGACAACACGACCGGGAGCGGCTCAGCGGTGACGACCGTCCTCGTCCTCAGCGGCCCGGTCCTGCTCGCCGCCGTCGGGGCCGCGGCGACGGCGGCGATGGCGGCTCGGGACCGCGCGCAGGAGCGCGAGCAGCTCCTGGCCGTCGGCGCGACCCCGGCCCTGCCGGTGGCCGTCGCGGCACTCGAGGGTGTCGTCCTCGGGGTGAGCGGCACGCTCATCGCCGCGGCCACCGTGGGCGTCTCCGTCATCGCGGAGTGGGCGGTGCTCGTCGGGCGGTACCCGTCGACCAGGCCGATCGTCCCCTTCGCGGTCCTGGTGGCGATCGGCGCGCTGTGCACGGCTCTCGTCCTGCTGTCGTCCCTCCTGCCGGCCGTGCCGGGGCGGACACGGAGGAGGACCTCGCCGGGCGACTGACGGCGACGTATGCTCACACCGTGCCCGAACGCGCCTCGCAACTGGTCGGCCGCGACGCCGAACTCCTCGTCCTGGCCGGTGCCCTGGACCACGCCCGGCGGGGGCACGGTACCGCGGTCCTGGTCGACGGCGATCCCGGCATCGGCAAGAGCGCCCTGCTCGAGACCGTCGCCGCGGACGCCACCGCGGACGTCCGGTTCGTCCTCCGTGCCCGTGGGGTCCGCAGCGGGACCGAGATCCCGTTCGGCGGCCTGCACGAGCTGCTCCACCCGCTCCTGCCCTTCGCGGCCGCCCTCCCCGATCGTCAGGCTTCGGCCCTCGACGTCGCCTTCGGCCGTCGTGACGGACCGGCCCCCGACCGGCTCCTGCTCGGCATCGCCGTGCTCGGGCTGTTCGAGGAGGCGAGCAGCCACGGGACCGTGGTGGCGCTCGTCGACGATCTGCACTGGACGGACCGGACCTCGCTCGAGGCGCTCCTCTTCGTCGCATCGCGGGTCCGCGGACTCCCCGTCCTCCTCGTCGCGACGACCCGGAGCGGTACCCCTGTCGGTGACCACGAGGACGCGTTTCCGACCGTGCTCCACGTCGGTCCGCTCGACGACGCCGCGGCGGACCGACTGCTCACCGACGTCGCGGACCACCTGCCGACCGGGGAACGGGCACGGGTGCGTCGGGAGTCGTACGGCAACCCGCTCGCCCTGCTCGAGTTCTCCGCGCCCGTCGCCGGCACTGCGCGCGGACCACTGTCCGAACGCATGTCCGCCCGACTCGAGCGGACGTTCCTCGCCGGTGTCCTGCTGCTCCCGGAGACGACCCAGCGGGCGTTGCTCGTCGCGGTCGCCGGAGAGGACGCCACCGCACGGGAGCTCGAGCAGGCACTCGTGGGTGTCGGACTCGGCGCAGGCGAGTTGGCGACCCTCGAGCGCGAGGGTCTGCTGCGGCGTGACGGCGACAGGTTCGTGCCACGGCACCCGCTGGTGGGGTCGGCGCACTACGACGCCGCCGATCCGGTCCGTCGGCGCGAGGTCCACCACGCCCTGGCACTGGCGGTCCGGTCGCCCAGTCGCCGTGCGATCCACCGGGCCGAGGCGACGACCGGCCTCGACGAGGCGGTCGCCGCCGAGCTCGACGCCGTGGCGAGTGCTGCGCTCCGGCAAGGCGCCCCCGCCGAGGCGGCATCCGCGTGGCGGCGAGCCGCCGACCTCTCGCCCGACCCGACCCAGCAGGCGAACCGGTTGGTGGAGGCCGCCGAGGCAGCCCGACGCGCCGGCGCCTCGGGTGAGGCGTCCGCCTTGCTCGACCGTGCGAAGCCGCTCACCGACCTGTCGGACGGACGCGCACAGCACCGGTTCGCCCGCGCGGAGTGGATGCTGAGCATGACCGCGGACCACCGTGGTCGGACGGCCGAGGAGCTCGTGGCGTTCGCGACGACCCGGGCAGATCCGACCGAGCGTGCCGAGGTCCTGCTGTGGGCGGCGGCGAAGTGCTACATCCACCAGGAGGCGGACGCCGTCCGAGCGCTCGTGGCCGCCACGGTGGAGGACGTCGACCACGCTCCGGTCGGACGCGGGGACGCCGACGACGCGGTGCTCGCCGAGGTGGCACTCGCCCTCGTCCGTCCCGGGCAGCGTCTCGACGAGCGCACCGTGGACCGGTTCCTCGCCCGTGCACAGGCGACCGACGGCGTCATCGTGAACTGCCTGGCGTTCGCCGCCGAGGAGTCCGGCGACATGGCCACGTCGGACCGGTGCTGGACCGCTGGCGTCCGGCTGTTCCACGATGCGGCACGCACGAGCGACGAGACCACCGCTCTGTGCGGACGTGCCTCACCCCGCGTCACGGCGGGCCACCTCACCGACGGACTCGCCGACGCCGATCGCGCGGAGCGTCTCAGCCGCGAGCTCGACCTCCCGGTGGTCGCCGGGATGGCGCTCTCCGAGGCGGCGCGGGCCCTCGTGCGGGCCGGGGACACGGCCACGGCCCGGACACGACTCGCGGCCCTGGACGAGATCCCGGTGGCCGGCGCCTTCGCGCGCATCGTCGCGACCGCCGCGTGGGCGGCGGCACTCATCGCTGTCGACGAGGGGCGCCACGAGGACGCCGTGGCACACCAGGTGCGCACACGGGCGAACGGCGCGGTGGCGCTGTGGGCGGGCGCCGACGTGGTCGAGTCGGCGGTCCGCGCGGGCGACACCGACTCGGTCCGCGCCTGGCTGACGGACGCCGCCGCGGCGGCCGCCACGACCGGCTCGCCGCACCTCGCGCTGCTCGTCGAGCGGACGCGCGGACTCCTCGCACCGGACGACGAGACGGCCCTCGGGCACCTCGCCGCGGCGGTCGACCTCGGTTCGGCGATCGACACACCGTTCGACCTCGCGGTCGCGCGACTGCACCTGGGTGAACGGCTGCGGCGCGTCCGCCGGATCGTCGATGCACGTCAGCACCTGTCCGAGGCGGCCCGGCTGTTCGACCGCATCGGCGCCCGCAACTGGGCCGCGCGCGCCGCGTCCGAACTCCGGGCGACCGGTGGACAGTCGACGGACCGGACGTCGACGGACCGGGCGCCGGCTCGACTCCTCACCGCGCAGGAGCTCCTCGTGTCGCGCATGGCGGCGACCGGGCGCACCAACAAGGAAATCGCGGACGAGGTCTACCTCTCGCACCGGACGGTCGCGGCGCACCTGTCCCGGGCGTTCACGAAGCTCGGCATCAGTAGACGGTCCCAGCTGGCCGGTGCGCTGCGGCCCTCGGACCGTTCCGACTGAGGGCGCGAGCAGACGGTCACGCCACGCGTCCGACCTCGCTGGCGGCCGAGCGAGCGCCGAGACCGCGGCGCATCGCGGTGAACCGCTGCAACGCCAGGGCCGCTGCCGTCCCCGGTTCGGCGGTCAGGGTCATCACCGACCGCCCGCTGCCGCCCGGGACGGCCAGCGAGTGGCACGTGAGCTCGACCGGTTCGGCGGTGGCGAGTCGGATCCGAGCGACCCACGTGACCTGCTGCTCGACGTCGTGCCGGGCCCACAGTTCCCGGAAGGTCGCGTCCCGGATCGCCAGGGTCCCGACGACCTCGCGGTGACGGGCGTTCCTCGGATCACCGTGGAACCGCAGGTTGGCGACCGCCCGTCGGGCGTCGTCCTCCCAGTCGATGACCTCGGCGCGCGCGCGGTCGGTGAACAGGTGGAACAGGAAGTTCGTCCCTGGCAGCAGCCGCGGCCTGATCGCCCGGGCCAACGTGTTCGACGCCAGGACGTCCTGCTCGGCGCTCATGAGCATCGCGGGCACGCCGGACAGTCCGTCGACGAGCTCGAGCAGTGCGGGCTCGACCGGTGCGGGCGGTCCCGCCCCGTCGTCGGTGGTGCTCCCGGTCGGGCCGCCCTCGTCGAGTCGGGCGAGCCGGTGCATGTGCTCGAGCGCGACGTCGTCGAGTCGCAGGGCCCGCACGATCGCGCCGAGCACCTGGTGCGAGGGCCTCCGGTCCCGGCCCTGCTCGAGTCGGAGGTAGTACTCCTGGCTGATCCCGGCCAGTCCCGCCACCTCGCTGCGGCGGAGTCCCGGCACCCGCCGGGCCCGTGAGGAGTCGATGCCCACGTCGGCCGGTCGGACGAGGGCCCGGCGTGCGCGGAGGTACTCGCCGAGGAAGGAGGTCTGAGCGGGCATCGTGTCTCCCGGGTCGTGGCGAGCGTTCCCGGGACGTCCGGCAACCGTGCTCCACGTTGCCGCTGGTCGTCCCCTCCGGGCATCGGTCGAATGACCACATGTCGGCGGCTCGACCGGATCGCGCCGATGGTGTCCCCGCCGGGGACACGATGCCGTCGACGACCGGGCCGTACGCTCCGTCCGTGAGCACGGACGACGGGGTCGACCACCCACGAGCACTGCTCGGCAGGCTCGTGCTGCCGTGGCGGACGGTCCCCGCGGTCGTCTACGACCGACACCTGACCGTCCGGGTGGCGAACGCGTTGGCCGGGGCCGTGCACCCGACGTTCCGGTCCGGTGCGAACCTCGCGCGGGCGACGTTCCTGCGGCCTGAGGGCGACGAGGCGTTCCGCGCGTCGTCGGAGACGGCGGAGGCGGTGCCGCTCGGCGCCCGCGTCGTCGCGGAGCTGCGGCGCTCCCTCGACGAGCACGAGGAGGACCGCGGGTACGTCGAACTGGTCGGGGAGCTCGCGGCCCGGAGCGAGGCCTTCGCTCGACTCTGGGCTGGGCCGGACACTGCGGATCCGGACGGGGTCGTCGGCTTCGACAACCCCGTGGTCGGTCACCTGGCCCTCGCCTACCACCGGTTCGCGGTGCCCGGCCCGGACGGCGACACGCTGCTGTTGTGGCGTGGCGCGGACGAGCAGTCCGCCCGCCGTCTGTCGAGCCTCGCCGACAGCCTGGCCGACTGACAGCCCCCGCCGCGGCCACCCCACCCGGCCCGGCTGACCGGTCCCGCCCGGCCGGCCGGACCCGGCCCACCGCGCACGCCTCAGCGCGCGACGACGACCTTTCCGATCGCGGTCCCGCCCGCCACCTGACGGTGCGCCTCGCGGAGGCCGGCCGGGTCGAGCCCCCGGACGACCGACGTCGCGGTGGTCCGCACGCGACCCGCGTCCACGAGGTCCGCCAGCGCATCGAGGAGCAGGCCCTGCTCGCCCATGTCCGGCGTCCCGAACGCCGATCGGGTGAACATGAGCTCCCAGTGCCAGGCGATCGACTTCCGCTTGAGCGGGTAGAGGTCGAGTCCGCGCGGGTCGTCGATCGCGGTGATCTGGCCGAACGGGCGGACCAGATCGGCGAAGGCGGTGACGTTGCCCGCCGAGTGCGCGGTGAAGACGTAGTCGACCCCGTCCGGCGCGACCGACCGCACGCCGCCGACGAGGTCGTGGTGGTCCACGACGTGGTCGGCTCCCATCGACGACACCCAGTCGCGGCTCTCGGAGCGGCCGGCGGTCCCGAGCACCGTGAGGCCGGTGCGCGCCTTCGCGAGCTGGACGAGCACCGACCCGACACCGCCGGGTGCTCCGACGACGAGCAGGGTGCCGGTACTCGACTCCGTCAGGCGGAACCGGTCGAACAGTGTCTCCCAGGCGGTGATCCCCGTGAGCGGGAGCGCCGCGGCCTCGGCGTGGTCCAGCGTCGCGGGGCGGCGACCGACGAGGCGTTCGTCCACGAGGTGCAGCTCGGCGTTCGTCCCCGGGCGGTCGAGGGTGCCGGCGTACCACACGGCGTCACCGACGGAGAACCGGGTGACCTCCGAGCCGACCGCCTCGACGACGCCGGAGGCGTCCCAGCCCAGTTGCTTCGTCCCGGACCGCAGGCCCTGCCGGGTCTTCGTGTCCACCGGGTTCACCGACACCGCCTCGACCCGGACGAGCAGGTCGTGCGGGCGGACCGGGTGGAGGGGGACGTCGCGGACGACGAACGCGTCCTCGTCGCGGACCGAGCGTCCGCCCTGGGCGAGGAACGCACGGGTCGTGGTCGGGACGTCCCGTCCGGTTCGGTGTGTGGCAGTGTCGGTCATGGCGGTCCTCCGTGCGGGTCGCGTCGGCGGGTGACCGACCGGAGGCGCGGATCGCCTCGTGCAGGCACGGTACGTCCGCACGTGGCCGGTCCGCGTGGCTCCGTCGGGGACACGCTCGCGCCGCCTGTCCCTGCGAGGGGATGGTCCTCGGGGGGACACGTGCGGAGCACCCCACCGGCCGTAGCGTCCTCGGTGTCGCGACGACGTGACCCCGACCGAGGAGACCTGCGATGACGATCTCGTTCCCGCCCCTGCCCGCCGTGCTGCACGTTGGAGCGGGAGCCGCCACCCCTGCCGTGCAGACCCTGCTCCTGCCCGTGCCGACGCCCGCGACCGAACGGCCGGGGGTCCGGCGGTGAACCCGCTGCGGGCGGTCCTGCACGTGCTCAGGGCGGACCCGGACCAGTGGCGTCGACGCGGGCTCCGGTCCCCGCGCGAGATCGCCGTGCTGGTGGCGGAGCGGTCGCTCCCCGACGATCCGTCGTACCGGGACTTCTTCGTCCCGTCCCCGTGACCCGGGCGCACGGCGAATGGCCCGGCCCCGAGGGGCCGGGCCGTCCGACGTACCGGGCGTCAGGCTGCGCCGTCGAGCACCGCGACGTCCCTCGGGGACAGGACGACCGACGCCGCCGCGACGTTCTCCTCGAGGTGGTCCACGCTGGACGTCCCGGGGATCGGCAGCACGTTCGGAGCGTGCTGCAGCAACCACGCGAGGGCCACCTGCGACGGTGAGGCGCCGGCCCGTGCCGCCATCGCCCCGAGTGCTCCGGCGCCGCGCGTGAGGCCGCCGGTCGCCAACGGGAACCACGGGATGAAGCCGATGCCGAGTTCCGCGGTGACCCGGACCAGGTCCTCGGAGGAACGCTCGACCAGGTTGTACAGGTTCTGCACCGTGGCGATCGGCAGGATCCGCTGCGCGGCGAGGAGCTCCGGGACGCTCACCTCGCTCAGGCCGACGTGCCGGATGAGTCCCTCGGCGCGGAGTGCCGCGAGGGTCCCGAGCTGCTCGTCGAGCGGCACCCGCTGGTCGATGCGGTGCAACTGGTACAGGTCGATCCGCTCGAGTCGCAGGCGGCGGAGGCTGCCCTCGACGGCGGCGCGCAGGTGCTCCGGGCGACCGTCGACGACCCATTCGCCCCGTGGTCCCCGGACGAACCCGCCCTTCGTCGCGATGACGACGTCCGATCGGTACGGGGCCAGCGCCTCGCCGATGAGTCCTTCCGCTACCTCGGGGCCGTAGGCGTCCGCGGTGTCGACGAGCGTCACGCCCAGCTCGACGGCGCGGCGGAGCACGGCGCGGGCGCCCTCCGGGTCGCGGGACGGGCCGAACGCATTCCGGCCGGCGAGCTGCATCGAGCCGAACCCGAGTCGGGCGACGGGCAGGTCCCCGCCGATCAGGAAGGTACCGGCGGCGGCGGCTGAGACGCCGTGGAGATCGGTGGTGAGGGTCATGGTGATCCTGTTCGTTGACGTGGAGTGACCGGGAGGAGGGCGGGTCACGCGGTGTGGACTGCCGCGCGCTCCCTGCGGGACCGCGCGGTCAGACCGATCCCGGCGGCGACGGCCGCGATCGCCACGAGCGCGGCGTACGCGGCGCCGACGCCGGCGAGTCCGACGGCGCCGGTGAAGAACCCGGCGACGAGCACCGGAACCCCGTAGGCGGCGTACGCGACCAGGTAGACGGCGGCGAAGAGGCCGCCACGGGTCGCGTTGTCGGCGAGTGGTCCGAGGATCCGCAGGGAGGAGCCGAACGCGGCGCCCTGGCCCGACCCGCCGACGACGGCGGCCGCGACGAGCAGCGGGAGGTCCGCGGAGAGGATCGCCGACCCGGCGCCGATCGCGCCGAGCAGCAGCAGCGCGGCACCGACCGCGGTCGCGATCCGGGCGGTGGCGCGTGAGAAGAGCATGCCGGCCACCGCGGCGGCCGCCGGTTGCAGCGCGACGACGGCCGCGCTGGCGGTCCCGCCGTCGATGCCGAACACGCCGTCGTCGAGACGTGGGCCGAGTCCGAGGAACAGCCCGGAGAACATCCAGCCGGCGACCGTCAGCGGGGCGAGCACGGCGAACCACGCTCGTGCTGCACCGGGCACCGCGAGCACCGGCCGCAGGGACATGAGTGCGCCGGCGTGCCGGTCAGCGGTCTCGTCGGCCGCGAGGACCGCGGCGATGCCGACGAGCAGGACGACCCCGAGGGTCAGGAAGACGGCGGCGGTGGGGTCCGGGGTGAACTGTGCCGCGATCCCGCCTCCGAACGCCCCGAGCGCGAGCCCGCCGACGGGAGCGGCACTGGTCAGCACGGTCATCGTGCGACGGTGTCGTTCGCTCGACAGCTCGATGATGGCCGCCGTGAACGTACTGGTGGCGGCTCCCGTCGCGATCCCCTGCACGGCCCGCGCGGCGATCACCCACCCGATCGAGTCGGCGAGCAGGAACAGGACGCTCGCGATGAGCATGAGCACGAGCGCCCCGATGAGGACGGGCCGACGCCCGATGTGGTCGGACAGCCGTCCGGCCACGAGGAGTGTCCCGAGCAGGGTGACCGCGTACACCGTGAACGCCGTCGTCAGCTGCCAGTCGGGGAAGCCCCACGCCGACTGGTACACGACGAACAGCGGGCTGCCGGCACCCGCTCCGAACGCCACCGCGACGGACGCGACGACGACGCCGATCAGGGCGAGGCGTCGGTACGGGGCTGAGGTGCAGCGGGAGCCACTCGACTCGGACCTGCGGAGCAGCCCCAGCGAGCGGACCGCGATGCTGCCGACGATGCCGGTCGCGACCGCGACGACGACCCAGGCGAGGACGGTCCCCAGGGTGCCAAGGCCGGCGGTGGAGAGCAGTCGCACCGCGTACGTGGCGCTCGCCGCCGTCGTGAACGTCATCGCCCAGAACCCGATCGCGAACCCGCTCCGGACGTACCGGCGCACGAGGAAGGCGTGTGGGAGCAGGAAGGCGACCATGGTGCCCGCGAGGGCGGTGTCGACGACGGAACCCGCGCCTCCCGTCATGGTCCACCAGGCGTTGCCGGCGACCGCCGGCGGCGCGGACAGGATGGCGAGCGTCGGCAGGAGCGGCGGCGGCACGGCGGGTCCGGTGGCGAACCGTGCGATGAGCACCGCGCCCACGAGCAGCCAGAACAGCACCCCGGTCGCGAAGTACCCCATCGCCAGGTCGTGGTGTCCGATCACGGCGAGTGACTGCGCACTGAGCAGCGAGCCGGCCACGGTCGGGAGCAGGTAGCCGCCGTGCAGGGAGGCGGCTTCGCGGGGAGACGTGAGGAGATCGGTGACGAACCAGGCGCCGAAGGCGGTCGTGAGCGCCAGCATCGTCCAGACGCCGACGGCACCGGCGACGGGCGCCCAGGTCGCGAGGTGGGCGGCGAGCAGCGAGCCGACGGCGGGGACGAGCGCGGCGAACGGCCCGAGCACGGGGTGTCGGAGGTCGGCGCCGATGGCACGGAGCCCGCCGGGGCGGTGGAGGTACCGGACGATCGTGACGGCCCAGGCGATCGCGGCGGCGGCCCACAGGACCTCGCCGATCGCCGTGGGCGCACCGAGCAGGCTGCCGGCGGCCGTCCAGGTACCGGCGAGTCCGGCGGTGCCGAACGCGATGCCGAAGGTGTTCAGGGGGAGCCGGGGGTGGTGCGTGGCCGTGGTGTTCATCATGCCTCCTGTGGCGGTGCCGCTGTAACCATCCAGAGTGGTTGCGTATTCCGTGGCGCGAGCGGTGACGGACTGGAGGCGCGGTGCGGGCTGGCGCCGCGCCTCCAGTCCGGTGGTGGGTCGCGTCAGCCCTTGATCCAGGCGAGGACGTCCTGCTGCAGGACCGCGCGGTAGTCGCCGTGGATGCCGTGGGGGGCGCCGGGGTAGGTCTTGAGGGTGCCGTCGGCGACGAGCTCGATGGCCTTGCGTGCGGCGTCGTCGATGGGGACGATCTGGTCGTCCTCGCCGTGGTTGATGAGGATCGGCACGGTGAGCGCCCTCAGGTCCTCGCTCTGCTCGGTCTCGGAGAAGGCCTTGACGCAGTCGTACGCGGCGGACAGGTTCACGTTCTGGCCCTGGCGCCAGAAGTCGAGCTTCGCGCCGTACGAGACGTCCCGGCCGTGGTTGGCGCCGAAGAAGCTCTCGGAGAGGTCGAGCCAGAACTGCGACGCGTCCTCGAGGACGCCGGCACGGATGCCGTCGAACACGTCGATCGGGGAGCCCTCGGGGTTGCTGTCGGACTTCACCATGATCGGCGGGATCGCGCCGGCCGTGACGACCTTCGCGACGCGGCCGTTCGCGTACTGCGCGGCGTAGCGGACGACCTCGCCGCCGCCGGTGGAGTGTCCGAAGACGATCACGTCGTGCAGGTCGAGGTGCTCGATGAGCGCGGCGAGGTCCTTCGCGTACTGGTCGATGGTGTGGCCGACGGCGGTCTTCTCGGAACGGCCGTGGCCGCGGCGGTCGTGGGCGATGGTGCGGTAGCCGTTGTCGCTGAAGAACTTCAGTTCCGGCTGCCAGGCGTCGGAGCTGAGCGGCCAGCCGTGCGCGAAGACGATGGGCTGTCCCTCGCCCTGCTCGGTGTAGTACATCTCGATGCCGTCGGGAGTGGTGAACGTGGGCATTGCAGGCTCCTTGCGTCGTGGTCTGGTGCCGGACGAAGGTCGTCGGCGATCGTCACGCTAGGAGCGGTGCGCGCGGCAGGGCGTGTCCCCGTCGGGACCACCCACGGCCTCCGGTGCGACCGCACGGGTGACCCGGGCGGGGACACGCTGCGACGGTGCGCGGTCCCTAGCGTCGGCTGCGTCCACGACGAAGGGAACCAGCCCATGACCGATCTCACCCTCACCCAGGCGCACGCCGCCATCGCCGCCGCCGAGGCGAAGGCCGCCGAACTCGGCGTCCCCTCGACCGTCACCGTCCTGGACCGGGGCGCACGCGTCGTCGCGGTCGCCCGGCAGGACGGCGCACCGCTGGTGTCCGTCGACGCCAGTGCCGCGAAGGCCCGCACCGCGGTGTCGTTCGGTGCCGCGTCCGGCGACCTGGCCGGCGCCGTCCAGCCCGGTGCACCGCTCTACTCGCTCGGGGCGGCCAGCCACGAGCCGCTCACGTTCGTCGCGGGCGGTGTCCCGGTGACCGACGCAGCCGGTTCCGTCATCGGTGCCGTGGGGTCGAGCGGCGGGTCCCCGGACCAGGACCTCGTGATCGCGGAAGCCGCGGTCGCCGCGCTCTGAACCACCGGTGTCCCCGCCCGCGCTGACTGGCCCGGGCGGGGACACGCACGTCCGGGGGCGGCCGATCTACCGTCCCGACATGCACACCGAGATCACCGAGTACACCGCCGACCGATTCTCCATCCCCATGGCGCAGCCCTTCGACGAGGTCGTCGCGGCGTTCGAGCTGGCCGTGCCGCCGCTCGACCAGACGAGCCTGACCGAAGCACTGGCGCGGCACCGCGACTGGGACACGGTCGAGACCTGGACCGAGCAGCACGCACCCCGTGGCTTCATCCGGTACTGGCGGAACGAACCGACCGCGTTGATGGCCATCGCCGGGCACCGGTCGTCGTGTGTCTCGTACCTGGTGGGGAACCACGTCGTCGCGGAACGGATGTACCGGTTCGACCCGCGCGTGATGGGGCTCGCGCCGTTCCGCATGACCATCTCGCAGCGGCCCGGGGACCCGGTCCTGCTCACCGCCGACGTGCCGAGCGCGTCGTTCGGCTCCTTCGGTGACGGGCGCATCACCGCCGTGGCCCACGGTCTGGACCGCGAGTTCGCGGAGCTGCTCATCGCACTCGGCGCTCCGGTCCCCGAAGTCCTGGCGGAGCTGTGACGGCGTGCCCGTCGTCAGCGGACCTGCTCGACGACGCTCTCGCCGTGCGGTTCCCCGATCCGGACGACGGGATCCGCGAGGATCCGGGCGAGGGGGATCGACACCAGCCCGGTCGCGGGCGGCGTGTCCGGGGCGGAGGGGTCGCGACGGCGGCTGCGCATGGAGGAAGGCTAGGCACCCGCCGTGCCGGGCCGCGTGGCCGCGCCACGGTCACCCTGGAGCCGGCGCCGTGAGCATCGACGAGACCCTCACCTGGGTCGTCGCGTTCCTCGTCGTGACGGTCGCCGTCAGTGCAGCCGCACGGCGCGTGGGGTGGTCGGCCCCGCTGGCCCTCGTCGTCATCGGGGTCGCCGTGTCCTACGTGCCGGGTGTGCCGCGCGTGGACGTCGAACCGGACTTCGTCCTGTCGGTCCTGCTCCCGCCCCTGCTGTTCGCGGCGGCGCTGCAGACCTCGCTGTCGGACGTCCGTGCCCGGCGGGAATCGCTGTTGCTGCTGTCCGTCGGGCTCGTCGCGTTCACCACGCTGGTCGTCGGCGTCGTGACGTGGGCCGTGGTCCCGACGCTGACGCTGGCGGCGGCGTTCGCCTTCGGTGCCGTCGTGGCGCCGACCGACGCGGTGGCCGTCTCAGCCGTCACCCGGCGCGCACCGCTGCCGAGGCTGCTCGCCTCGGTCCTGGACGGGGAGAGCCTGCTCAACGACGCGACGGCGCTCGTCGCGTTGAACACCGCAGTGGTGGCCATCGTCGCGGTGTTCGACCCGGTCCGCGCCGCGGGCGAGTTCGTCCTCGCGGTGGTCGGCGGCATCGGCATCGGGTTGTCGGTCGCGTTCGTCATGGGCGCCGTCCGGAGGCGGCTCTCCGTCGCGGTGCTCGACACGAGCCTGTCCCTCGTCACGCCCTACGTCGCGTTCCTGCTCGCGCACGGCATCGGTGCATCGGGTCCACTCGCCGTCGTCGTCACCGGACTCTTCCTCGGGTACCGGTCGCCGGTCCTGCAGTCGGCCGAAGCCCGCCTGGCCGAGTCGCTCAACTGGCGCACCGTGCAGTTCCTGCTCGAGAACGCGGTGTTCCTGCTCATCGGACTCAGCCTGCCGGCGATCCTGCGCGGGGCCTTGTCGTCCGGGATCGGGCTGGGTCGCGCGCTGCTCGTGATCAGCGTGGTCCTCGTGACGCTGGTGGCCGCGCGGCTCGGCTGGAGCCTCGCCGTGACGGCGGTCTACCGATGGGGGCCGGCGCGGCTCCGACGCCGGAGCTGGCAGTGGCGCCTGGACCTGCCGGTCACCGTCGCGGGCGTCCGGGGGGTCGTCACCCTCGCCGCGGTGTTCCTGCTGCCCGAGCAGACGCCGCACCGGGCGTTCCTGCAGTTCCTCGCGTTCGTGGTCGTCGTCGCGACGCTCCTGCTCGGGCTCTCGCTGCCGTGGGTGATCCGCCGGGTCGCGCTGCCACCACCGAACCTCGACCAGGAACGGATGGAGACCCAGCTGCTCCTCGCCGAGGCCCGCGCCGAGAGCCTGCAGCTCGTCGACGGCCTCGACGACGGTGCCTACGACGACCGGGCCGTCGAACGCGTGCGGATCGACGCCGCCCTGCTGGGCGAGACGTTCGTCGGGGACGACGGGGTCCGAGCCGACCGTGCGGCCTCCTACGCGGAGCTGCGGATGCGCACGATCGCCGAAGAACGTCGAGCGGTCCTGCGCGCGCGCCGGGAGGGGCGCTACGCGGAGACCGCCGTCCGTGCGGTGCTGACCGTCCTCGACATCGAGGAAGCCGCGGTCCGCGCGACGCTCGCCGGCGACGTGGACTGACGGCCGGCCGGTGTCTGACCGTGTCCGGACCATGTCCCTGACGGGAGCACGCGGCGCTGTCCGCACCGCTCCTAGCGTCGACCTCGCCACCGACCACCCGGGTCGGTCGAACCCAGGGAGTCATCGATGAGCACCACGGAGACCACGGCCGGTCACACCGCCACCACCGTCCCGACCAGCACCGTGACCGCGGCGAACGGCACGACCTACGCCTACCGCCGGTTCGGGAGCAGCACCGACGGCGTCCCACTCGTCTTCCTCATGCACTTCCGCGGCAACCTCGACAACTGGGACCCGGCGCTCATCGACCCGATCGCGGCTCGGCGCGAGGTCGTCCTCGTGGACAACGCCGGCGTCGGCGCGTCGACCGGGACGGTCCCGACCACCGTGGGGCAGATGGCCACCGACCTGCTGGCCTTCACCGACGCCCTCGGCATCCGTCGGTTCGACGTCTTCGGGTTCTCGCTCGGCGGGTTCGTCGCCCAGGACCTCGCCCTCCTCCGACCGTGGGCGGTCCGCGCCCTCGTCCTCGCCGGGACGGGCCCCGCCGGTGCGCCGTCGATGCACGGATGGCGGGAGGACATCGAGCGCGAATCACGGCACGACGTCCCCACGGCGGAGAGCCTCCTGTACATCTTCTTCGCGCACACGGACACGAGCCGGGCTCGTGGCGTCGACTTCCTCCGGCGGTTGGGCGCTCGGACCGAGGACCGCGATGCGCCGACCACCCCCGCTGTGCGCGACGCGCAGTACGACGCCGTGCTCGCCTGGGGCGTCCCGGACATCTCGAAGCTCGAGCGCTTGACCGGGATCCGGCAGCCGACGCTGGTGCTCCAGGGGGACGACGACCTGATGATCCGGACGCCCGGGAGCCACACGCTGGCCGGACTCATCCCGGACGCGCGCCTGCACGTGTTCCCCGACGCCGCCCACGCGTCGATCTTCCAGTACCCCGACGAGGCCGCTGCCATCGTCGAGGACTTCCTCACCGCGGCCACCGCCGCCTGACCCGGAGCGATCATGACCACCACCACGACCCTGCTCGACCGCATCCTCGACGCCCACGGCGGCAGCCGCTGGGCCGACGTCTCCACCATCTCGGCGAACCGACACTTCGGAGGCGCCTTCTGGGGCCTCAAGCAGGTTCCGGGGATCGCCGAGGAAGGTCGGTTCACCGTCGACCTCCGCCGCCAGCGCACGTCGCTCGAACACTTCGGTGCCGACGACCTCCGTACGGAGTTCACCGGCGACCACGTCGCGGTCGTCCGCACGACCGCGCACGGCGACGAGGTCGTCGAGGAACTCGCCGATCCGCGATCGTCGTTCCGCGGCCACGTGCTCGAGACGCCGTGGAACCGGCTGCAGCTCGCCTACTTCACCGGCTACGCCATGTGGACGTACAACACCGAGCCGTGGTCGTTCACGTTCCCCGGCGTCCGCGTCGAGGAAGTCGGCCCGTGGACCGAGCCGGACGGAGCCACGTGGGACCGCCTGCGCGTCACCTACCCCGACAGCATCGCGACCCACACCCCCACGCAGACCCTCTACGCCGATGCGGACGGCGTCCTGCGCCGCCGTGACTACGAGGTCGACATCGCCGGTGCCTCGCCGAGCGTCGAGTACATGACCGGCCAGACCTGGGTCGACGGCCTCCTGCTCGCCACCGAGCGCAACATCTTCGTCCGCGACGGGGACGGCCACGCGCTCCCGGAGCCGCTCATCGTCTCCATCGGCATCGACGACGTCGTCGTCGGGTGACCGGGCCCACCATGCGAGTCGTCGTCGCCGGCGCACACGGCAAGGTCGCACGGCTGCTCTCCGCGCAGCTGCGGGCCGGCGGGCACGTGCCCGTCGGCCTCATCCGGAATCCCGACCAGCGCGGGGAGCTCGCACGTGCGGGCGTGATCGCGATCGTGCTGGACCTCGAACACGCCTCGGTCAGCGACGTCGCGGCGGTGCTCACCGGTGCGGACGCCGTCGTCTTCGCAGCGGGCTCCGGGGAGAACAGTCCCAGCAGCCGTTCGCTGTCGATGGACCGGGACGGAGCGATCCTCCTCGCCCAGGCCGCGGTGGTCGCCGGCGTCCGGCGGTTCGTGGTGCTCTCCGGCGCCGGTGCAGACGACTACGAACGCGGCTCGACCGAGCCGTTCCAGGTCTACCTGCGGGCCAAGGCCGACGCGGACGCCGCCGTCCGGACGCTCGACCTCGACTGGGTGATCCTCCGCCCCGACGCGCTGCACGACGGCGCCGGCACGGCACGGTTCTCGGCCGGAGTCCGGGTCGAGCGGCTCGGGATCGCTCGCGAGGACGTCGCGGCGGCGTTGTGCGACGTCGCCGTCGGCCAGGACCCGGGCCGGGTGCAGCTCGAGATCACCACCGGCGACCTGCCGCTCCGTGCCGCGCTCCGTGCCGCGGACGTCGCGGTCGGTTGATGCCCGCACACCCCCGATCGACGGCACGACGACAGGAAGGCCAGACATGACGGAGATCACAGGAGCAGTGGTCGTGGTGACCGGTGCGAACGGCGGCCTGGGACAGGAGTTCGTCCGACAACTGCTCGACCGCGGGGCGGCCACGGTGTACGCCGCAGCACGGACTCCACGCGCTCAGGTCGGCGACCGCGTGGTCCCGATGCGGCTCGACGTGACGGATCCGGCATCGGTGCGGGCGGCCGCGGACGCGGTTCCGGACGCGACGATCGTCGTCAACAACGCCGGAGTGCTGCGCAGCGGATCCCTGGTGGACGGCGACATCGCCGCTGTCCGGGAGCAGATGGAGACCAACTTCTTCGGACCGGTGCAGGTCACCAGGGCGTTCGCGCCGGCACTGCGTCGCGCACACGGTGCGGTCGTGAACGTCGCGTCCGCGCTCAGCTGGCTCGCGATCGGCAACGGGTACAGCGCGTCCAAGGCTGCGCTGTGGTCGGCGACGGACTCCATGCGCCTGGACCTCGCCCCCGACGACGTCCAGGTGCTCGGCGCGTACCTGGCGTTCACGGACACGCCGATGACACCGGGGGACATGCCGAAGAACGACCCGGCAGACGTCGTCGCCGCGATCCTGGACGGCGTCGAGGCAGGGGCGCACGAGGTCCTCGCCGACGACCTCACGCGCGCGGCACGGTCATCCCTCGCTGCCCCGGTCCACGAACGCTACGACGCCCTCCGGTGAACGACGGAACGGCCCGCGGGGACCCTGATCGGGTCCGCGCGAGCCGTTCGTCGTCTCACACGTCCAGCGGTTGGAGCGTCCGGAGCGCGATGGGGACCGCCAGGCGCCCCTCGAGAGCCGAGCCGAGGGCCGCGAACGCGGCGCCCGCTGCGTGGCTCTCGAGGGCGGACTGGTCGGCCCAACGCTCGACCATCACGAACCGACCCGTTCGAGCGTCGTGGTGGAGGTCGTACTGTTCGCAGCCGAGATCCTCGGACCGGACCCGCGCGACCGCGGCGAGCAGGGCCTCCTCGACGGCCGGTTCGTTGTACGGCGCGGGTTCGATCTCCGCGATGACGACGATGCTCATGACTTCCTCCTCGACTCAGGCGACGCGCTGGCCACCGTCGACGTGCACGGTGGTCGCCGTCAGGAACGGGTTGGTGAGCGCGAACACGACCGCGTCCCCGATGTCCGCCGGTGTTCCGACGCGCCGGGCGGGGTTCGTCCGGGCGACCTCGTCGAAGAACGCCGACTTGTCGTCCAATCCGTCCCAGGACCCGGAGTCCACGACACCGGGTGAGATCCCGACGACCCGGATCGGGGCGATGTCCACCGCGAGGGCCGGGACGAGTGCGTCCACCGCGCCGTTCGTCGTCGCCATGACGGCGAGCCCTCCCTGCGGCCGGGCGGAGACGTACCCGGAGAAGAGCACGAACGAGCCCCGCGGTGACATGCGCGGCGCGAAGTGCTTGGTCAGCAGGAGCGGGCCGAGGACCTTCGCCCGGAACGCCTCCTCGATGTCGGCTGCCGCCAGGGTCGTGACGGGGCCGTTGGCGTGGTCGGCCGCGACCGTCACGACGTGGTCCACCGGTCCGAGCACGTCGGCAGCGGCGATGATGCTCTCCTCGTCGCCGAGATCGAGGCGGACGGCCGCCGTCCCGCGTCCGACGATCTCGGCGACCTGTTCCGCGGTGTCGAGTCGTCGGCTGGCAGCGACGACCCGCGCGCCGGCACACGCGGCCGCCTGCGCGATCGCGGTGCCGATGCCTGATCCGGCGCCCACGACGAGGACGGTCGTGCCGTCCAACCCCTGCGTGCTCATCGGATGGCGTCGAGGCCGGCCTGCGCGATGACGGCGTCCTCGTCGGGCGTACCGCCGCCGGAACCGACAGCACCGATGACGGTCCCGGTCGCGTCCGTGATGGGGAGTCCACCGGCGAGGAAGGCGAGGGGCTCGGTGCTCGCTGCGCCGAGCGTGTAGAGCGGGGCGCCGGGCTGGATCGCAGCTGCGAGGTCCCCGGTCGCCGCGCCACCGAAGTACACCGACGTCCGGGCCTTCGCGAAGCTCGAGTCGACGGACACGAGCGGGGCGCCGTCCTGGCGGACCGAGGCGACCATGCGGGCGCCGCGATCGAGGACGGTGATCGACGACGGGACGCCGAGTTCGGTGGCCTTGGCGTCCGCGGCGGCGATGATCTCCTGTGCCTGCGCGAGAGTGATGGTCATGCTGGTTCCTTTCGTTGTTTCGTACTCGGTGGTGGGGGACTCGGGGTCAGAGCGCCGGCTCGTCGGTCACGACGACCTTGCCGATCACGCGACCGCTCTCGACGAGGGCGTGTGCCTCCCGCAGGGTCTCGGCCGAGATCGGTCGGAGCACGGTGGTCGCCGTGTGCCGGACCCGGCCGGCGTCGACGAGGTCCGCGACGGTGTCCAGGAGCTCGTGCTGACGATGCATGTCGGTGGCCTGGTGCAGCGAACGGGCGAACATGAACTCCCAGTGCCAGCTCAGTGCCTTCGACTTCAGTGCTACGACGTCGACCTGTTCGGGATCGTCGATCGCGACGATCTCACCGAAGGGACGCAGCACGCGCTCGTACACGGGGAGCTGTCCTGCCGAGTTCGTGGTCAGGATCCACTCGATCCCGTCCGGCGCGACCTCGAGGACCTGTGCGGCCAGGTCCGCGTGGTGGTCGACGACGTCGTGTGCGCCGAGGTCCCGGACCCAGGACTCGCTCGCCGGACGTGACGCGGTCGCGATGACCCGCACGCCGGGCAGCAGCGTCCGGGCGAGCTGGATGGCCATCGAGCCGACGCCACCAGCGCCGCCGACGACGAGCAGGGTCCCGGTGGCGTCAGCACCGATGCGGAGCTTCTCGAACAGGCTCTCCCAGGCGGTGATCGCGGTGAGGGGAAGCGCTGCGGCCTCGGTGTGCGACAGGGTGCGGGGTCGCCGCCCGACGATGCGCTCGTCCACGACCTGCAGCTCGGCGTTGCTCCCGGGACGGTCGATGGCCCCGGCGTAGAACACGTCGTCGCCCGGAGCGAACAGGGTCACGGCGTCTCCGACGGCGCGGACCGTGCCGGATGCGTCGAAACCGAGCACACGGACGCCGCCGTCGGGTTCGGCACCGCCCCGGAGCTTCACGTCGACCGGGTTGACCGAGACGGCGCGGACCTCGACGAGCAGGTCGTGGGGCCCGGGAACCGGTTCGGGGATGGTCGTCGGCACCAGGCTGCGCGCGCTGGTCACCGGGAGAGCTGCGGTCTGTCCGATCGCTCGGACCTCGTTCGTCGTCGTCATGTCAGCACTCTGCACCCGGTGCTGTGGTTACCCGCAAGGGCCCCTGGTTACCCCGCGGTAACCATGGAATCCCTGATGGGCGGCGGTACCCATCGGGAATCGACCCCTTGTCGAAGGCCGCGGCGCGCGCTACCGTTCCGGTGTGACCCCCTCGACGAGCCACCCTCTCGAAGCGGCGCACGTGCTCGACGCCTGCGACCGGAACGACGTGTACGCAGCCGCTTGCCCCTGCCGCGAGATGCTCGACCTCCTCGCCAACAAGTGGACGGCGCTCGCGATCGGTGTGCTCGAGGACGGCCCGCAGCGGTTCGGGGAACTCCGGCGCCAGCTGCAGGGTGTGAGCCCGAAGGTCCTCTCGGCGTCCCTGAAGCGCATGGAGGGGGCCGGCCTGGTCGACCGCACCGTGTTCGCCGAGGTCCCGCTGCGGGTCGAGTACGCGCTCACACCGCTCGGTCGCGGTGCTGCCGCGCCGCTCGCGCACCTGCGCGACTGGGTGAACGAGAACGTGACGC
This sequence comes from Curtobacterium sp. MCBA15_016, assembly GCF_001865105.1. Lineage (NCBI taxonomy): Bacteria > Bacillati > Actinomycetota > Actinomycetes > Micrococcales > Microbacteriaceae > Curtobacterium > Curtobacterium sp. MCBA15_016. The sequence goes on from NZ_MJGR01000015.1 coordinate 124,669, forward strand.
GGCACTGAGACTCCTGACGGGCGATGCCATCACCCTGACGGAGCGCGCGCTGATGCGTGCCTCTGTCGGGGACACGCTTCGGCGGCCGCACGGCCGCACGGCCGCACGGCCGTGCGGTGTCGGCTCAACGCGCCCCCGGCGCCCCCGCCACCCGCTCGAGGATCCCGTCCAGCGCCGATCGATCCCAGAACGACCCCGCCCGGACCACCCCGTCGATGCGCCCCAGCGCCGTGTGACTCGCCATCGGATCGGCGGCGAGCAGCACCGCGTCCGCCCGTGACCCGGGTGCCAGGCGTCCGGTCTCGGTCTCGAGCCCGAGGAACCGCGCCGCGTCGGACGTCGCCGTCCGGAGGATCTGCAGGGGCCCAAGACCGGCGTCGGCGAGGTACCCGAATTCGTCGTGGAGCGCGAAGCCCGGGATCACCCCCGCGGCACCGTCGGCATCCGTCCCGGCGAGCATCGGGACGCCCGCGGCGGCCAGGAGCCCGACGAGGCGAAGTTGGGCCGCCCAGTGCGACTCGAGGGCGTCCCGGGTCGCCGACGGGAGGCCGGCGAACTTCCGGCCGGACCGGTCCCACGAGCGGAGCTCCCCGGGTGCGATGTAGCGGCGACGGTCGTCGTGTCGGTGCTCCGGCGCGTTCGGGAACTGTTGCGTGTGCAGGCGGACCAGGGTCGGGCACTGCCAGGTCTCGTGCTCGACGAAGAGCGCTGCCAACTCCTGGGCGGCCTCCTCGTCGAACGTGTCGTCGGCGAGCGTGAGCGCGCGGGCGGACGAGTCCGAGGTCCTCGTGGCCGGGTTCACCACGATGCCGCGGATCACCCGACCGATGACGCGGTCCATGCCCGGCAGCCTGACCGTGGGGATCTTCGGCGTGCGAGCCGCTCCGACCGCGGATCGCACCTCGGCCTCGCGGGACGACGTCGCGGCGAACACGGTCGCGCCGGGCCCGAGGTGCTCGATCGCTCGCATGCCCCCTCGGGACGCTTCGCGCGGGTCCACGTCGTTCGGGAGGTGTCCTGCGAGCGGGACGCCGAGCCGACCTGCCTCAGCGAGTGCTGCGAGGAACGCATCGCGCCCGACGAGGGCCGCCTTGACGAAGTCGGCACCCTGGGCGTGCTGGTCACGGACGGTCGCGACGGCGGCCTCCGCGGTCGACGCGTTCACCGGGGTGAGGAGGTCTCCCGGCGTGGCGAGGAGTGCCGGAGCGCCGAGCGGTGCGGGCAGTGCACCCGCGGCACGGGCTGCCAGCAGGGCGGGCGAGCCGGACATCTGGCGGAACCCGACCACCCCGTTCGCGAGCATCAGTGCGTAGGCGCCGTCGACGTCGTCCGGGGAGTTGAGCGGGTGGGCGTGCATGTCCGCGAAGCCCGGCACCAGGAACCGGCCGCGTCCGTCGACGACCTGCTGGCCCGCGGCCGTCCCGGTCTGCGACGTGGCGGCCACCGACGCGATGGTCGCGCCGGTGAACCGAACGTCCTGCCCGGCCGTGGCGGTCCCGTCGAGCGGGTCGACGACGGTGACGTCGCGGATGACGACGTCGTGGTCGGCGGTGGGTGCGGTGACGTAGCGGCTCATGCGCGGTCTCCGTCCCGACCGTCGCGATCGTGGCCGTCGAGCCAGTCCTGTTCGGCGGCTTCCACCGCCTCGACGGACCCGGGCCGGTCCGTGCCGGGCAGGTCGTCGGCGATGCGGTGACCGCTCGCCCCGAGGACCGTCGCGAGCCATCGGTACGACGGCCGACGGTCGTCGACCGCGACGGAGGACAGGTCCGGCACGGTGCCGGGAACGGTCGGTGTCACCGTGTCGGATTCGTAGACGCACGTCATCGCGGCCAGCCGCCAGCCGGTGCCGGTCCGGCGTGCGCGGTACAGCAGTCGAACGCGGGATGCCAGGTCGACCTCGGCGCCGCCCAGTCCGGCGCGGACCTCGATGACCGCCGGTGCGGCGACGATCGCGCGGTCACCGAGGAGGTCGACGACCGGCGGGCTCATCCGGTGTGTGGCGGCCGTCCCACCGGCGGCCATCGCGATCGACCCCGCGACGAAGTCCCGCGCGTTGCCGTCGAACCAGCTGATGCGCACGCGGCCGTCCGGCTCCCACGCGTCACGCATGCGGTCCCACCGCCCGCGGTCCCGCCCCTGGCGTTCGCGCAGCACGAGCTGACTGATGTCGGTGACGTCGTCCACGATCTGCTCCTTCGTCCGGGGGCCGAGCGTAGGACGGCGCGAGAGCGGTTCGGCGAGGGTTTCCACTCAGCGGAAGACGGCGTCGGCGGTAGGGTGCAGCGGTGGGCGACACTCGCACGGGGACGGTCGGTCGGGCCTTCGCGATCCTGGGGTGCTTCGACGACCGCCATCCGACGCTGACGCTGAGCGAACTCGCGCGTCGCTGTGGCCTGCCCGTCAACTCGACGCTGCGGATCGCACGGAGCCTGGTCGCCGAGGGCGCCCTCGAACGCCGGGGCGACGGCCGGTTCACGATCGGGCTGCGCCTGTACGAACTGTCGTCCCTCGCCCCGCGGGGCGTGGGGCTCCGCCAGGCCTCCCTGCCGTACCTCCAGGACCTGCACGACCTGACGGGACAGCACGCCATGCTCAGCGTCCGTGAGGGGGACGAGGCGGTCCTCGTCGAGCGCGTCTCCCCCAAGCGCGGAACCCGGAGCGTCGACTACCGGGTCGGCGGCCGGATGCCCCTCGCGGCGACCGGCGGCGGACTCGTCCTGCTCGCGTTCGCGCCCGACGAGGTCCAGGAGCGTGCGATCACGATGTTCGACGTGCGGACCTCGGTCGACGAGGTGACGTCGGCGGTCGAGCTCCGCCGGTACCTGTCGGCCGTCCGTCGGACGGGTGCCGCCGTCGGTTCGCAGCGGTCCCCGCGTGCGCTCGTCGCGGCGGGTGCGCCGATCCGGAACGCCTCGGGCGTCGTCGCGGCCCTCTCGATCGTGATGCCGGCCGGGCACGCCGAGCCGAGCACCGTCGTGCCCGCGTTGCACGCGTGCGCACGGGCGATCACGCGCGACGCGACGCGCTGACCCGCTCGCGCCGCGCCGTGGTCCGGCACCGCGTCGGACGGGAGGCGCGGTGCCGGCCCGCACCGCGCCTCCCGTCCGATGCCGGGCCCTTCGCCGGCGCCCCCCCCGCTGCCATACTGGCGACATGACGATGGCGCAGCCCGTCATCGGGCGCGAGCGGGAGGGCTCCGCCCTGCGGGACGCCCTCCGCGACGTCCACGACGGCGGCTCCGCGTTCGTCATCGACGGCGAGGCCGGGATCGGCAAGTCGACGCTGGTCGCCGATCTGGTCCGCCACGCGACCGACCTCGGCGTCCGACGGCTCTCGACCGCGGGGACCCTCGCCGAGTCGGCCGAGCCCTACGCCGCGCTCCACCTGCTCCTGTACCCGTTGCGCAGCGGGATCGCCGACCTGCCCGCACCGCAGCGTCGTGCCCTCGAGGTCGCGTTCGGTCTCGCGACGGGGATCCAGCCCTCGCCGCTGCTCGCCGGGCTGGCGGCGCTGACACTGGTCTCCGACGCCGCCTCGGAGGGCCCGATCTTGGTCGTCGCCGAGGACCTGCACTGGATGGACGCCGCGTCCGAGTGGGCGATCCGGATGATGGCCCGGCGGGTCGACCAGGACCCGATCGTCATGGTGATCACGACCCGGAACACCGAGACCGCGGACGACCCCGCGGTCCGGCGCCTCCACCTGACGCCGCTCGACGAGTCGGACGCCGGCCGCCTGCTGGACGCCGTCCCCGGGGCGCCGATGGGCCAGGCGCGACGTGACCTGGTGCTCCGCGCCGAGGGGAACCCGCTCGCGCTGCACGAACTCAGCCGCACGACACCGGGGGACCGGACCCGCGACCGTCCCGTGGTGGGCCGGGTGGAGCAGGAGTTCGCCGCGCGGTACGCGGAGCTGGACCACCCCGTCCGGCTGGCCATCCTCGCCGTCGCCCTGTCCGGTGGCACCGGCGCCGAGGAAGCCGCGCGGGTGGCCGCCCGGACGCTCGGGAGGTTCCCGCCGCCGACGTGGACGGAGCAGGCCTCGGCGTCGTCGCTGCTCGAGTGGGTGGCGCCCCGCGCGATCCGGTTCCGGCACCCGCTCGTGCAGTCGGCGGTCCTCACCGCCGCGTCGCCGACGGAGCGCACCGCGGTCCTGCGTTCCCTGGTCCTCGAGCACGACCACGACCCCGCGCGCACGGTCTGGTGGCGGGCCGAACTGGCGACCGGCCACGACGACGACCTCGCGGACGAGATCGCCGCGATCGGCGACGAGCGGTCGGCGATGTCCGATCCGTTCGTCGCGAGCCGGGCGTACGAGCGCTCGGCCGAGCTGACCTCGGACGTCGCCCGACGCGTCGGCCGGCGGATCCTCGCGGCGGAGCACGCCGGGCTGTCCGGACGGCTCGCGGACGCCTCGCTCCTGGTGCAGCGAGCGTGCGACGAGGCACCCGACCGGCTCCTCGCAGCACGCGCGGCCTTCGTCGCCGAGACCCTGCCCACCGGTCGGACCGGGCTCGCGGTGGGCGACCTCGGGCCGGCCCTGCACGCCGTCTCCGAGATGCAGCAGGGCGGCGGGGTCGACCACGCCACCGCGGCGCTGCTGCACCTCGCCGCGATCGCCTGGGACCACACCGCCGAACCGGACCCGGGCGACCCGATGCTCGTCGTGGTCGAGGCGCTCGCCCTGCCGGACGACGACCCCCGGTCGATCCTGCTCGCGGCCCGGACCGAGCCGGTGGTGCGTGGCGACCGTGTGCTGGAACGCGCGCTCGCCGCCGCACCGACCGCCGAGGACGAGGGCTCCGCCTGGTACCTCGGGTACGCGCTCAACCTCGTCGGGGAGATCGAGACGGCACGTGTCCTCCTCGACCGTGCCGTCCGGAGCATGCGGGCGCGTGGTGACCTGCGCACCTTCCCGCAGGCGCTCATGGGGACCTCGATGACCACGTTCCTCGGTGGGGACCTCGGGCGGGCGCGGGTCCTCGCCGAGGAGGCCTCCTCGCTCGGACGGGACCTCGGTGACGACGGCTTCACCGCCGCGACCCGGTGCGCGCTCGCGTGGTTCGACGCCCTCGACGGCAAGCAGCCGGACCCCGAACGGATCGCGGGCGGGACGGCTGCCGGGGCGCAGGTGCTCCGGTCGAGTGCGATGCGCGCGACCCTGCTCGGCGCTGCGGGGGCGGCGTCCCTGGTGTCCGGTCGCGCGGCCGAGGCACTCGAATCCGTCCGGGCACTGGCCGATCCGGACCACGACGCGTTCAACCCGACGTTCGCCGTCATCACCTCGCACGACTTCGTCGACGCCGCGCTGGAGTCGGGCAACCGGGCCGACGCCGAGCAGCGGGCGGCGGACCTCGAGCGGCTCCACGCCCGCTGGCACGCGCCGATCGTCCGCGCCGCGCTCGACCACGCGCGGCTCGCACTCGTCCCCGACGCCGACCTCGAACCGGCGTGGGCGTCCGTGCAGCACGAACGGTGGCCGGTGCCGTACGTGCAGGCCCGTGCACTGCTCCGCCTCGGCGGCCGCCTGCGCCGGGCGGGTCGGCGGGACACGGCCCGTGCCGCCCTGCACGCCGCCCTCGAGCTGTTCGAGTCGATGCCCGCGCCGGCGTGGGCGGACCGGACCCGTGACGCCATCCGGGCGACCGGGCAGCGGGTGGCAGCGGCGGGGCACGGCGGCGTCGAGCTGCTCACGCCCCAGGAACTCCGGGTCTGCACGCTCGCGGCACGGGGACTGAGCAACCGGGCGATCGGCGAGCACCTGTTCGTCTCACCGCGGACGGTGGGGGCGCACCTGTACGCAGCGTTCCAGAAGCTCGGGATCTCGGCCCGGCAGGAACTCGCCGCGGCCCTGGCGGCCGGCTCGTCCGCCGACTAGGTCATCCGGCAACGCATCTCGGTCACCGTGACCGATGTGCAGCTCCACCGCGCGCCCCTAGCGTCGTCAGCGCCACCCGGCACCGCCCTCGACGAAGCAGGTCCGCGCCTCCCGCTGCGGACCCGGAAGGACCGCACCATGCCCGGATCACCCACCATCGTCCTCGTCCACGGAGCGTTCGCCGACGCCTCCAGCTGGGCCCCGGTGACGAGGCTCCTCCTCGACCAGGGTCACCACGTCCTCGTCCCGCCCGTCTTCAACCGCAGCCTCTCCGGCGACGCGGCCTACATCCGGTCCTTCGTCGAGCAGATCGACGGACCGGTCCTGCTCGCCGGGCACTCGTACGGCGGCGCGATCCTGACCGTGGCCGGTGTCGCCGAGAACGTCGTCGGCCTCGTCTTCGTCGCCGCGTACGCGCTCGAGGAGGGCGAGAGCCTCGGGGCCCTGCAGGGCGGCTTCCCGGACAGCGACCTCGCCGCGAACCTCGTGTACGCGCCCTACCCCGTGGACGGCGGCGAGCCCGGCACGGACGTCTCCGTCGCCGTCGACGCCTTCCCCGCCGTCTTCGCGGACGGGCTCGCACTGGCCGAGGCGCAGGTGCTCGCGGTGTCGCAGCGTCCGCTCTCCGCCGTCGCGTTCGGCGAGCCGGCATCGGCGGCCGCGTGGAAGACCAAGCCGTCCTGGGGCATCGTCTCCAGCGCCGACCACACCATCAACCCCGACGTCGAGCGCTTCGGGTACCAGCGCGCCGGCGTCCGCGAGGTCGTCGAGATCGACGCCCCCCACCTCGTGATGCAGACCCACCCCGCCGAGGTCGCCGCGGTCATCACCACCGCCCTCGCAGCGGTCAGCTGACCCCGGCCCCTCGACCGACCGACCGAGAACCACCGAACAACCGAACCACCACAGGGAGACCACCATGGGATACGTGACCACCGACGACGGTGCAGAGATCTACTTCAAGGACTGGGGGAGCCACGACGCGCAGCCGATCGTGTTCCACCACGGCTGGCCGCTGTCCTCGGACGACTGGGATGCGCAGATGCTGTACTTCCTGGCCGAGGGCTACCGCGTCATCGCCAGCGACCGCCGCGGCCACGGACGTTCGTCGCAGATCGGCACCGGCCACGACATGGACCACTACGCGAGCGACGTCTCCGCCGTGGTCGAACACCTCGACCTGCACGACGCGATCCACATCGGCCACTCGACCGGTGGCGGCCAGGTCGCCCGGTACGTCGCCCAGTACGGCCAGCCGCAGGGCCGGGTCGCCAAGGCCGTCCTCGTCGCGGCGGTGCCGCCGCTCATGGTCACGACCGAGGCGAACCCCGACGGCACCGACATCTCGGTCTTCGACGGGTTCCGCGAGGCGCTCGCCGCCAACCGTGCCGAGTTCTTCCAGGCCGTCGCCTCCGGCCCGTTCTACGGCTTCAACCGTGACGGTGCGACGCCGTCGGAGCCGGTCATCGCGAACTGGTGGCGTCAGGGCATGACGGGCAGCGCGCTCGCACACTACGAGGGCATCAAGGCGTTCTCGGAGACCGACCAGACGGAGGACCTCAAGGCCATCACCGTCCCGGTCCTCGTCCTGCAGGGCGACGACGACCAGGTCGTGCCGTACCGGGACGCGTCGCTGAAGCAGGCGGAGCTCCTCAGCGATGCCACGCTCAAGATCTACGAGGGGTACCCGCACGGCATGCTGACGACCCACGCCGACGTCGTCAACCCGGACATCCTCGCGTTCCTCCGGAGCTGAGCGCACCGACGCTGCGGACGCAGCGTCCCGGACTGGAGGCGCGGTGC
>NZ_MJGR01000016.1:0-40067 GCF_001865105.1 Curtobacterium sp. MCBA15_016
GAGCAGCCGTCCGAGCCCGCACAGCAGCCGTCCGACCCGGCCGAGCAGCCGTCCGAGCCAGCACAGCCGAGCGACCCGGCGGACGACCCCTCGGTGGGGCCGCAGCCGTCGAGCCCGGCGTCCAACCCCGTACAGGCCCCGCAGGACGGCGCCGACCCGGCCGTCGACACGAGCGGTCCGGGCAGCTCCGGTCCCGGGAACTCGGCGAACGCGCCGGGGCACAACCGGGGCTGACACGCCGGGGGTTTTCCTCCAGACGATGGACCAAATACGCTGGGCCGGTGCGAGAACTGCAACGGAGCGGTGGCCCGACGACGGCCGTCGCCGCGCGGAACGGTGTCGGCTTCGGTTCGGCGGAGGGCTGGCTGGTCGAACGACCCGCGGGTGAGCACGTCGCCGCCGCGGTCGTCCCCGGGTTCGCCGGTCGGACGATCGAGTCGGGTGACGAACTCTCGTGGGTGTGGTTCCCGGAGCGCGTGCTGCCGGACGGTGCGACGGAACCCACCGAGGACGACCTGCCGCACTTCTGGGACGCGACGGCGTTCGCGCTCGACCTTGTCTGCACCGACGGCACGCGGCTGAGCGACGCGGCGCGCGACCAGTACGGCGACGCGCTCACGCCGGAGGCGCAGGACGCCGCGCGCAAGCAGTGGGTCGACCAGTGGAACCGTCGGGCGGTGGACCTCACGCCGCTCGCGGGCCGGGTCGTCGACCGCCTGGAGGCGCGGCTCGGCTCCGCCCCGCACCCCACGACCGCAGACGGGTCGCACCCGCACCTCCGCGGCTGGCTCGACGCCGTCCGCATCGGTCCCGCGCGCCCCACCCCGCGCACCCCGCTCGACCACGTCCGCACGACCCGCGGCACGCAGGCGTCTTCGCGGTTCTCCCGCGGCAACAACGCCCCGCTGGTCGGCATCCCGCACGGCGGGGTCTTCGGCCTGCCCATGACCGACGCCTCGAGCAACCGCTGGCCGTACGCCTACCAGGAGCACGACCGCACCGACGCGACCGGCCGGGTCCGCCCGGCGATCCAGGCCTTCGCCACGAGCCACATCCCGTCACCGTGGATGGGGGACCGGGGCGTCTTCCAGGTCATGCCCTCCCCGCTCGACACCCCCGACGTCGACCGTGCAGCCCGTGCCCTCGGCTTCGACCACGACGACGAGCAGGACGGCCCGCACCGCTACCGGGTCGACCTCGACGAGGGCGTCACGGCCGAGATGACCGCGGGGGAGTTCGCCCTCGGCTTCCGGTTCACCGGCACCCGGAGCATCGTGCTCGACCACCACGGCCGGGTCTCGGACGTCTCGGTGACGGTCACGGACGGCACCGCCGTGGTCGAGGCCCTGCTCGACGACCGTCCGGGCACCCCGCCCCACTTCGTGCACCTCCGGGTCCCCGGGGTGACCGCCGACCACACCACCGTCGGCGAGCAGCAGCTCCGCGGCTGGTTGTCGCTGTCCGACCAGCCCGAGGGCACCGACGTGCTGCTCGGGATCTCCACGGTCTCGTTCGAGGACGCCCGCGCGAACCTCGACGCCGCCGGCCCGTTCGACACCATGCGCGCACGTGCCGAGCAGCTCTGGACAGACGAGCTCGCCACGCTCTCCGTCGAGGGTGCGACCCCCGACCAGCTGACGACCCTGTACTCAGGGCTCTACCGCCTGTTCCTCTACCCGAACCGTGCCGGCGAGACCGCGCGCGACGGGGTTCCCCGGCACCGCTCCCCGTACGGCTCCGTGCAGGCCGAGCCGATCCGCGACGAGCCCGGACCCGAGGTCGTCGACGGGCCGTTCACCACCACGAACGGCTTCTGGGACACCTACCGGACCGCCTGGCCGCTCCTCGCCCTGCTCACCCCGGAGACGGCGGGCGACCTCGCGCAGGGCTTCGTCGAGCACCACCACGACGGCGGGTGGACGCCCCGGTGGAGTGCCCCCGGCGCCGAGGACTGCATGACCGGCACCACGAGCGACACCGTCTTCGCGGACCTCGCGGTGAAGGGCGTCACCGGGTTCGACCTCGCGCAGGCGTACCGCAGCGCACTGCGGAACGCGACCGTCCCGCCGCGCGACGAGCGTGTCGGACGCAAGGGGAGCCTCCCGGGTGCCTTCCGCGGCCACGTCGACACCGCGACCCACGAGGGGATGAGCTGGACCCTCGACGCGGCCATCAACGACTGGGGCCTCGCCGTCATGGCGGGCCTGCTCGCCTCGTGTGCCCGGACACCCGCCGACCTCGCCCGCTACGAAGCCGAGTCGGAGTGGTTCGCCCGTCGGTCCCTGCAGTACCGGAACGTGTTCGACTCCGAACGGGGCTTCTTCATCGGGCGCGACTCCGACGGGTCGTGGCGGGTCGGCACCGAGTTCGACCCGCGGGACTGGGGCGACGACTACACCGAGACGAACGCGTGGGGGACCGCCTTCACCGCTCCGCACGACGGCGCCGGCGTCGTCGACCTGCACGGCGGCCCGTCCCGCTTCGACGCCGCGCTCGACGCGTTCTTCACCACCCCGGAGACCGGCGCGACCGTCCGCTCCGGCTCGTACGGCTTCCCGATCCACGAGATGACCGAGGCCCGCGACGTGCGGATGGGGATGCTCGGGCTCTCCAACCAGCCCGCGCACCACATCCCGTTCTTCCCGATGTTCACCGGGCGGCACGACGAGGCGCACCGCATCGTCCGCGAGGCGCTGCAACGGCTCTTCGTCGGGTCCGACCTCGGGCAGGGCTACCCCGGCGACGAGGACAACGGCGAGATGAGCGCCTGGTACGTCTTCGCGACGATCGGCCTCTACCCGCTGGCGCCGTCCACGGGCACCTACGTCCTCGTGCCGCCGTCGGTCCGCAGGACGGTGCTGCAGCAGCCGGGAGGCGCGCCCACCGTCATCGAGGTCGCCGACGGCTCCGAGGGCGCGTACGTCACGTCGGTGACGGTCGACGGCTCACCCTGGACGTCGGTGAGCATCCCCCACTCGGTGGTGGTGTCGGCGTCGCGGATCGTGTTCACGCTGTCGCCCGAGCCGCAGGGCTGGGCATCGGACACCCGCCCGGTGTCCGCGTCCGACGTGCACGGGTACCGGGACACCCCCGTCGACCTGCTGCCGGTCGGCCTGTCGTCCGCCGACCTCCCGTCGCCCGCCTCCTCGCTCGTCGACGACACCGGGCGGACGGTCACGGTGCTCGCCGCGGGGACCTCGGTGTCGTTCGACGTCCCCGACGTCCCGACCTCGCTCTACACGGTCACCGCGGCGGAACCCGGGGTCCACTCGTGGGAGGCCGCGCTCGGGGACACCCGCGTCGCCGTGCAGGACGCCGTGTTCGACTGGGCCGGGCAGACCCGGGTGTTCCGGTTGCAGGGCTCCGGGACGGCCTTCACGTTCACGGCCGTCTCCGACCTGCCGCTCACCCAGCTCGAGCTGATCGCGGCGGACGGACAGCGTTGACCCGCCGTTCACCGGGCGGGGGCATGCTCGGCCCATGTCGATGAGCACACCCTTCGATCCCGAACAGGACGGCCGCTCGATCCCCGTGGACGGCTCCGACGAGGACGAGCTGCAGATCGAGGAGGACCGCGGCGCCGACGTCGGCGAGGACTCCGCCGACCCGAGCGTCTCGCCGGTCCGTCACGACGACGAGGACGAGGCCGGCGGCGGCCCGGTGTTCCGGCGACCGCAGGCCGGCGACCGCCTGCACCCGGATGATCTCTGACGCGTTTCCAGGGCGATTGCCAAGCGGACCGGGCATGCTCGGGCGCATGTCGATCGCGAACTCGTGGGACCCGTCCGGTGGCCGTGCCATCCCCGAGGACCAGGTGAAGGAAGACGGGCTCGAGCTCGACGAGGAGTCGGCCGCCGAGCTCGGCATCACGTTCGACGTCGTCGGCGGAGCGTCGGCCGACCCCGCGGGGGTGTCGCCCGTGGACGTGGCGGTCCCGAGCGCCCCCACCCGCGCCGACTGACCCGCGCGCAGCGCGCGGCGCTGCCCGCGCCCCGCGCCGCGCGTTGCTGCCTGCGCCGCGCGCGGCAGCGCTTGTGCTGCGCACAACCAAACGCACCACGAACCGCGCGGAACCGCGGTTCGACGTGCGTTCGGTTGTGCGACGGCAAGCGACGCCGCGGCCGCGGGCCGCGGGCCGCGGGCCGCGGGCCGCGGGCCGCGACCGCGGGCCCCGCGCCGCGTCAGTGCCCGGCGGGCCCGCCGGGCACGCGGTACTTGAACCCGACGTGCGAGCCCGTGAACCCCAGCCGCTCGTAGAACCGGTGCGCGTCCGTCCGGTCCGCGTCCGAGGTCAACTGCACGAGCGGCGTCCCGAGTTCCCGGGCGGCGACCTCGACCACCCACCGCATCACCGCGCTGCCGATCCCGCCCGAGCGCACGGCACTGCTCACCCGGACGGCCTCGACGAGCAGCCGGGCGGACCCACGCCGGGCCATCCCGGGGATCCGCGTGAGCTGCAGCGTGCCGACGATGACCTCCCGCTCGTCCGTCACGACCAGGAGCGCGTTCGCCGGGTCCTCGACGATCGCCCGGAGCGCGGCGGCGTACAGCGGCTCGTCCTCCGGCGCGGCGACGTCCCCGCGTGCGGCACTGATCGGGTCGTCCGACAGCAGCGCCATCAGGGCGTCGAGGTCGTCGGGCGAGGCGTCCCGGACGGTGACCGGGCCGGAGCGGGCGACGAGGGGGACGGGCAGGGTGAGGTCGTGGAGCACGGGTCCCACCCTGCCCGATCCGCTCAGGGGACGGTGTGCCCCGCGGCGGTGAACACGCGGTACCACTCCTCGCGCGAGAGCACGACGTCCGACCCGGCGGCCGAGTCCCGGACGCGCTGCGGGTTCGTCGTGCCGAGGACGACCTGGAAGTGCGCCGGGTGGCGGGTGATCCACGCCACGGCGATGCCCGTCGGGGTGACCCCGTGCGCGGCCGCGAGCTCCTCGAGCACGTCGTTCAGCTCGGCGTAGTGCTCGCGGTCGCCGAGGAAGACGCCGTCGAAGAAGCCCTTCTGGAACGGCGACCAGGCCTGCAGCGTGATGTCGTTGCTGCGCGAGTGGTTGAGGATGTCGTTGTCGCGGTCGATCGACTGGTCGAGGCCGCCCATGTTCGCCGTGACGCCCTGCGCGATGACGTTCGCGTGCGTGATGCTCAGCTGCACCTGGTTGAACGCGAGCGGCTGCCGCACCGAGCGGCGCAGCAGGTCGACCTGCCCCGGCGTGTGGTTCGAGACGCCGAAGTGGTGGACCTTGCCGGCGGCGTGCAGCTCGTCGAAGGCCTTCGCGACCTCTTCCGGCTCGACGAGGGCGTCGGGACGGTGCAGCAGCAGGACGTCGATCCAGTCGGTCTGCAGTGCGGCGAGTGACTCGTGCACGGACTCGATGATGTGCTCGTACGAGAAGTCGAAGTACGCGCCGTTCGGGGTCGGGCGGATGCCGACCTTGGTCTGCAGCACGATCTCGGCGCGCTCGGCGGGGGAGAGCGTGACGGCCGAGCCGAAACGCTCCTCGCAGCCGTGCCACCCGCCGTACACCGCGGCGTGGTCGAACATGGTCACGCCCGCGTCGCGCGAGGCGCGGTAGAGCGCGCGGATGTCCTCGTCGCTCATGTCGTTGATCCGCATCAGGCCGACGACGACGTCGGAGGCGGTGAGGTCCGTCTGTGGCAACTCCAGTGTCTTCACGCCCTCGATCCTGCCATCGGCGTGCCCGGCCAGGCAGGCCCTGTCCGTACCGGCATCGGTGCGAGCGACGGACGGGAGGCGCGGCTCGGCCCCGCCACGGACGTCGCGGCCGTCAGGTGGTCCGGTTCAGGGCACCAGGACCGCGAGCACGCCGGTCCCGTCGGCCCAGCTGCCCGTGAGCGTGCGGCCTGCGGGCAGCTCCGCCCCGACGGCACGGGCGACGACGAGCGTCCCGTGGTCGGTCGCGACGGAGGTCAGGGCGCCGGAGGTCTGCGCGTCCACGGTCGTCACGGCGGGGGAGTCGGCGTCGGACCCGCTGCCCGAGGCCGTGCCCTCGGCGTCCCACGCCCCGGATCCGTCGGCGCGCTCGAGGGTGGCCTCGTGCCCGCCCGTGGCGATCGCCCGGCGCAGGACGTCGGCGTACACCGGGTCGCCCACGGCGTCGTAGACCCAGCGTCGTCCGAGCACGGAGTGGTCCATCTCGGTCACGAGGAAGGCCTCGGCGCCGTCGAGCGGTGCGCCGCGGTAGGTCAGCGGTGCCTGGAGCACCCGACCGTCCGCGGTGCGCACGAGCACCGTCTCGACGCCGACCTCGCCCGCGGGGTCGTCGAACCGGAACTTCCCCGCGATCGCGAGGTCGTCGCCGGCGGAGACCCCGCTCCAGGGCTGGTCCGGCAGCCAGGCGGCGAGCGCCTCGAGCTTCGACGGGCGGAGTTCTGCACGGTGGATGACGGCCATGCCCCGACCGTACCGGGGTCAGTGCACGGAGAACCCGCCGTCGACCGCGATCGACTGCCCCGTGACGTACGCCGAACCGGGGCCGGCGAGGAACACCGCGGCGGCGGCGAAGTCCGAGGCGAGCCCGTTCCGCCCGACCAGGGTCCGTGCCGCGAGGGCGGCGACGGTCGCGGGGTCGGCACCGAGCCGTTCGTTGAGCGGGGTCCGGACGAAACCGGGGACGAGGACGTTGGAGGTGACCCCGTGCCCGGACCAGGCCTCTGCTTGGGACCGGGCCAGCGCCTCCAGGCCCGCCTTCGAGACCCCGTACGCGCCGCTGGCGGCGAAGGGCCGGTGCGCCTGCTGGGAGCTGATGCCGATGATGCGGCCGTACCCGCGGGCCGCCATGCCGGGCGCGAGCCGCTGCCCGAGCACGAACGGCGCGTCGAGGTTCACGGCCATCGTGGCGTCCCAGGTGCCCTCGTCGAGGTCCGCCATGGGCGGCCGCAGGTTGATCCCCGCGGAGTTGACGAGCACGTCGACATCGCCCGCAGTGTCGGCGAGGGCGTGGGCTCCGGCGCGCGTGGACAGGTCTGCGACGATGCCGTCGGCCGAGCCACCCGCCTGCCGGATCGCAGCGACGGTGGCGTCGATGGTCGCCGCTGTCCGGGCCGCGACGAGCACGTGTGCGCCGGCGTCCGCGAGGGCGGTGGCGATCGCTCGCCCGATGCCGGAACTGCCTCCCGTCACCAGGGCGGTGCGTCCGTCGAGGCCGAAGAGCTGCTGCAGCGACATCCGGCCAGGCTAGCGAGGCCCCGTACGCTGGGCCGGTGCGTGACGACCTGCTGCCGATGCTCGCCTGCCCCGTCTGCGCCGAGCCCCTCGGCCGTGTCGACGGTGGCCAGGTCGGCTGCGCCACGGGCCACCGGTTCGACGAGGCCAAGCAGGGGCACCTCACGCTGCTGCCCGCGAAGCGTCGTGCGCTGACGGCGGACACCCCGGAGATGGTCGACGCCCGGCTGCGCTTCCTCGGCCGGGGGCACTACGCGCCGGTCGAACGGGCCGTGGCCCGGGCGGTCGCGTCAGTGGACGTGCCCGGTGTCGTCCTCGACGTCGGGTCCGGGCCGGGCACGTACCTCGCGCACGCGCTCGAGGCCGTCTCACGGCTCGGGGTCGCACTCGACCTGTCCGCCGTCGCGATCCGACGGGCCGCTCGCATCCACGAGCGTGCGGGGGCCGTCGTCGGGGACGTGACCGAGCGCCTCCCGGTCGTCGACGGCGCAGCCGCGGTCGTGCTGGACGTCTTCGCGCCACGCAACCAGACGGAGTACGCCCGTGTGCTGCACCCCGAGGGCCTCCTCGTGGTGGTGACCCCGCGCACCGGACACCTGGCGGAGCTGGCCGAGGCGACGATCACGGTGGACCCCGAGAAGGAACGGCGGCTGCACGACTCCCTCACGCCCGCGTTCGAGCAGCGTTCGGCCGAGGACCTCACGTGGACGATGGAGCTGTCCGCCGAGGACGTCCACGACGTGGTGCACATGGGGCCGAGCCACCACCACGTCGACCCGGGGCAGGTGTTCGCGCCGACGAGCGTCACCGCTGCCGTGACGGTCAGCACGTGGAGTCCCGCGCGCTGACCGCCCGTCACCGCGGTCGCCGCCGGGCGGTGTGGGCTCGCCCACGTGCACGGTCGACCGCGATCCCGATCCGGGCGAGCAGCAGCACGGCGCCGACACCACCCGCGCCGATCGGGGTCACGAACAGGCCGAGGTCCGTTCCCGGCAGCCGCCACCAGTCGATCGACCACGCGGCGACGACGGCGAACGCCAGCAGCAGTCCGGCTCGCCACCACCAGCGCCCCGGCAGCCGTCCGACGCCGAGCGCGGACAGCGCCAGGAGCACCCAGCACCCCTCCGGCGCGAAGGACCGCGGGTCGTTCGTCCCGCAGGTGGACACGGCGCACTCCCACCGGACCTGGTCGGCCACGCCCGCGTACCAGCGGAACAGCAGCACGGCCGCGACGAGGGCGAGGAGCGCCACCGGCGGCCCGGCCCAGCGCCACACCCGGCCGAACCGGGAGCGGCGTCGACGCGCGGCCACCCACCCGTCGCCGAGCTCGTAGCCGGGCATCGGACGGAACTCGGGCATGCCGGCACGCTACCGGCGGTCGGATTTCGTGGGGAAGTGGCTCGGAAACGTCACGGCGTGCGGCCCGGGGGTCGCCCGGGCCGCACGGCGGCGCTGATCGGTCGGCGCTACTCGTTCGGCGCTACTCGGTCGGCGCCGCGACGTCGAGCGCCCAGATCACGCCGAAGCGGTCGCGGAGTTGTCCGGCCAGCGGCGCCCAGGCCGACGGACCGAGCGGCTGCCGGATCTCGGCCCCCTCGGACAGCGCCGCCCAGTACCGCTCGAGCTCGGCCGCGTCGTCACCGTGCACGTACACGTAGAAGGCGTTCGTGCCCTGGTCGTAGGGCTGCTCCGGCCAGACGTCGAAGGCCATCACGCGCAGCCCGGCGTCGGTGGCGACCTGACCCCAGACGATGCGGTCGGCCCAGTCCGGCTCGTCCGAGGCGCCCATCGCGCCGTAGGTCATGGACGCGACCTCGCCGCCGAAGACCGAGGCGTAGAAGTCGAGGGCCGCGCGGGCCTGTCCGTCGAAGTTGAGGTGGGTTGTCGTTTCGATGCTCATGGGACCAGCATCCCGGGCATTGCGGTCAGATCCTGTCCGCTTCTCCACCGATACTGGAGGCATGTCCGGACCGTCCTCGCGCATGCTCGCGCTGCTCTCGCTGCTGCAGGTGCACCGGGACTGGCCCGGCGACGAGCTCGCCGGGCGGCTCGAGGTCAGCCCGCGCACGCTCCGCCGCGACGTCGACCGGCTCCGCGGCCTCGGCTACCGCGTGGAGGCACTGCGTGGCCCGGCCGGCGGGTACCGGCTGGCAGCGGGTGCGGACCTGCCCCCGTTGCTGTTCGACGACGACCAGGCGGTCGCGATCGCCATCGCGCTCGCCGTGGCACCCGCGTCCGGTGCGGACATCGCCGAATCGGCCGCCCGGGCGCTCGCGACGGTGCGGCAGGTGATGCCCGCGCGTCTGCGCACACGGGTGGACGCGATCGACGCGGTCACGTCGGCCGGTCGCACCCCCGTCGACCCGGAGGTCCTCGTCGCGGTGAGCGAGGCAGTCCACCTCGGCGAGGTCCTCCGCTTCGGGTACGGCCCCGACGAGACGCCCCACCGGGTCGAGCCGCACGCGGTGGTCGCCCGGGCCGGCCGCTGGTACCTGCTCGACTGGGACCTCGACCGCGATGACTGGCGCACCCACCGCGTCGACCGCATCACCCCGCGGATGCGGACGCGCGTGCCGTTCACGCCGCGTCCCGTGCCCGGTGGCGATCCGGCAGCGTTCGTGGCCGCGCGGTTCAAGGGGTCCGACCGCGAGGACGTCTGGCCGTGCACCGGCACCGCCGTCCTCGAGGTGCCGGCCGAGAGCGTCGCGCCGTACCTCCCCGACGACGCCGTGCTCGAGCCGCTCGGCCCGGACCGGAGCCGTCTCACGCGCGGCTCCTGGTCGTGGGAGGGCCTCGCGGCGGCGTTCGCCGGTGCCACCGCGGACTTCACCGTCGAGGGGCCCGACGAACTCCGGGCGGCGACGGCCGTGCTCGCCGAGCGGCTGGGGCGAGCGAGCGGGCGTTAGTGACGCGCATGCGTGTGTCAGGAGCGCGTCAGGAAACCGTTAGGGACGGGTCCGGAGGGGCGGTGCCGGATCCAGCATCGGTTCGGCACCACACGTGGTGCCGTCCGCGTCGCCCGGCGCGGACCCCGTGAACCTCTGGAGTCCCTCGTGTTCGACGTCTTCGTCGTCGCCGGTGTCCTCGCCGTGTTCGGCGTGGTGGCACTCATCGCCAAGGCGGTGGAACGGCTGTGATCGTCATCACCATCGCCGCCGCCGTCCTCGGCGTCGCCTCGCTCGTGTACCTCGTCTGGGCCCTCGTGCGCCCGGAGAAGTTCTGATGAGCACCGCGGACACGTGGGCCGGGATCGTCCAGGTCGCCACCCTCGTGCTGCTGCTCGTCGTCGCCTACCGGCCGCTCGGCGACTGGATGGCGCGGGTGTTCACGCCGACGCGGCACAGCCGGATCGAGCGCGGGGTCTACCGGGTGATCGGCGTCGACCCCGATGCCGAGCAGTCGTGGCCCGCCTACCTGCGGGGCGTGCTGCTCTTCAGCGCCGTGGGGCTGCTGCTCGTGTACCTCCTGCAGCGCATCCAGGTCGTGCTGCCCGGCGACCTCGGACTGCCGAACGTCGGTCCGTCGCTCGCGTTCAACACGGCGGCGTCGTTCGTCGCGAACACGAACTGGCAGTCGTACTCGCCCGAGGTCACCGTCGGGTACACGGTGCAGATGGCCGGCCTCGCGGTGCAGAACTTCCTCTCCGCGGCGGTCGGGCTCGCCGTCGCCGTGGCGCTCGTCCGCGGCTTCGCCCGTCGACGCTCCGGCACGCTCGGCAACGTCTGGGTGGACGTCGTCCGCGGGACCGGCCGGCTCCTGCTGCCGGGTGCGTTCGTGTTCGCGATCGTGCTCGTCGCCGGTGGTGTCATCCAGTCGTGGGGGAGCGGCACCGACGTCACGACCCTGATCGGCGGGACGCAGCACATCCCGGACGGGTTCGTCGCCTCGCAGGAGGCCATCAAGGAACTCGGCACGAACGGCGGCGGCTACTTCAACGCGAACTCGGCGCACCCGTTCGAGAACCCCCAGGCGTGGACGAACCTCGTCGAGGTCTACCTCATGCTCGTCATCCCGTTCTCGCTGCCGCGCACGTTCGGCCGCATGGTGGACGACGACCGTCAGGGCTACGCGATCCTCGCCGTGATGGGCGCGATCTTCCTCGTCTCGCTCTCGGTGATGTCGATCGCCGAGCTCGGTGGCGGCGGCAGCGCGACCCACGCCGCCGGGGCCGCCATGGAGGGCAAGGAGGTGCGGTTCGGCATCCTCGGCACGACGCTCTTCGGGACGACCTCGACCGCGACGTCGACCGGCGCCGTGAACGGCATGTTCGATAGCTTCACGCCGATCGGCGGGATGATGGCGCTCGTCAACATGATGCTCGGCGAGGTCACCCCCGGCGGCGTCGGCTCCGGGCTGTACGGGATGCTCGTGCTCGCGGTCATCACGGTGTTCATCGGCGGGCTGCTCGTCGGTCGGACCCCCGAGTACCTCGGCAAGAAGATCCGGGCCCGCGAGATGACCTTCGCGTCGCTCTACATCCTCGTCACCCCGACCCTGGTGCTCCTCGGCACCGGCCTGTCCCTGGTGCTCCCGGGCGTCCGCGAGCAGGTCGTCGGCACGTCGATCTTCAACCCGGGAAACCACGGCCTGTCCGAGCTCCTCTACGCCTTCACCTCGGGCGCGAACAACAACGGCTCGGCGTTCGGCGGCCTGACGGCGAACACGACGTGGATGAACTCCGCGCTCGGCGTCGTGATGCTGCTCGGCCGGTTCGTCCCGATGGTGTTCGTGCTGGCGCTCGCCGGGTCCCTCGCGACCCAGGACCGGGTGCCGGAGACCGTCGGCACGCTGCCCACGCACCGGCCGCTGTTCATCGTCCTGCTCGGCGGCGTCGCCGTCGTCGTGACCGCACTCACCTACTTCCCGGTGCTCGCACTGGGACCGCTCGCAGAAGCCCTCGCCCGATGAAAGCCGAGACCATGACCACCGCGACCTCCGAGCACGAGGCGACCAGCGCCTCCAGGCCGGCCACACGCTCGTCCGCCTTCGGACCCCGTCAACTCGTGGCGGGCCTCCCGGGTGCCCTGCGCAAACTCGACCCGCGACTGATGTGGCGGAACCCCGTCATGTTCATCGTCGAGGTCGGCGCCGCGCTGACGACGGCAGCAGCCGTCGTCGAGCCGTCCGCGTTCACCATCGCCATCGCCGTGTGGCTCTGGCTCACCGTCGTCTTCGCGAACCTCGCGGAGTCGGTGGCCGAGGGCCGGGGCAAGGCGCAGGCCGACACGCTGCGGAAGACCCGCTCGACCACGAGTGCCCGTCGGGTGCTCCGGTACGACCGGTCCGACGCGGCGGCGACCGGCAACGAGACCGAGGAGGTCGCGTCCGTCGACCTCGCCAAGGGCGACGTCGTGGTCGTCGTCGCGGGCGAGGTGATCCCGGGCGACGGCGACGTCGTGGACGGCATCGCGTCCGTCGACGAGTCGGCCGTGACCGGTGAGTCCGCCCCGGTCATCCGCGAGTCCGGCGGCGACCGGAGTGCCGTCACCGGCGGCACCCGGGTGCTCTCGGACCGCATCGTCGTGCGCATCACGTCGACCCCTGGTGAGACCTTCATCGACCGGATGATCCGGCTCGTCGAGGGTGCCGCCCGGCAGAAGACGCCGAACGAGATCGCGCTGAACATCCTGCTCGCCTCGCTGTCGATCGTGTTCGTGATCGTCTGCCTGACGATGCAGCCGATCGCCGGGCTCGTCGGGGCGACCGTCAGCGTGCCGGTGCTCATCGCCCTGCTCGTCTGCCTCATCCCGACGACGATCGGTGCCCTGCTCTCCGCGATCGGCATCGCGGGCATGGACCGACTCGTGCAGCACAACGTCCTGGCGATGTCCGGCCGTGCGGTCGAGGCCGCCGGGGACATCACGACCCTGCTGCTCGACAAGACCGGGACGATCACGTACGGCAACCGTCGGGCGTCGCGCGTGGTGCCGGTCCCCGGTGTCACGGAGCCGGCCCTGATGGAGGCGGCTGCCCTGTCGTCTGCCGCGGACGGGACCCCCGAGGGGCGGTCCATCGTCGACCTCGCCGCGGGAGCGGGCGTCGCCCCGGACCTCCCCGCCGGTGCCGTCGAGGTGCCCTTCACCGCACAGACGCGCATGTCCGGCGTCGACCTGCCCGATGGCAGCTCCGTGCGCAAGGGTGCCGCTTCGGCAGTGCTCGCCTGGGCTGCAACCGGCTCAGCGGGTGTCCCCGAAGCGGTCGCGCAGGCCATCGACGCCACGGTGGTCGAGGTCTCGGACCAGGGCGGTACCCCGCTCGTCGTCGGACGCCGCGCACCCTCCGGTGCGGTCACGCTGCTCGGGGTCGTCCACCTCAAGGACGTCGTCAAGGACGGCATGGCGGCACGGTTCGCCGAGCTGCGCGAGATGGGGATCCGCACGGTGATGATCACCGGCGACAACCCGCGCACCGCGAAGGCGATCGCCGCCGAGGCCGGTGTGGACGACTTCCTCGCCGAGGCCACGCCGGAGGACAAGCTCGCCCTGATCCGCAAGGAACAGGAGGGCGGCAACCTCGTCGCGATGACCGGTGACGGCACGAACGACGCCCCGGCCCTGGCGCAGGCGGACGTCGGCGTGGCGATGAACACCGGGACGACCGCGGCGAAGGAGGCCGGCAACATGGTCGACCTCGACTCGGACCCGACGAAGCTCATCGACGTCGTCCGGATCGGCAAGCAGCTGCTCATCACCCGCGGGGCGCTCACGACGTTCTCGATCGCGAACGACATCGCCAAGTACTTCGCAATCATCCCCGCGATGTTCCAGATGGCGTTCCCCGGGCTCGCCGCGCTCAACGTCATGGGGCTGCACAGTCCCGCGTCCGCGATCCTCAGCGCCGTCATCTTCAACGCGCTCGTGATCGTGGCGCTCATCCCGCTGTCCCTCCGCGGCGTCGCCTACCGCGCCGCCTCGGCATCGTCGATCCTCGGCCGGAACCTGCTCCTCTACGGGCTCGGCGGCGTGGTCGTCCCCTTCATCGGCATCAAGCTCATCGACCTCGTGGTCGGTCTCATCCCGGGGTTCTCCTCATGACGTCTGCATCTCGTTCCTCGTTCCGCTCACTCGGGGTGGCCGTCCGGCTCACCCTCCTCAGCACCGTGGTGCTCGGCATCGCCTACCCGCTCGCGGTGTGGGGCGTCGGCCAGGCCGCGTTCCACGACCAGGCGAACGGCTCGATGGTGACGTCGTCGGACGGCACCGTCGTCGGGTCGTCGCTCATCGGGCAGTCGTTCGACGGCCGCGGAGCCGACCGGTGGTTCCAGTCGCGGCCGAGCGCCGCGGGGGAGAAGGGCTACGACGCCGGGGCGTCGAGTGGGTCGAACCTCGGGCCGTCGAACCCCGACCTGCTCCGCAGCGTGCAGGAGCGGCGTGCGGCGGTCGCGAAGGCCGACGGGGTCCCCGTCGCCGAGGTGCCGGCGGACGCGGTGACGGCGTCGGGCTCCGGCCTCGACCCGGACATCAGCCCGGAGTACGCGCTGCAGCAGGTGTCCCGCGTGGCCGCTGCGCGGGGGATGTCGGAGTCGGCGGTGCGCACGCTCGTGGAGCAGCACACCGAGGCGCGGCAGCTCGGGTTCCTCGGGGAGCCCGTGGTGAACGTGCTCGAGCTGAACCTGGCGCTCGCGAAGGCGTCGGCGTGACCCGTGGCGCGGATCGCTCCCGCACAACCGAAGTCACACCGAACCGCGCGGAACCGCGGTTCGCACGGACTTTGGTTGTGCGGGCGCTCCCCGCACCCCTCGGACGCGAGAGGATGAGCACGTGAAGCGCGGGAAGCTGCGGGTCCTGCTCGGTGCGGCGCCCGGTGTCGGCAAGACGTTCACGATGCTCGAAGAGGGGCACCGACTGCGCGCCGAGGGCCGCGACGTGGTCGTCGCCGTCGTCGAGACCCACGGCCGCGCCGCCACGGCCACACTGGTCGACGGGCTCGAGGTCGTTCCCCGTCGCATCGTGGAGCACCGCGGCGTCCAGCTCGACGACCTCGACCTCGAGGCCGTGCTGGCCCGCCGACCCGACATCGCCCTCGTCGACGAGCTCGCCCACACCAACGCGCCCGGCAGCACGAACGAGAAGCGCTGGCAGGACGTCGAGGCGATGCGGGACGCCGGGATCGACGTCATCTCCACCGTGAACGTGCAGCACATGCAGTCCCTCGGCGACGTCGTCCGCGAGATCACCGGCACCGTCCAGCGCGAGACCGTCCCGGACGCCGTGGTGCGCGCCGCGGACCAGATCGAGGTGGTCGACCTCGCCCCGGCGGCGCTCCGCGAGCGGCTGTCGGACGGGCTCGTCTACCCGGCGACCCGGATCGACGCGGCGCTGTCGAACTACTTCCGGCTCGGCAACCTCACCGCCCTGCGCGAGATCGCCCTGCTCTGGCTCGCCGACGAGGTCGACGACGCACTCAAGGCCTATCGCGCCGAGCACGGCATCGACCACCGGTGGGAGACCCGGGAACGCGTCCTCGTCGCCCTGACCGGCGGCCCCGAGGGCGAGACCCTGCTGCGCCGCGGCGCCCGGATCGCCGCCCGCAGCGCCGGCGGCGAGCTCGCCGCCGTGCACGTCACGACGAACGACGGCCTCCGCGAGCGCCACCCGGGGGCGCTCGGGAAGCAGCGCACCCTGCTCGAACAGCTCGGCGGGACGTACCACCAGGTGGTCGGCGACGACGTGCCGACGACGCTGGTGCGGTTCGCGAAGTCGATCGACGCGACGCAGATCGTCATCGGGGTCAGCCGCCGCAGCCGGCTCGCCGCGGCGATCACGGGCCCGGGCATCGGCAACACCGTCATCCGCGAGTCCGGCGACATCGACGTCCACGTCGTCACCCACGAGCGGGCGGGCGGTGGCTTCGCCCTCCCGAGGCTCGGCGGCAGCCTGTCCCGCGGCCGGATCGTCGCCGCGTTCGTGCTCTCCCTCGTTGCCGGTCCACTGCTCACCTGGCTGCTGTCGTTCAGCACCGACCCCGACTCGATCACCGTGGACGTGCTCGCCTACCAGCTGCTCGTGCTCGTGGTGGCGCTCGTCGGCGGGATGTGGCCGGCCGTCTTCGCCGCCGTGCTGTCCGGGCTGAGCCTCGACTTCTTCTTCGTGCAACCCCTGCACCGGGTCACCGTGCAGCAGCCGTGGCACCTGGTCGCCCTCGTCATGTACGTCATCAGTGCCGTGCTCGTGAGCTTCGTCGTCGACCGCTCGGCCCGTCGATCGCGAGCCGCCCGCCGCGCCGCCGCCGAGTCGGGCCTCCTGATGGGGATCGCCGGCAGCGTGCTCCGTGGCGACGACGCCCTGCAGGCGCTGCTCGACCGGACGCGCGAGGCCTTCGGCTTCGCCGGCGTCCGGATCCGGCAGGGCGACGAGGTGCCGGCCACGTCCGGGACGTTCGGCGAGACGCCGGACGCCGCCACGTCCCTCCCGTCCGGCGCCGTCCTGGAGTTCGCGGGCGCGCCCGACGACCCGACCCAACGTCGACTGCTGCGCGTCGTCGAGCAGCAGCTCGACGCCGCCGTCGAGCACCGCGACCTCACCCGCGCTGCCGTCGACGCCGAGCGCATCGCGGCGGTGGACCGGGTGCGGAGCGCGATCCTCGCGGCCGTCGGCCACGACGTGCGGCGGCCGATCGCGGCCGCCTCGGCGGCCGTGCAGACGCTTCGGGCGCCGGACATCGAGTTGTCGGCGGACGACCAGGAGGCGCTGCTCGCCACCGCCGACGAGAGCCTGCGTCAGCTCGCGGTGCTGTTGGCGGACCTGCTGGACGTCAGTCGCGTGCAGGCCGGGGTGCTCGCCGTGACACCGGTGCCCCTCGCCCTCGAGACGGTGGTCGCCCCCGCACTCGACGAGCTCGAGCTCGGTCCGGACGACGTCGACCTCGACCTGCCCGCCGACCTCCCGCCGGTGCTCGCCGACGCCGTGCTGCTGCAGCGAGTCGTCGTGAACCTCCTCGCCAACGCCGTGCGGTACGCACCGGAGGACACCCGGGTCCGCATCGCCGCGAGCGCGTTCGGCGGCGGCGTCGAGCTCCGGGTGGCCGACCACGGTCCCGGCATCCCGTCGGACCGCGTCGACGAGGTGTTCCAGCCGTTCCAGCGCCTCGGCGACACCGACAACGACACCGGACTCGGACTCGGACTGGCCCTCGCCCGCGGGTTCACCGAGGGCATGGGCGGCACGATCGAGGTCGACGACACCCCCGGCGGCGGACTCACCGTCGTGGTGCGGCTGCCGATCGCCGGACACCTGGGAGTGGAGATCCGATGAAGGGCCGTGCGCGATGAAGGTCTTGATCGCCGACGACGACGTGCAGCTCGTCCGGGCGCTCGCCGTGACGCTCGCCGCCCGCGGGTACGACGTCGTCACCGCCCGGGACGGCCGGGCCGCGATCGACGCGGTCATCACCGAGCGGCCCGACCTCGTGCTGCTCGACCTCGGGATGCCCCGGCTCGACGGCATCGGGGTGCTCGAGGGCATCCGGGCCTGGTCGCAGGTCCCGGTGCTCGTGCTCTCCGGTCGGACCGACTCGTCGGACAAGGTCGACGCACTCGACGCCGGCGCGGACGACTACGTCACGAAGCCCTTCCAGATGGACGAGCTGCTCGCCCGACTCCGGGCGCTCGGCCGGCGGCAGGTCGCGGCAGCGTCGGCCGCGGGTGCGACGCCCTCGGTGTCGATCGGGGACCTCGTCGTCGACCTCGTCGCGAAGCAGGTCACGCCGCCGTCCGGTCCGGCAATCCGACTGACCCCGACCGAGTGGCGGTTGCTCGAGGTCCTCGTGACGAACCCCGACCGGCTCATGACGCGCGAGATGCTCCTCACCGACGTGTGGGGACCGTCGCACGGCAACGACTCCGGGTACCTGCGGCTGTACATGGCGCAGCTGCGGCGGAAGCTCGAGCCGGACCCGGGACACCCGCGCTACCTGGTGACCGAGTCGGGCATGGGCTACCGCTTCAGCCCCGCCGGGATCACGTCCGGGAACTGACCGCGGCGAGCTCCGCCCGGGTCCGCGCGCCGAGCTTCCGGAGCAGGTTCGCCACGTGGTACTTCACCGTGTTCGGGCTGATCCCGAGCCCGTCGGCGATCTCCCGGTTGCCGATCCCGGTGGCGACGAGCCGCAGCACGTCCTGCTCCCGCGGCGTGAGGTCGGACGGCTCCGACGACACCGGCGTCCCCGCCGGCGGGTCGAGCGGGATCGCGATGTCGAGCACCGACCCCCAGCCCGCCGTGGACGCCACGTGCAGTTCGCCGTCGAGGGTCGCGACCCGCTCGGCGATCGGCCGGACGGTGTCGTCGTGCACGTCGAGCGTGCCGGCTCCGTCGTCGCGGAGCTGCATGAGCAGGTTCCGGCCGTCGCAGTCCCACTGGATCCGGACGCGCCGCGCAGCTCCCTCGTCGACGAGGGCGAGCACCGCCGTCCGCACGATCGCCCGGGCGCTGTGGGCGACGTCGCCGGGGAGTGCTCGGCCGGTCGCCGGCGGTTCCACGAACTGCACGTCGAGGTCCCCGAACCGGACGAGCGGACGGAGGTCGGCCCGGAGCCTCGAGAACGCCCCCGTGACCGGTTCGAGCAGGGCGCCGCGCTGCCGGTCCGTCACGGTCCGGAGGTCGACGAGCGCTGCCGACGCGATCTCGACGGCCTCGGCACGGGCGGCCGCGTCGCCCACGCGCGGCGACCGGAGCACGGCGAGCACCGACTCCAGGGTGAGTGCGTGCCGGTCCGCCTGCTCCGCGACGGTGCGCGCGTGGTCGGCGGCGGCGAGGCGTCCTGCGGGGTCGCGCCGCGCCTCCTGGACGGCCGACGGAGCCGCCGTCCCGTCGTCGCGCACGTTGTCGGTCACGTGACCAACCGTACGACTCCCACCCGAGCGGGTGGGGCCACCCGATCGGATGGGGACCCCGCCGTGTCGGGTAGCGGCGGCGGACCCGCGTCCCGACCACGATCGATGGCATGCCCGCTGACACCGTGACCGACGCCCTCGCCCTGATCGTCCGCGAGTCCGCCGACCTCGCCGAGACGGTCCGGGGCGACACCGATGCCGCGCTCGAGCTGCTCAGCGGTGCCGAGCGCGTGTTCGTCCACGGGGCTGGCCGCTCCGGCCTCGCGCTGCGGATGACGGCCATGCGGCTCATGCACCTCGGACTCGACGTGCACGTCGTCGGCGAGGTGACGACCCCGGCCATCCGGACGGGGGACGTCCTGCTCGTCGCGAGCGGCTCCGGCACGACCACCGGCATCGTCCAGGCGGCGCGCACCGCGGTCGACGTCGGCGCTGACGTGCTCGCCGTGTCGACGACCGACGACTCGCCGCTCGGCGCGCTCGCCGCCGTCACCCTCGTCGTCCCCGCCGCGACGAAGACGGACCGGTCGGGCAGCGCCTCCGAGCAGTACGCGGGCAGCCGCTTCGAGCAGGCCGTGGTCCTGCTCGGCGACGCACTCTTCCACGCCCTGTGGACCCGGAGTGGACGCTCCGCCGACGACCTGTGGCCCAGCCACGCCAACCTCGAGTGAAAGGCACACCCATGCAGATCCAGTTCGCCATCGACACGCTCACCACCGAGGCCGCGCTCGACCTCGCCGCGAAGGCAGCCCCGAGCGTCGACGTCCTCGAGCTCGGCACGCCGCTCATCAAGAGCGCCGGGCTCTCCGTCATCACCGCGATGAAGGAGGCGCACCCGGACAAGACCGTGTTCGCCGACCTCAAGACCATGGACGCCGGCGAGCTCGAGGCGGACATCGCGTTCGCCGCGGGCGCCGACCTGGTCACCGTCCTCGGCGTCGCCGGGGACTCCACCATCGCGGGCGCCGTCGCGGCTGCCGAGAAGCACGGCAAGGGCGTCGTCGTCGACCTCATCGGCGTCGCGGACAAGCCCGCCCGGGCCCGTGCGGTCGTCGCCCTCGGCGCGCAGTTCGTCGAGGTGCACGCGGGACTCGACGAGCAGGCCGAGGAGGGCTTCACCTTCTCCACCCTGCTCGAGGCCGGCGAGGCCTCCGGCGTCCCCTTCTCGATCGCGGGCGGCGTGAACGCGTCGTCGATCGCGGCCGTGCAGGCGTCCGGAGCGATCATCGCCGTCGCCGGGAGCGCCATCTACAGCGCGGACGAAGTCGCAGCCGCGGCGGCGGAGCTGCGTGCGGCCGTCACGGAGGCGGCGGCGGTCTGATCCGGTCCAGGAGGCGCGGGTCGGCCCGGCAGGGTCGGCTCGCACCCCGCGGGCGGTAGCGTCGGGGCGTGACGATCGCGCTGCGCCGGGTGACGGCGGACGACTGGGAGACCTGGCGTCCGGTCCGGCTCGCGGCGCTCGCGGACGCTCCCGAGGCCTTCGGGTCCACGCTCGCCGACTGGGCCGACGCGCCCGAGCACCGGTGGCGGACCCGCCTCTCGATCCCCGGAGCGCTCGACCTGCTCGCCCACGCCGAGGACGACTCCGTCGTCGGCATGGCCAGCGGCGTCCCGGGCGAGGACCCCGGCACCGCCGAACTCATCTCGATGTGGGTCGACCCCGCCGCCCGCGGCCGAGGGATCGCGGCCGCGCTCATCCGTGCGGTCGCGACCTGGGCCGCGAGCGCCGGGGCCGACACCCTCGAGCTGTCGGTCATGCCGGACAACGCCACGGCCCGTCGCACGTACGAGCGCTGTGGCTTCACCGCGGCCGACGAGCCCGGTGACCCGCTGCCCGACGGTCGGCACGAGGTCGTGATGCGTCGTGACCTCGCCGCCGAGCGCACGCTGGACGCCTACGAGCGTGCGGCCGACCGCTACGCCGAGCGCACCGACGACCACCGTGCCGGGCTCGTCGACGACCTGCTCGCACTCGTCCCGGTCGGGGCGCGGGTGCTCGAGCTCGGGTCGGGTCCGGGGCGTGACGCCCTCGCGCTCGAGGCTGCCGGACTCGTCGTCGACCGGACCGACGGAGCGCGGTCGTTCGTCGACGCGCTGCGGTCCGCGGGGCACGAGGCGCGCCTCGTCGACGTGCGCTCGGACGCGTTCGGCGGCCCGTACGACGCCGTGTTCGCGAACGCCGTGCTGCTGCACGTCGGTCGGACGGAGCTCGAGGGCGTCCTCGTGCGGCTCCGCGACGCCGTGCACCCCGGCGGTGTGCTGGCCGCCACCGTGAAGCTCGGCGACGGCGACGCATGGAGCACGCGGAAGCTCGACCTCGCGCGACACTTCACCTACTGGACGCCAGGACCCCTGGCCGAGGTCGTCACCCGTTCCGGCTGGACCGACGTCGACGTCCGAGAGACCACGCGCCCGGGTGCCGACGAGCGCTGGCTCACCGTCACCGCCCGACGCCCGCAGGAAGCAGGGAGACCATGAACCGAGCACTCCGCTGGACCGCCTGGGTCGTCGCCGTGATCGTGCTGATCGCGGTGGTGTTCCTCGTCTGGGCGAACATCGTCATGCAGGGCACCCGGAGCGCGGCGCTGCAGGTCTGGCGGGACGACCGTGTGGCCGTCCGGGACGCCGGGGACGCCGTGGTGATGACGCCGACCGGCACCGCGAACGGCGCGGGCATCGTGTTCATCCCGGGCGCGAAGGTCGACCCGTACGCGTACATGGCGACGTTCCGGCAGGTGGTCGCCAGCGGGACGACCGTCGTCATCACGAAGCCGACGCTGCACCTCGCCTTCTTCGACACCCGCCCGCTGTCGACGTTCGAGTCCCACGCCCCCGACGTCCGGTCCTGGGCGGTCGGCGGGCACTCGCTCGGTGGCGTGCGCGCGTGCCAGCTCGCGCCGGACGCCGACGGGCTGCTCCTGCTCGGCAGCTACTGCGCGAACGACATCAGCAAGTCGTACATCAGCGTGCTCAGCGTCTCGGGGTCGCGTGACGGGCTCTCCACCCCCGAGAAGGTCGACGCCGCGCGGCACCTGCTGCCGTCGAACGCGACGATGACCGAGGTGCAGGGCGCGAACCACGCCGACTTCGGTGCGTACGGTGCGCAGCCCGGGGACGACACCGCGACGATCTCGCGGACCGACGCCCGGCAGCAGATCGGTTCGGCGATCGAGGAGTGGGTGCGGACGCTGCCGTCGGGCGCTGCGCTGCGCTGAACCTCCTGCACAGCGAACGAGTGTGTGAACTCTTTCCACAGGGGCCCGGCGCGCCTGAACGCCGGTCCTGGAGCGGTCCTAGACTCGTCCGGAAGCAACGTCGACGACCCCGTCCCCCGGAGGGCAGCACATGACGACGCCGGACCGGCGCACACCCGCGCGACTCGCTGACCAGCGAGCGCTCCTGTTCGACCTGGACGGTGTCCTCACCCCCACCGCCGACGTCCACATGCGTGCGTGGAGCCGGCTGTTCACGCCCTACCTCGCCCAGCACGGCGTCGCTCCGTACACGGAACAGGACTACTTCGCGTACGTCGACGGCAAGCCCCGGTACGACGGGGTGCGTTCCCTGCTCGAGTCCCGCGGCATCGACCTGCCGCAGGGCACGCCGGACGACCCGCCGGACGCCGACACGGTGTGCGGGCTCGGCAACCGGAAGAACGCCGAGTTCACGGCCGAGCTGACCGAGCACGGGGTGGAGCCCTACCCCGGTTCGCTCCGGTTCCTCGTCGCCGCGATCGACGCCGGGTTGTCCGTCGCCGTCGTGTCGAGCTCCGCCAACGCCGTGCAGGTGCTCCGCACGGCCGGCATCCTCGAGCGCTTCCCCGTGGTGGTCGACGGCCTCGTCGCCCGCGAAGACGGTCTGGCCGGCAAGCCCGCGCCCGACACCTACCTCGACGCCGCGAGCCGGTTCGGCCTGACCGCTGCCGAGTGCGTCGTGGTCGAGGACGCCACGAGCGGGGTCGAGGCGGGACGGAACGGTGCCTTCGGGCTCGTCATCGGCGTCGATCGCGGAGCCGGGGCCGACGCGCTCCGGGCGCACGGCGCCGACGTGGTGGTCGGCGACCTCGACGAACTCGTCGACGAGCTGCCGGAACCGGCCACGAGCACGACGTAGGCGAAGCGGCCGGGGCGATCCGCGCCTCCAGGCCCTCCCGACCCTCCCCACGAACACCCTCCTTCCCCACGGAGCACCATGAACCCCATCACCTCCGACCCGCTGGACCGCGTCCGCTACCCGATCGACGAGTGGGCCCTCGTCGAGACCGAGTACGCGCCCGACGAGCAGGGCGTCGCCGAGACGAACTTCGCCGTCGGCAACGGGTACCTGGGCCTGCGCGGCAACCTCGACGAGGGTCGTGGCGGCGTGCAGTACGGCACGTACATCAACGGTTTCCACGAGACCTGGCCGATCCGCCACGCCGAGGACGCCTTCGGCTTCGCGAAGACCGGGCAGACGATCATCAACGCGCCCGACGCCAAGGTGATCCGCCTGTACGTCGACGACGAACCGCTCGTCCTGGCCGAGGCGGACATCCTCCGGCACACCCGGCGGCTCGACTTCCGGGGCGGGTACCTGTTCCGCGAGACCGAGTGGTCGACGCCCTCGGGCAAGCGCGTCCTCATCCGGTCGCGGCGGCTGGTGTCGTTCACGGACCGGCACCTGGCGGTCATCGACTACGAGGTGACCGTGCTCGACGCGGACGCCTCGATCCTGCTGTCGAGCCAGATCCTCAACCGGCAGGACGTGCAGGACGAGTACCACGCGGGGATGCGTGCGGCGGCGAACGCGTTCGACCCGCGCAAGGCCGAGGCCTTCACCGAGCGGGTGCTCGAGCCGAAGCTCAAGCGCAGCACCGGCGGCCGTTCGCTGCTCGGGTACCAGGCGGCGAGCTCGGGCATGACGATCTGCGTCGGCGTCGAGCACCACCTCGAGACCGAGAACAGCTGGGACGAGTCCTCGTCGATCGAGGACGACCTGGCGAAGCACGTCTACCGCGTGCAGGCGCGCGCCGGGCAGCCGATCCGCCTGACGAAGCACGTGGTCTACCACACGTCCCGCGGGGTCCCGGCGCGCGAACTCGCCGACCGCTGCGAGCGGACCCTCGACCGCTCGCGTGCCGAGTCCGTCGACGCCGCGTTCGCGCGGCAGGCCGAGTGGATGGACGACTTCTGGGCGCGGAGCGACGTCGAGATCGTCGGGCAGCCCGCGCTCCAGCAGGCCGTCCGGTGGAACCTGTTCATGCTCGCGCAGGCCACGGCCCGGACCGACGGGCACGGCATCGCGGCGAAGGGCGTCACGGGGTCCGGGTACGGCGGCCACTACTTCTGGGACATGGAGATCTACGTCCTGCCGTTCCTGTCGTACACGGCGCCGATCGTCGCCCGGAACGCCCTGCGGTTCCGCTACAACATGCTCGACGCGGCTCGGTCCCGCGCCCGCGAGCTGAACCAGCACGGCGCGCTGTTCCCCTGGCGGACGATCAACGGCGAGGAGTCCAGCGCCTACTACGCCGCCGGCACCGCGCAGTACCACATCGACGCGGACATCGCGCATGCGCTCATGCAGTACGTCCGCGCCTCGGACGACCGCGAGTTCCTCAAGCGCGGTGCGATCGACATCCTCGTCGAGACCGCCCGCCTGTGGGAGGACCTCGGGTTCTGGCGGTCGAACGGCGACAAGAAGTTCCACATCGACGGCGTCACCGGTCCCGACGAGTACACGACGGTCGTCGACGACAACCTCTACACGAACGTGATGGCCCGGGCGAACCTGTGGTTCGCCGTGAACGCCTGCCGCGAGCTCGCAGCCGACGACCCGGAAGAGTACGAGCGCATGGTGCGGCGGACCGGGCTGCAGGCGCAAGAGGTGACCGACTGGGAGCACGCGGCCGAGTCGATGGAGATCCCGTTCGACCCGCACCGTGGCATCCACCCGCAGGACGCCCAGTTCCTCGACAAGGAACTCTGGGACCTCGACAACACCCCCGAGAGCAAGCGCCCGCTGCTGCTCCACTACCACCCGCTGGTGATCTACCGGTTCCAGGTCCTCAAGCAGGCCGACGTCGTGCTCGCGCTGTTCCTGCAGGGGCACGAGTTCACCGCTGCCGAGAAGCGTCGCGACTTCGACTACTACGACGCCCTCACGACGGGCGACTCCACGCTGTCGGCGGTCGTGCAGTCGATCATGGCGGCCGAGGTCGGCTACCACGACCTCGCGTTGCAGTACTTCCAGACGGCGCTGTACGTCGACCTCGCCGACCTGCACGGCAACACGACCGACGGGGTGCACATCGCCTCGACGGGCGGCATCTGGGGCGCGGTCGTGAACGGGTTCGGCGGCATGCGGGACCACGGCGGCCGGATGACCTTCAACCCGCGGCTGCCGAAGGACTGGGAGCGGATCACCTACCGGCTCACCGTGCGCGGATCGCGTGTGCGCGTCGACCTCGAGCAGGACGCCATGACCTTCACGGTCGAGTCGGGCTCCGGGTTCACGGCGTGGGTGCACAACCAGCAGTGGGACGTCACCGCCGGCGAGCCGACCGTCGTGCCGCTGCCGCACCAGGGCCCGCGGATGTCCGGGCGCGCGCCGACGACGGCCGACATCCAGGGCACCCTGCGTGCCGACGGATCGGTCGTCACGGCGTCGATCCCGACGATCTCGCTCGACCGCGACCTGGAGCCGGACGACACGACCGCCTGACACCCTCCGAACGCGCCCAGGCGGGTGCGGGCACCATGGCTCGCCGTGCCCCGCTGGGCCGATGGCGTCTCCCCGGGCACGGATCGTGCAACGAGAGGAGACACCATGGGCAACCGGTTCGAGGGCAGGGTGGCGATCGTCACGGGTGCCGGGTCCGGCATCGGCGAGGCGACGGCGCGGGCGTTCGTCGACGAGGGCGCGTCCGTCGTCCTGACCGACAGCGTCGACGAGAAGGTGCGAGCGGTCGGCGACAGTCTGCCGAGCGACCGGGTCGTGGCGCTCCACGCGGACGTCGCGAGCCCGGCCGACTGGCAGCGGGTCGTCGACACGGCCATCGAGCGGTTCGACCGCATCGACGTGCTCGTGAACAACGCCGGCACCTTCAGCTCCGGCGACATCACGGACATCACGCCGGACGAGTGGCACCGCGTGATCGAGACCGACCTCTCCAGCGTGTTCTACGGCACCCGGGCGGCGCTGCCGTTCCTCCGTGCCACGAAGGGGTCGATCGTGAACACCTCGTCGGTGTCCGGCGAGGACGCGGACTGGCGGATGAGCCCCTACAACGCGGCGAAGGGCGGTGTCTCGAACTTCACCAAGGCCGCCGCACTCGACAACGGGCAGTTCGGCGTCCGCGTGAACGCCGTGGCGCCGGGGCTCGTGTGGACGGACCTCACGCAGGACCAGGCGGAGGACGAGGAGCTGCAGGAGAAGTTCGAGGAGCGGATCGCCCTCGGCCGCGCGGGTCGTGCGCACGAGGTCGCGGCGGCCGTGCTGTTCCTGGCGAGTGACGCGGCGTCGTTCATCACCGGGGCGATCCTGCCGGTCGACGGTGGCACCACCGCGAGCAACGGGCAGCCGCCGCAGTCCTGAGCGTGGTTGCCCGCGTCCGGTCGTCGCCGCTCAGTCGGCGACGAGTTCGACCTTGAACCGTTCGGCGTCCTCGAGGAACGCCGCCTGGTGGTCCGGCCCGCCGGCGTGCGGATGGCGGTCCTCGTAGAGGCGTCGCCATCCGTGCGCGGGCGCGGCCGCCCAGATCCGGGCCACGTCGTCGGTGCCACCGGCGTGGAACGCGAGGTGGCTCAGGCCCGGGCGTCGTCGATCGTGCTCGCCCGGCAACGGGGCGGTCTCGAGCACGACGTACAGGTCGCCGAGCCGCCAGCTCCGCCCGTCGGGCCACCGCTGGAAGGGCTCGTGGCCGAGCTCGGTCAGGAGCCAGTCCCACGCGGGACCGGACGCGTCGAGGTCGGCGGTGCGCAGTTCGACGTGGTGCAGACCACCCCGGCTCACAGGAGCTTCCGGAGGGTGTTCGCGTTGCGGGTCGTCGTCGTCCGCTTGAAGCGTGCGGCACCGGCCCGCTTGGCGAACACCGTGTCCGTGCTCGACCCCTTCGAGCACGACCAGTAGACGACTCCCGCACCTCGGGCAACGCGCTCGACGGACTCGTCGACCTCGAGGTCGGCCAGCAGGTCGTCGAGGGCGTCCTCGTCGGAGCCGAACACGACGTAGTCGTGGCGGTCCTCGGCGGCGGGGAACGGGAAGCCGTCCACGACGGCGGCGAGGTCATCGTGGGGGACGAGCACGATCCAGGCGTCGTAGCCGAAGCGGTCCCGGAGCGACTGCTCGATGTCGGTCTTCAGGGCGGCGGCCGTTCCGTCCGAGCCGAACACCACGTTCCCGGAGGCGAGGACGGTCCGGACGTCCTGGTACCCGCGTTCCCGGAACAGCGCCGCGAGTTCGGCGCTCCTGATCGTGATCCCGTTGACGTTCACCCCGCGCAGCAGCGCGACCCACCTGGTCATGCCCGAACCGTACCGCCCCCGGCCGACCCCCGGCACCTCGGAGCGGTGGGAGCAGCGGTCCGGTAGACGGGACCCATGACGAACGACGCACCGCACGACGACGCACAGGGCCCCGACGAGCAGCACCGCGTGCCCGAGGGGGTCTCGGACGCCACGGTCGAGGCGCTCGGCACCCTGTCGGCAGCGGTCGAGGTGATCGAGCACGCCCGCGGACTGCTCTACGGGTTCCACCGGCTGACCGGGATGGCGGACCTGAACCTCGGCGAGGCCGTCGAGCAGCTCCGGGACGCGGGCCACACCGAGCTGGCGGACCGCATCGACTCGGAGCTCGTCGGACGCAACGTCATCGCCGGCCGGTGGACGTTCCAGGTCGTCGAGGACTACGACGACGGGTACTACGCCCTCGCGAAGGAGCTCGAACGGACCGCGCGGGACGAGCTCGTGCAGGGACGGAAGCACCTGTTCGAGGCGGGCATGAAGGAGGACCGGCGCTCCCGGGGCCGACGCCACCACGAGGCGACGCCGGCCGACCTGGCGGACTGAGGCCGCGCCTCCCGGGCCCGGTGCCCGCGCACAACGCAAGTCGCCCCGAACCACGACTGTCCGTGGTTCGGGGCGACTTTCGTTGTGCGAAACGCGAGCGCCGCGAGCGAACGCAAGCGCGCCGCGCCGCAGCGCGCGCGCCCGCGCCGCGCCTCAGCCGACGCCCAGCAGCACCTCGAGCGGCCCGCGCGCGAAGTACAGCAGGAAGCCCGCCGCCACGACGTACAGCAGCCACGACACCTGACGGCCACGACCGGACAGCAGCTTGATGAGCACCCAGCTGATGAAGCCCGCACCGATGCCGTTCGCGATCGAGTAGGTCAGCGGCATGATCACGATCGTCAGGAACGCCGGCAACGCCGCCCCGAAGTCGGTCCAGTCGATGTCCTTCACCTGCGCCACCATGAGCGCACCGACGACCACGAGCCCGGCGGCTGCGACCTCGAGCGGGACGACCTGCGTCAGCGGCGTGAGGAACATCGACGCCAGGAACAGCAGGCCCGTGACGACGGAGGCCATGCCGGTCCGGGCGCCCTCGCCGATGCCTGCGGCGGAGTCGATGAACACGGTGTTCGACGACACCGAGGCGCCACCACCGGCGATGGCACCGGCACCCTCGACGACGAGCGCCGACTTCAGGCGCGGGAAGGTGCCGTCGGGGTTCGCGACACCGGCGGCCTTCGCGAGGCCGGTCATCGTGCCCATGGCGTCGAAGAAGTTCGTGAAGACGAGGGTGAAGACGAGCATCGACGCGGCGATGGGGCCGATGCGGGTGAAGGCGCCGAACACGTCCGCGTGGCCGACGAGCGACAGGTCGGGCACCGCGAACAGCGCGGAGGGCAGCCCCGGCGCGTTGAGGTTCCAGCCGGTGGGCGAGTCGACCGAGGTCGGTACCTTGAAGATCGCCTGCAGGATGATCGCGATGACCGTGGTCGCCACGATGCCGATGAGCAGGGCACCCCGGACCTTGCGGGCCATCAGCGTGCCGATGATGACGAGGCCGATCAGGAAGACGATGGTCGGCAGTGCTGCGATGGAGCCGTCCTCGCCGAGCTGCAGCGGCGGCGAGGCGTTCTTCGTGGTGCGGACGAACCCGGAGTCGACCAGGCCGATGAACGCGATGAACAGGCCGATGCCGACGGTGATGGCCGCCTTGAGCTGCGCCGGCACGGCCGTGAAGATCATCGTCCGGATGCCCGTCAACGCCAGGATCACGATCACGACGCCGTTGATGACGACGAGGCCCATCGCCTCGGCCCAGGTGACCTGGTGCACGACGCTGACGGCGAGGAACGAGTTGATCCCGAGCCCCGCGGCGATGCCGAACGGCAGGTTCGCGATGAGGCCCATCGCGATCGTCATGAGCCCGGCGACGAGTCCGGTGGCCGCGGCGACCTGGGCGTTCTGCAGCCAGCCGCCGAGGACGTCCTGCGGCGCCTGGTCCTGGCTGAACCCGCCGAGGATGAGCGGGTTGAGGATGACGATGTAGGCCATCGTCACGAAGGAGACGAGGCCGCCCCGGATCTCGCGGGGGATCGTCGATCCGCGGTGCGTGATGGAGAAGAAGCGGTCGAGGCCGGTCGCGAAGCGGTTCCGGGGCGTGGTGTCGGTCTGCGGGGCGCTCACCGAACAAGCTTAAAGGGCGCTGGGTTTCCGGCACGTCACAGCTTCCTTCCAGGGGATTTCCTGGAGGCGCGGCTCGCCTCGACGGGGTACGTCACGCCCGCTGCCCGGTCGCGTTCTGCGGCCAGGGCTGGTGTTGGATGGACGGGTGAACCAACGTCTGGACCGTGCGCGCATCGAGTCCGCCGTGCGGGAGCTCCTGCTCGCGATCGGCGAGGATCCCGACCGCGCGGAACTCGCCCGCACGCCCGCCCGTGTGGCCGAGTCGTACGCCGAGTTCTTCTCCGGCATCGGGACGGACGCGGTGGCGATCGCCCGCGACGGCACGGTCCACGCCGAACCGGGCGACCGCGGGCAGCTCGTCATCGTGCGCGACGTGAAGTTCCGGTCCGTCTGCGAGCACCACCTGCTCCCGTTCCTCGGTGTGGCGCACCTCGCGTACGCGCCGGGGGACCGGCTCATCGGCCTCGGCACGCTGTCGCGCGTGCTCGACGCGGTGGCCTCCCGTCCGCAGCTGCAGGAGCGGCTCGGCGAGCAGGTCGCGGCGACCATCGCCGAGGGGCTCGGGGCCGCCGGCGTCCTCGTGGTCCTCGACGCGCAGCACCAGTGCGTGACGACCCGTGGGGAGCGGCAGACCGGGTCGACGACCGTGACCGTGGCGGCGTCCGGCACCCTGGCCGAGGCCGCCGGACGGGCCGAGGCGATCGCCCTGATCGGTGCAGGCGCGGACGTCGGAGCCGGCCGCGGGGCGGACGCGTGACGACCGAGCGAGGCGGGTCGCCTCCCTCGCAGGCTCGGTCGGCGCGCCCCGCGCAACGCTTCGCGTCGCCGCTGAGCGGGGCGCGCCAGGGCCCTGCTGCCACCGCACCCGGGTGGGTCGTCCCCGACTTGCGCGAGCCCGTGCGCACCATCGGCCGCCGGACCGTCGACTTCGACCACCGCATCGCCGTCATGGCGATCGTGAACCGCACGCCCGACTCGTTCCACGACCGCGGCGCGACCTTCGCACTCGACCGTGCCGTCGAGGCCGCCGTGCACGCGGCCGAGCAGGGCGCGGACTGGGTCGACATCGGCGGCGTGAAGTTCGCGCCGGGGCCGGAGCTGCCCGCCGCCGACGAGATCGACCGCGTCGTGCCCGTCGTCCGGCAGCTCGCGCAGGAGTCCGACGTGACGATCAGCGTCGACACCTTCCGGCCCGAGGTCGCCGCAGCGGCGATCGAGGCCGGTGCGAGCGTCGTCAACGACACGACCGGGCTGTCCGACCCCCGGATGGCGGCCGTCGTGGCGGACTCCGACGCGACGATCGTGATCACGCACTCGCTGGCGGAGCCCCGTCGTCCGCTGCCGGCCCCGCCGCAGTACGGCGACGTGACGACCGAGGTCGTCGGGTTCCTGCGCGAGCGGGTCGACCGGGCCCTCGCGGCCGGCATCCCGGAGTCGCGGATCATCGTCGACCCGGGGCACGACCTCAACAAGAACACGGTGCACACGCTCGAGCTCACCCGACGCCTGCCCGAGGTGGTCGCGCTCGGCTACCCGGTGCTCGCGGCGGTCTCGAACAAGGACTTCGTGGGGGAGTCCCTCGGGCGTCCCCGCGGTGAGCGACTGGCCGGGTCGTTGGCGGTCGCGACCGTGAGCGCGATGCTCGGCGCGCGGATCGTCCGGATGCACGACGTCGCCGAGAGCGTGGACGCGATGCGCATGGTCGAGGCGACGCTCGGCTGGCGGGCACCGGTGGAAGCGCGGCACAACACGTGAGCGTCCTCCCGCCGTCGATCGCCGACCTGTCCGACGACGAGCTGCTCGCGCTGTACACGGCGGGGGCGGTCGCACCCTGGTTGCGGGTGAACTTCGTGACGACGCTCGACGGCTCGGCGACGGGCGCGGGCGACGGGGTCTCGGGTTCGCTCGGCGGGCCGGACGACCTGCGCGTGTTCGACCTGCTGCGCCGGGTGGCCGACGCGGTGCTGGTCGCCGCCGGGACCGTCCGTGACGAGGGCTACGGGCCGATGGTGCTGCACGACGCCGACGTGGCCTGGCGGCGGGCACACGGGCTGCCCGACCACCCGGTGTTCGCGATCGTCTCGGGCTCGCTGTCCCTCGACCCGGCGTCCCGGGTGTTCACCGAGGCGCCGGTGCGTCCGATCGTCCTCACCTCGACGACCGCAGCGTCGTCGCCCCGGGCCGCGGCGCTCGCGGCGGTCGCGGACGTCGTGCCGTGCAGCTCCGACGACGACCCGGACACGGTCGACCCCGTCGCCCTGCGGGACGCCCTGGTGTCGCGCGGCCTCGGCACGGTGCACTGCGAGGGCGGACCGACGTTCTTCGGGGCGCTCGTGGCGGCGGACCTCGTGGACGAACTCACGCTGACGGTCGACCCGTCGCTCGAGGGTGGCGCCGGCCCGCGCATCACCCGCGGCGGTTCGCCCGACCTCCGGCGCTTCCGGCCGGCCCACGTGCTCCTCGGGCGTGACGGTGTGCTGCTCACCCGGTACGTGCGGGCGCTCGACCCCGGCGAGTGACCGGCACCACGCGCCGGACCCCGGCGAGTGACCGGCACCGCGCGCCGGACCCCGGCGAGTGACCGGGGCGGCACGCTAGGGTCGGGCGCGTGATCGACATCGTGGCGTCCGGGGTCCTCTTCGACATGGACGGGACGCTCGTCGACTCGACCGCGGTGGTCGAGGCGACCTGGACCCGGTTCGGCGTCGAGCACGGCATCGACCCCGCGGAGATCCTCGCCTTCTCGCACGGCCGCCAGGCGATCAGCACGATCCAGCGCTTCCTGCCCGACCTCGACCACGACGAGCAGCTGCGGATCGCTGCCGGGCTCGTCGCCGAGGAGCGCGAGAGCACCGAGGGCATCTCGGAGGTCCCGGGCGCCGGGGCGTTCGTGTCCCGCCTGGTCGACGCCGGGGTGCCGGTCGCGATCGTCACGAGTGCGCCCCGCGACCTCGCGGTGGAGCGGATGCAGGCCGCCGGGGTGCACGTGCCCGAGGCGCTCGTCGCCTCCGAGGACGTCGAGCACGGCAAGCCGCACCCGGACGGGTACCTGCGCGGTGCGGCGCTGCTCGGTGTCGACGCCGCCGACTGTGTCGCGTTCGAGGACGCACCCGCCGGGCTCGAGGCCGCGATCGGCTCCGGGGCGACCACGGTCGTCGTGGGGACGCTCGAGGCCGACGTCACCGCGGGGCTGTACCGGGTGGGCGGCTACGACGGCATCTCCGTGGAGCGCGAGGGAACGGCCTTCCGCATCCGCGGCTGACCCGACCGCGGCCCACGGCTGTCCACCTGCGGACGCTTCCAGCGCTCCCCGACGACGCTGATCGTGCGGCCGGAACGACCGGGCCGCGGAAGGAACGACCATGGCAGCACTCGACGGCAAGAAGATCCTCGTCATCGCGACGAACTACGGCGTGGAGCAGGACGAGATCGTCGTCCCGATCGACCAGCTCCGCGAGCGCGGCGCGACGGTGACGGTGGCGGCGCAGGAGACCGGGGCGATCGCGACCCTCGTCGGCGACAAGGACCCGGGCCAGCACGTCGACCCGGACACCACCATCGCCGGTGTCAACGCCGGCTCGTTCGACGCGCTCGTCGTCCCCGGGGGCACGATCAACGCCGACACCCTCCGCACCGACCAGCAGGCGGTCTCCCTCGTGCAGGCATTCGCGGAGGCCGGCAAGCCCGTCGCCGCGATCTGCCACGGGCCGTGGACCCTCATCGAGGCCGGCGTGGTGTCGGGGAAGACGATCACGTCGTTCCCGTCGCTGCAGACCGACGTGCGGAACGCCGGGGCCGAGTGGGTCGACCAGGAGGTCCAGGTCGACGGCGGGCTCATCACCTCGCGGAACCCGGACGACCTGCCGGCGTTCGTCGACGCGATCGAGTCCGCACTAACCGCCTGACCGGCCCTGCGCCCACTCGCGATCGAGTCCGCACTGACCGCGTAGGAGGCTGGGCCGAGTCTCGGCTCGGCGGACTCGGCGTGGGCTGCGGCAGCGCGAAAGAGTCCGCGGGCCCGAGTCTCGGCGCGCTGGCGCGGCGAGCGCGCCGGGCGCGCCGGCGCGTCAGGGGAGCGCGACGGGGCGGGCCGTGCGGAGCACCGCGGGACCGAGGGCGAGGACGCCGTCGGACTCCGGGTCGCACCGCACCCCGCCCCGCCCGCGCATCGCCCGGAACGCCCCCGGGGCCACCTCGTGGTCCATCCAGGCGCACGGGTTCGCCGGCCGGTACCCGCGGAAGCGGACCACCCCCTGCCCGGAGTCGAGCGTGAACGGCTGGCCCCGGAGCGCCTCGACGTCCGCCCCGCGGAGGAACACGTTCCGCCGGGTCGCGACCGGGTCGACGGCCGCACCGAGTTCGGCGGCGACGGCGTCGAGCCCCTCGAGACCGATCACGGTCACCGAGGCGTGCACATGCGCCCGCGACGCGAAGTACCGGTCGCCGACGATCCCGAGTCCCGCGCGCAGCTCGACGCGATCGCGCAGGTCGTCCGGCTCGCCGTCCACGGCGGGCAGCGCCCCGTCCGCCGGTCGCCCCTCGTACCGGTGCCGCCGGGACACCAGCAGCAGCGCGATCTCGACGTCGGTCCGGAAGGGCAGGTCGCCGGAGCCGGCCACGTCGTCCACGTCGGTCACCCACCCCACGCTAGCCGCGCCTCCAGGCCGCCGTTCCCGCACTGACGGACGTCCGCTGCCCTGTCTGATTTCCGCCAGTCGATGTCGGTGAGCCGTGTCAGGCTGTGGGCATGTCCACCGCACCAGACGCACTGCACGCCGAGCGCTACCGGGTCGTCGCCTCCCGCGATGCCCGGTTCGACGGGCAGTTCGTCACCGCCGTGCACTCCACCGGCATCTACTGCCGCCCCTCGTGCCCGGCCCGGACGCCCCGGGAGTCCGGCGTCACCTTCTACCGCACCAGTGCCGCCGCGCACCTCGCCGGCTTCCGCGCCTGCAAGCGCTGCCTGCCCGAGGCGACACCGGGCAGCCCCGAGTGGGACCTCCGCGAGGACGTCGCCGGACGCGCCATGCGCCTCGTCCTCGACGGCGTCGTCGAACGCGACGGCGTGCCCGGTCTCGCCGCCCGCGTCGGGTACTCCGAGCGGCAGCTCAACCGCATCATGACCGCCGAGCTCGGTGCCGGGCCCAAGGCGCTCAGCCGGGCGCACCGCGCACAGACCGCGCGGACGCTGCTCACCTCGTCCGACCTGCCCGTCGCGGACGTCGCGTTCGCCGCCGGGTTCGCGAGCGTCCGCCAGTTCAACGAGACCGTGCGCGAGGTCTTCGCGGTCACGCCGACCGAGCTCCGCGCACGCCGTACGCTCCGACCGGTCGCGGACGGGGCGCTGCACGTGCACCTGCCGGCGCGCGCGCCGTTCGACGCGCAGGGGCTCCTCGACTGGCACGCGCTGCACGCCCTGGCGGGCACGGAGCAGGTGGAGGTCGACGACACCGGGCGGGTCACGTCGTACGGACGGGTGCTCGACCTGCCAGGAGGCGCGGCCTGGTTCAGCGCCTCGGCTTCCGTCCCCGGGGTGGCCGGGCGGGGGACCGGGATCGACCTGCGCGTGCGGGTCACGGACCTCTCCGACCTCCCGACGCTCGTGGCGCGGGTGCGCTCGTACTTCGACCTCGACGCCGATCCGGAAGCCGTCGACGCCGTGCTCGGCGCGGTGCCCGAGCTGGCCGACGCCGTCGCCCGGGTCCCCGGCATCCGGCTGCCCGGCGCCGTGGACCCGCACGAGATCGTCTTCCGGACCCTCATCGGCCAGCAGGTGTCCGTCGCGGCGGCCCGGACGGCGCAGACACGGCTGGTCGCGGCGCTCGGTGCGCCCGTGCCGTCCGCGATCGCGCCGGACGGCCTGCTGTTCCCGTCCGCCGCCGTCATCGCGGCCCGCGGGCACGAGGTGCTCCGTGGCCCGGCTGCCCGCGTCGACACGATCCTCCGGGTGGCCGCCGCGCTCGCCGACGGGTCGCTCGTGGTCGACGGCGGGCAGTCGCTCGACGAGCTGCGCGCCGGACTCCTCGCGGTGAAGGGCATCGGGCCCTGGACGGCCGACTACGTGGCGCTCCGGGTCCGCCACCACCCGGACGTCTTCCTCCACAGCGACCTCGCCGTGCGCAACGGTGCACAGGAACTCGGGCTGCCCGGTTCGGCGCGCGAGCTCTCCCTATGGTCGGAGCAGGTGGCGCCGTGGCGGAGCTACCTCACGATGCACTGCTGGCGACCGATCATCGACCGCGCGACGGCGACGACCGGTGCGACCCACACGACCGCGGCTCCGGCCGCCCGGAAGGACGAACGATGACCGATGCGACGATCCAGACGCTGGACACCCCCGACGGCCCCTTCACCGTGCTCGAGGACACCGAGGGCCGTGTCCTCGCCTCGGGCTGGACGGACGACGCGGAGCGCATCCTCGCGCGCCTCGCCGACCGGCACCGGCCGGAACGCGTGGTCGACGGGCGTGTGGCCTCGGCGGACGCCGTCGACGCGTTCTATGCGGGCGAGGTCGAGCACGCGATGCAGGTGCCGGTGCGTCAGTTCGGCACCGAGCTCTTCGCCGAGGGCTGGCGGCAGCTCCGACTGATCCCCGCCGGCGGGACGTTGACCTACACCGGGTTCGCCGCCGCGATGGGGCGACCCGACGCCGTCCGGGCCGCGGCGAGCGTGTGTGCGCGGAACGCCCCGGCGCTGTTCGTGCCGTGCCACCGCGTGCTGCGGACCGACGGCACGCTCGGCGGCTTCGCGTGGGGGCTCGACGTGAAGCGGTCCCTGCTCGAACGGGAGTCGGTGGGCACGACGGCCCTGGTCTGAGTCGAGAGCGGCCGGACCGGCGTTCTCCCCCTGGTTGCGGGTGTCGACGCGGGGGCACGGGGCTGTCATGCTCGACACAACCGACCCGCCAAGGACCAGACCCGAAGGACCCCACGCGCGCCAGCGGCGCACCGCGGTCGACCCACCTTCGA
This sequence comes from Curtobacterium sp. MCBA15_016, assembly GCF_001865105.1. NCBI lineage: Bacteria > Bacillati > Actinomycetota > Actinomycetes > Micrococcales > Microbacteriaceae > Curtobacterium > Curtobacterium sp. MCBA15_016. Next base: position 36,655 of record NZ_MJGR01000016.1, read on the forward strand.
GGACCCCATGGACCAGCACGTCGACCGCACGGTCGTCTCCGCGGACGGCACGGTGCTCGCCGTGTCCGACGCCGGGACCGGCCCCGCGCTCGTCGTCGTCGGCGGAGCGTTCGACCACCACGGCACCCCGTTCGTCACCGGCCTGACCGCGGCCCTGCACGACCGCTACCGGGTCATCACCTACGACCGACGCGGCCGCGGCGCGAGCGGCGACACCGACCCGTGGGCGATCGAGCGCGAGGTCGAGGACCTCGCGGCCGTCGTCGCCGACGTCGAGGGTCCCGTCACGGCGGTCGGCCTCTGCGTGGGCGCGGGCGTGGTGCTGCACGGCCTCGCGGGCGGGGTCCGACTCGACGCCGCCGTGCTCTGGGAACCGCCCTACCGCGCCACCGTCGACCCGCACGCCGACGACGTCGTCTTCGCGGACGTCCTCGACGAGCACGTCGCGGTCGGACGTCGTGCCCAGGCCGTCCGGGCGTTCCTCGCGCACGTCCTCGGCGTCCCCATGGGCCAGATCACCGCACTCCGGCTGAAGGGTGCGCTGTGGCGGTCCCTCGTGGTCGACGCGCACGTGCTGAGCCGTGACGTCCGGGTCCTCAACGGTCTCGCGATCCCCGAGCGGGTGGCTGCAGCCGTGGGCGTGCCCGTCCTCGTCGCGGCCGGTGGCGACGGCCTCGAGTGGATGCGGCAGGCGGCCCGGGCGGTCGTCGAGGCCGTCCCGGGTTCGGAGTACGCCGAGGTGCCGGGGCAGGGACACGTGCCCGCACCCGAGGCCCTCGGCCAGCTGCTCGACCGCTTCACCGCGCGGACGGCCGCACGGCGCTGACCACCGGGGCTGCAAGGATGGTCGTCGTGAACGCACCTCGCCTCGGACTCCTGCTCGACGTCGACGGGCCCATCGCCAGCCCCGTCTCGCGCACCATCGCGATCCCGAGCATCATCGAGGACCTCGTCGCGCTCGCGGCCGAGGGCATCCCCGTCGTGTTCAACACGGGGCGGAGCGACGCCTTCATCCGGCAGGAGGTCGTCGGACCGCTGCTCGCCGGCGGTCTCGCCGCGGGCGGCCGCGTGCACGCCGTGTGCGAGAAGGGCGCCGTCTGGTGCTCGATCGGCCCGCAGTACGAGGGCGGCATGGGCGAGCTGACCGTCGCCGAGGACCTGGCGCTGCCGCGGGACTACGCCGACGAGATGCGCGAGCTCGTCCGCGACGAGTACGCCGACCTGGTCTTCTTCGACGAGACGAAGCGCGCGATGGTCTCGATCGAGCAGCGCGTCGAGGTGCCGAACGCCACGTACCTCGCCCGCCAGCCGGAGTTCGACGCGAAGGCCATGGCCGCACTCCAGCGCCGCGGGCTCGGGGTCCGCCGGCTCGACGACGTCCGCCCCGACGCGGACGGTGCCGTGCAGTGGCGGATCGACCCGACGATCATCTCGACCGACGTCGAGTCCGACCGCAGCGGCAAGGACATGGGCGCCGAACGGTCGCTCGAGCTCCTCGCGCAGGACGGCGAGCTGCCCCTGGCGTGGCGGACGATGGGCGACTCCCGGAGCGACTACGCGATGGCGGACTGGCTGCACGCGAACGGCCACGAGGTGGCGCACGTCGACGTCCGCCCGTCCGACGGGGTCCCGGCGACGCCCTACCCGGTGCTCACGGCACCCGACGGCGTGATCCACGACGACGCCGGAGCGCGGTTCCTGTCGGACTGGCGCCGGTCCGTCTGAGCCGAGCCGCGCCTCCCGGGCCCCGGACCACGCGCAGTCGCAGGCCGCGCTGCCGGGCCACGCCCGTCCGCGGTGTTTGCGTGTCGGGGTGGTACACCAGTAATGTCGCGGGGTCCGCCGCCAGCCGATGACGGGATCCACCCCATGGCACAGAAGCTCCGCATCAAGTCGATCGAGGCCTCACTGGCCGACTCCGAGGAGCAGGGCCGGTCCCTGAAACGCTCCCTGAAGACGTTCGACATCGCCGCGATGGGGATCGCGGTCGCCGTCGGCGCCGGCATCTTCTCGGTCGGTGCGAACGCCGCCGCGAACTTCGCCGGGCCCGGCGTCATCATCTCGTTCCTGCTCGCCGCCGTCACCTGCGGCCTCGCGATCATGTGCTACGCCGAGTTCGCCTCGACGATCCCCGTCGCCGGCTCCGCGTACACGTTCACCTACGCCACGATGGGCGAGCTGCTCGCCTGGATCGTCGGGTGGGACCTCATCCTCGAGACCCTCACCGCCAGCGCCGTCATCGCGAAGTACTGGGGCATCTACCTCAGCACCGCGTTCGAGGTGTTCGGCGTCGACCTGCCGAGCACGATCCAGCTCGGGCCGATCCCGTTCACCTGGGGCCCGGTCCTGATCGTCGGCATCTTCACGGTGCTGCTCGCGTTCGGCACCCGCCTGTCGTCGCGGGTCTCGGCCGTCATCACGGTCATCAAGGTCGCCATCGTCGTGTTCGTCATCGTCGCCGGTGCGTTCTTCGTCAAGGCCGCGAACTTCACCCCCTTCATCCCGCCGGCGTCGCCCGCCCGCGGTTCGGAGGGGAGTGTCTGGACCCAGTCGCTCGTGTCCTGGTTCACCGGCTCGGAGCCCGCCCAGTACGGCGTCTTCGGCCTGCTCGCCGCGGCCTCCCTCGTGTTCTTCGCGTTCATCGGCTTCGACGTCGTCGCGACCAGCGCCGAGGAGACCGAGAACCCACAGAAGACCCTGCCGCGCGGCATCTTCATCGGCCTCGGCATCGTGACGCTGCTCTACGTCGGCGTCAGCGTCGTCATCACGGGCATGGTGTCGTACCAGCGCCTGGCCGAGGAGAAGACGCCGTCGCTGGCATCCGCCTTCGACATCGTCGGACTGCCGTGGGCCGCTGGCATCATCGCGATCGGCTCCCTGATCGGTCTGACCACGGTCGTCATGGTGCTGCTGCTCGGCCTGTCCCGCATCGTCTTCGCGATGAGCCGTGACGGCCTGCTGCCGCGCTGGTTCTCGAAGACGAACGAGAAGACGCAGACGCCGGTGCGCGTGCAGGTCGTCGCGGGTGTCGTCGTCGCGCTGCTCGCCGGCTTCACCGCGGTCGACAAGCTCGAGGGCATGATCAACATCGGCACCCTGTCCGCGTTCGTGCTCGTGTCGATCGGCATCATCGTGCTCCGTCGTTCGCGTCCCGACGCGCCGCGTGCCTTCCGGGTGCCGTGGTCGCCGGTGCTGCCGATCGTCTCGGCGGTGCTGTGCTTCTGGTTGATGTTGAACCTCGAGGTCGAGACGTGGCTCCGGTTCGTCATCTGGCTCGTGGTCGGGTTCGCGATCTACTTCGGGTACAGCCGCCGCAACAGCCGGGTGGGCAAGGGGCTGCAGTAGGGCGGGCGGGCGCTGGCGGGCTCTGGCTCTGGCGCTGGCGGGCGGGTCGAACCACGTTTCCGACACCG